>JAFSYP010000043.1 GCA_017449935.1 Clostridia bacterium
CTGGAATATGGCTGCCATACCCGACCATATCAAAATACCGGTTCCGAAAGGCATAGAAGCTGCTGCCGAAAATCTGCGGATTCAAAAAGCGGTACTGTGAAAACACGTCGAGTTCACGGTTGGTGATGATCGTTCCGGTCAGCAGCAGCTTGTACCGCGCCCGATCACCCAAATGATGCATGGCTTTCGATTGTGCGGTACGCGGTTCTTTGATCTTGTGTCCCTCGTCGGCAATGATCAAATCCGCATCATACCGCAGAAGCGCTGTTTCGATTCGCCAAACACTTTCATAATTCACGACTACGACTTGCAAGACGCCATCGGGGAGCATGCACAACTTTTCCGCTTTCTGTGCGCTCGATCCTTTCAGTACAGTGAGCGCATACGGATAATCGGCAAACGCCTCGAACTCTTTTTCCCACACGCCCAGAATAGACAGAGGCGCTACTATCAAGATGCGTCGGATATCCGCAAACTGAAATAACGCTCCGGCGATTCCGATGCTTGTGAGTGTTTTGCCTGTCCCCATTTCCATCAACAGCGCAATCCCGCGGCTGTTGGATTCTGCGGGCAAGACGCCGAATTGTCTGCACGCAAAATCAAAGGCGCGCTGCTGATGGGCATAGGGCTTCGTCTTGACCGGCATAGGTAGAGACGGGATTGATACCGTCACACGATTCATTGCTTCCACCGGCTTTCCGGGCGTCTGGCAATAAGGCGTCTGTACCAGCGGCGTCCGCTTTCTTCATCGGAAGAAGGACGGCAAACCACAATTTTGCACAGCACATATACCGTGATCGCCTCACCGGTCAAACATTTTTTTCTGTTTCCCATTCTCATTCCCTCCTGGGAGGCATATATTGTGTTGTACTGCCTCCACTGTATAAAGCAGATGGGAAAACCAAATTGACGATGTTTTTATGGTTTTTTTCGTTTTTTTACTCGTCGTCGCCGTCTTTGTACGCACGGTAGCGGGCATAAAACAGCTTCTTCAGCTTTTGCAGGCGTGAACGGAGCGTTGTACGCGGAATTCCGACTTTTTCAGCAATCTCCGTTTCGGCATATCCGGAAACGAGGAGTGCGGCTATTTTTTGGATATCCGGAAAAACGTCCTCCATCTCCGCGAGCATCTCCGAAAACATGGCGGCATCCGCCACATTTCCTTCAAAATCAAGGCTTTCCTGCCCAAAATGCTTATCCATCGTGTATGTTCCACCGTCTTGGTCTGTACGCGTTCCGTCCAGGGACGTCTGATCGCCGGCACAATGGTAAGGGCACATTTCGCAATTAATATCACATTGCCACCACTTGTCTTTCGGACACTTGCAGCGACCATGCTCATACTGCTTGTTGCGATAGGCATTAGTCATTTTGTTGTACTCGTGATACAACTCCGGACTTACCTGCACATACGCAGCACGCGTAAGTATTTCCTTGTGATCCTCACTGTAGTACGCTTCTTTTGAGACGATGTACGTTTGTTTCGTGCCTGGGTTTTTGTTTGGGTTTGACATAGAATACCTTCCTTTCCGTTTTCCGGAATGGAAGGCAATCAACGTACAGCCGCCAAATGGGTATGGGTATACCAAACCACACTCCGATGAATTTTCTTCCATCCGGAATGCAGCTTCCCGCTCAAAAGGTCGCTGTTTCACTATTCTGTTTTTCCGATGCGCCGAGTTGAGCCATCTGTGATCAAGAGATGCGCAACGCACCGGCAGAGCTTTACGCTCTTCAGGCAGCCCTGCGGTCAAGACTGTCTGGACAACGTAAACCATTTTTATCATAATCAAGAAATATTGGATTCCCTGTCGAAAAAAAGAAAAAGGCCAAGGCAGAAGTTGCTTACAGTCTTTAAAAAGACTGCTTACAACGACTACCTTGGCCTCTTCACGTTATACGGACAGCACGTTCTGGTTGTCGATTATTCAATTGTGTGTCTTTGCGCTGTCACACACAAAAACGGTGCGCAAGTCCGCATAATTAATTGTTACGGTGACATTGCCTCTAAAATGTACTCCGGAATGTGACAGTCCGCGTCGAAAACAATCGCTATAATCTCATCCAGATATACAAACCCATAGGCTTGATTTTCTTTCATGTAGGCAATGGCGGGTTTCCCGTTGATCCGAATCAAATAGCCCAAGATCAAAGGTCTTCCGTGACGGGTTTTAAGTGCTTTGGGTTTAGCGTTTGATCGAACAGGGCGCAGATTAACCTTGTGCACACGCACCTGCTTAGCATCGTGGTTTTGGTTTGTGTTGTCCGAAGCCGTGCTCGGAACAGAAGATTTCGTATCCATAGGGCATAGTTCTCCTCTGACTTTGAACATTGATAATGATGTATGCTTTCATACAGATATTTGTCGTTCAATAGAACGATTTTCTTTTCACTCCCACCTAATAATTTTCAACAATTGGATTTTAAAAACAAAAAAACGATCCAGCTCTTATACGCTGAATCGCCTTTTGGGAAAAGCCTGCATGAACCTATTCCCGGAAGGGTAGGCTGCATCCATTTCAGCGTATAAATTTCAACACGAACATTTAATTGCTTAAACAGACGGCCGTTTCCGGGTGGAAGGCTCCGCTCTACACCATCCCTGATATAGCAGAGGACCGCAATCCTTCATAATCTTTGTTGCTCTAACGAGGCACTAAGCATGGACTTCCTGTAAAGCCACCAAAATCCAAAGTCACCGCTTCACCTCAAGTATCCGGTGCATGATAACCACGTCCTTTATCTGATTCGAAAAGCTCTTGTGGCGAACTTCTCACAAATAAAATTATACACGAAATGATGCAGATGTCAATACTGTTTCCAGAAAAAACCATGCTTTTCGTGTTTATTCATGTGTAGAAAACGCAAGCAAAAAATTGTGCAGCTTGTACAAAAATAAAAAAACATCTTTTCTTTCGTCAGTTTTGGTCTCCAATCTGCTTTATACAGTGTACCGACAAACACAACAGATTGGAGGCATCCGAATGACGTCCGTACAACAGCAGCAAATCGAAATGCTCCGTGCGTCCGGGCAGAGCTATGCGCAGATCGCACGATCCCTCGGCATTCCTGTCAGCACGATCAAGTCCTTTTACTCCCGCCGCTCCCCTGCTGCAATCGCCGTGCAAAAGCACGTCTGCAAACAATGCGGGGTACCGATCGAACAAAAAAGCAAAACTAACCCGCGATTGTTCTGCTGTGACAAATGCCGCGCTTTATGGCGGTATCATAACATCGTTAAGTCGTGCCGCGCCCAATATCCGATGGTCTGTCCTGCTTGCGGCAGTTCCTTTCTGGCCGTTACCAAAACACAGAAATACTGCTGCCACACCTGCTATATCAATGACAGGTTCAGAAAGGACGACTCGCATGGATGACTCGTTTTTTCAATCCCTGCTTGCATATAAGTCTGCAATGGCACAGGCCAAGGTTTTGCTCCAACGAGGCATCATCACGCAGAGAGAGTATGGTCATTTTGATACAATGATGGCGCATAAATACGGACTAAGTTCGGGTAGTATTTTTCGAGAGAAGTAGTTGATATGTATCCGCTTTAGAGGGATGATGTGACGGGGGTGAAAACTGATGCAAATACAAAAGCTGCCGCAAATCCCGGCGCTGCCCAAGAAGAAGCGCGTTGCTGCATACTGCCGCGTATCGACCGGAAAGGACGCCATGCTGCATTCGCTGTCCGCGCAAGTCAGCTATTACAACAAATTGATCCAAAGCCATGCAGATTGGCTGTACTGCGGAGTGTACGCGGACGAAGGAATCAGCGGAACAAAAACCAACCGGGCGGAATATCAACGAATGTTGACAGACTGCCGTGCGGGCAAGCTGGATTTACTACTCACAAAGTCTATATCCCGTTTCGCGCGAAACACAGTCATGCTTTTGGAAACGGTGCGCGAATTGAAAACGCTGCATGTGGATGTGTATTTTGAGGAACAGCGTATCCATTCCATCAGTGCGGAAGGCGAACTGATGCTGACGATCCTTGCGTCGTTCGCGCAGGAAGAAAGCCGGTCGGTATCCGAGAATATGAAGTGGCGTATCCGCAAAAACTTTGAAGCTGGAATCCCGTGGAACGGAACGGTATTCGGATACCGAATCGTTAACGGACGGTATGTAATCGTACCGCACGAAGCGGAAATCATCCGTTGTATTTACAATTGGTATCTCTCCGGCATGGGTTACATGACAATTACCGACAAACTGAACAACATGGGTGTGAAAACGCGCAGCGGAAACGAATGGAGTACGACCTCGGTGCAATGGATACTGCAGAACTATTCCTATACGGGGAATCTGTTGTTGCAAACCACGTTTTCCGAAAGCTATATCACGAAAAAGCAACACCGAAATACGGGCGAGATGCCGATGTACCACGCGGAAGGCGCACACGAGCCGATCGTTTCAAAAGAGACGTTTGACGCGGTGCAACGCGAAAAGGAACAGCGGGCAATAGAATTCCAGCGGACAGGAACCCAAAACCTGACCGATTTGTCCGGCAAAGTGTTCTGTGGGATTTGCGGAAAGCGATGCCGCAGAAAAAGCCGACACAATAAGTTTGTTTGGCTTTGTGGTACATACAACCTAAAAGGAAAAAAAGCGTGTCCTGCTAAAGCGGTACCGGAAGAAATCCTATTAGAGATCATTGCCGAAATCGACGGTAGCGTTGACAAAGTAGAAGTATGCAGTGACAACAGTTTGCACTTTTACCTTGCAAACAGCCGTGTCATCACGCGACAATGGCAAAACCCGTCCCGCAAAGACAGTTGGACAAAAGAAATGAAAGCGAAAGCAAGGGAGAGATATTATGGCTGTCGTAACGCAAATACCGGCGACAAAAAATCCGTTCACGACCAAACCGACGTCCGTTAAACAAAAACGACGCGTCGCCGGTTATGCCCGCGTTTCCACAGACAAAGACGAGCAGTTCACATCTTATGAAGCGCAGGTCGAATACTACACCGATTACATTCGCCGCAACCCAGATTGGGATTTTGTGAAGATCTATACGGACGAGGGCATTACAGGCACCAGCACAAAAAACCGCGACGGCTTCAACGAAATGGTACGCGACGCCCTTGCCGGTCGGATGGACCTGATCGTAACCAAGTCCGTCAGCCGGTTTGCAAGAAACACGGTGGACAGCCTTGTTACCATCCGGGACTTGAAAGCGCACGGTGTTGAGGTGTTTTTTGAAAAAGAGAATATCTACACCTTTGACGGCAAGGGCGAGCTTTTGCTCACGATCATGTCGAGCATTGCACAGGAGGAAAGCAGAAGCATTTCCGAAAACGTGACATGGGGACATCGTAAGCGTTTCGCAGACGGAAAAATCATCATGGCGTACAAGCATTTCCTTGGCTATGACCGTGGTGAAGACGGAACGCCGGTAATAAACCCAAAAGAAGCTGAAACAGTCCGATCGATTTACCGAATGTTCATGGAAGGCAAAACGCCGTTTGCAATCGGAAGGCATTTGGAACGAAACCATGTGCCGTCTCCCGCAGGAAAACCGCGCTGGTCGGACAGCACGATTATTAGCATACTGACCAACGAAAAGTACAAAGGTGACGCGTTGCTTCAAAAGAAATTCACAGTCGATTTTCTCACAAAGGAAAAGAAAACCAATGAAGGTGAAGTACCGCAGTACTACGTTAAGGACAGTCATCCGGCAATCATTGACCCTCGCGAGTGGGACGCGGTACAGGTCGAATTTGCACGTCGTAAGAGCATGGGCAAATCGTACAGCGGCTCAAACGTATTTTCTTCCAAACTGATCTGTTCCGATTGTGGCGATTTCTTCGGGTTTAAGGTTTGGCACTCGACCGACGCATACCGCAAAGAAATCTGGCGATGCAATCATAAGTTCGACCGCGAACATATTTGCAACACGCCGCATCTGACAGCGCAGCAGATTCAAACGATGTTTCTATATGCGTACAACGAATTGATGCGGGACCGAAGTCAGGTAATTGCCGACTGCGCCCTGCTGCGGGAACAGGTTCTGAACTGTACCAAACAGGAAAAGGCGATTGCCGAAGCGGATCGCGAATTGTCCGTTACCGCTGCACTGGTCGCCGCAAGCGTCAAAGAGAACGCCACAACCGTGCAGGAACAGGAAGAATACGGCAGAAGATTCGCAGAGCTTGAGCGGCGATACAACGCGCAGAAAGCGAAAAAAGACGCCTTACAAGCAGAAATACAAAGCAAAAAAGAAAGGGCGCAGTGCCTTGGCGACTTCATGCGCACCCTCGCAAATAACGATCTGATTTTAGAGAATTGGGACGAACAGTTATGGTTGACGCTGATCGAAAATGGTACCGTCCTGCCGGACGGCAGCATCAATTTCCTGTTTAAGAACGGAACAGAAATCTTAGCAACACTGTAAGCTCAACAAAGAAACAGTCTGCACAAGCACGTGTAACAACGGGTTTGTGCAGATTTTTTGTGTTCAAAACGACGGTCTTTTCTGTCGGCAGATTTTCGACCGCGCATCCGCAAAATGCGACCACCCCCGTTTTGAAATGCGACCACCCCAAAATCGGATGCGACCACCTGAAATTTTGGACGCACAAACATTTGTTTGGACGCATTTTGAAAAGCCCTGCGAAAGCAGCGTATGCGAAAAGGCGGGTAAAAAACACATAGAATACCGTGTTTATCCTGTGTTTTCAAAGCTCGCACACATTGCAAAACCGTTATGCAGCAACGATTTCAGACAAAAAAAGAAACCTCGGTTACATTGTATCCAAATAACCGAGATTTCATGGCCCGCCCGGAGGGATTTGAACCCCCGATCTTCAGAATCGGAATCTGCTGCGTTATCCAACTGCGCCACGAGCGGAACTATGGATGTATTATACCACAGCCTTCCGGAAAATTCAATCCTTAATTTTGAAAAAAACCGCAGGTCACTTGCGCAGGATAAAGCTCTGCAGAAAGCCGTTTTCCGCCATATGCGCCGTCCCGGCGTCCACGGTCACGTCAAATACGTGCTGTTCGCTGGCGACAGGCGTGACTTTATACTGCGTCAGGCTGCCGTTCTCCACGGACGCCTGCGGTACGTTCAGACCGAGCTTGTCAAACTCCGCCTTGAACGCCGCGGACAGGTCGCTGTACTTGGCGAGCTTGACGTCCGTTTCCGTCGCCGGGGCCTGTCCCGCAGCCTGCCGGAACAGCAGCGTCACGTTGTCGGTGCACATGAGCGTCACCGCGTCGCCGCTCTGGCGCAGGCGGTAGCTCTTTTTGACGGTCACCTTTTCCTTGGCATATTCCAGCACGATCGTATAGGCGTTGTATTCGCCGTCCATCGCCTGCTGCTCCGCGGTCAGGCACAGATAACGGTCCGCGCCCTTCGGATAGATCGTCAGACGCGCTTCGATATGACGCATCCCGGGATCCGTCAGCATGAGCGGCGTCTCGTTCATCGGGTCCAGCTCGAGCTTCTGCGACGCGGCGTACTTCGCTTTGTTGTCGCGGAATTCGTACATGTCCGCAAAGACGCCGTCCTGCGACGTGCGCACGACCAGCATCTCCTCCTTGCCGTCCGTATCCATATCATAGATGTACACGCCCAAAAGCGCATCCGAAAGCTCCTGCGTCGGATACATCTCCTCCTTGGACAAAAACGCGTAGTCCTCGCGGAGCGTCTTGTGCACCAGCGTAGTGAACGCGTCGACGGCGTCGATCTCGGCTGGCTCGGTCGTTTCCGTCACGGGCGGCCGCGACGTATGCTCCCCGACCGTCCAGGGCTTTTCGTCCGAAGCGTTTTCCGTCTCGTCGCTGCCGCGCAGGAAGAACAAGGTGCACAATACCCCGATCACTACAAGAAATACGGCCAGAACAAAAATCTTTTTCATGCTCTCTTTCCTCCCTTACGGCTGTTCCGTCACCGGTCTGTCTTCGCTCTCATGTTCAAAAGAAATAAAGTTGTTGTACGGCGCGTACGCCCAGCGCATCTCAAACGCGCGGCATCCGTCCGCCGGGATATACAACTGTCCGCGCTCGCCGCGGAATACCGGCGCGGAAAGTTGCAGCGCGCCGCGGTCGGTCTGCGCTGTGTCGCTGCCCTCCGTGAACCGCGCGGTATGCCCGTACAGCTCCAGATCGACTTTGCCCGCCGTTTTCCGTACGCTGCCGCCCGCATAGGCGATCAGCGTCGCCATCGGCACAAACCAGACGCCGTCCTGCTCGCAGCAGGGCGTCGCCGCGCTCATGATGCCGGGGTCCATGCCGCGGTACATCATGCGCGTACGGTTGAAGCGCGGCGGCAAAGCATACGGCTGTATCTCGTTCTTCTCTTTGTCGATCACGCATCTGTCCGCGATCCTGCCGTCGTCCATCATCGCCGTGAGCGTCATCTTTTTTCCGTCGACCTCCACGATGCAGACCATCGCGCCCTGCTCCTCCTGCACGTAAAACGCACTGTGCCAGATCTTCGGCACCGAGCGCGTGCCGGGCGGGTTTTGGTTGGAATTGCCGAGCATGTAATGCACGGTGCCCTTCGACGGTTCGGCGTGCAGCTCTTCATTCCGCAGCGGAAACGAGCGCGCGAAGTTGTGTTCATGGCCGGAGAAAACCAGATCCAGCAGCTCGAAGCCCTCGCGCATGACGGGATAGGCGTCGTAGTTTTGCAGATTGCTGCCGGAGTAGCAGATCGGGAAATGATAGGCGCCGATCTTCCACGTCTGTTTCGTCTGCTTAAGATCCCGGATCATCCATTCGTTGACGTCCTCCGGGCCGTTGACGCCGAGCACGGAAAAATGCACGTTGCCGTAGTCGAACGTATAGTTTTCCGTCTTCCATCCTTCGGGACCGTTGTCGGGATAGGACCCCTTGAACTGCTTGGCAAAGTATTCCGCCGGCTCGGAATAATACCGGCCGATGTGGTTGACATAGTCCTGAAAGCCGCGGTTGTCATGGTTGCCGAGCGTCATCATGAACGGAACGTACTCCGTCACGCCGACCAGCCCGCTGAACGCGCCGTTCCACTGGACCTCATGCTGGCCGCAGTCCGTGTTGTCGCCGCCGGTGAGGATGAAACGCGTGTCGGGATTGTCCCGCAGGACGCGTTTGAGAAAACCGTTGAACCACGAATAATCCGGACAGTCGTGCGGCTCGCCCTTCTGCTGGTCGGAAACGCAGATGAACTTGAATTTCGTCAGATCGCGCGGCGCGGTCGTAAAGAAAAATTCGTCGCTGCGGAATTCGTCACTGCCGCAGGTGTAGTAGTATTTTGTGTCAGGTTCCAGGTTTTGAAGATGCGCCCAGAACATACGGCTGCGGTCGATGTCGCTGATAAAGACGTCCGCGTCCGCGTCGCACCGCAGCACGTCGTCGGAGCCTTCCGCCCGATACAGCACATACCCGACCTCGTTCTCTATGCGCGTGCGCCACGTCACGGTCATGGACGACGCGGCGTCGCCGCGGATGGAGAGCATGATATGATCCGGCATGTCGCCGGAACCGCGCACGGGTTTGACAAATTCGCTCATAAAACAACCTCGCAGTAAAATACTATTCTTATTATAACGCATATGCCTGCCGTTTGCAAGAGAAAACCGCCGAGCTTCCCCGGCGGAAAAGATTCTTATTCAAGCCCGTTTTGTTCGATGGAATAGATCCATTCGATTCGGTCGCCCGGATTCGCGGGATATGCGCTCGAGCCGACGTTCGGAAACTGACCGTTGACGTAATAGACCCATCCGGACGTGCCGCCGCAATCCTTTTCGTAAAGCTGGTGGATGCCCTCGACGTAGTAGCTGTCGAACTGCGGCGAATAGGACGACTCCATCTGGATGCCCTCGCCCTGACAGAAGCGGCAGTTGTCCGTGCAGGTATGCGTCCGGCAGACCTCGCGCAGCACGTCGTAGACCGTTTCGCCGCCGGACAGCGTCACCGTCACATCCTGTACGATATACCCGTTCGCCGGAACGAACAATGCCTTCTCCGGCTTTTTCAGCTTTTCCGGATGATCCCGAAGCTGCGTGCAGTTGATGGTCACGGTACACGTCTTCAGCGCGGACGAGGTCTGCGGCGATTTGGTTGTGGAACGCGCGGCCGTCTGCGTCACGGTCGGACCGGTCACCGGCGACGCCGGCGCTCTGCCTGTCGTCTGTGCGGCTTCTGCGGTCGTCGAAGTTGTCGGGCCGGTCGTCGAAGCCGTCGGTTTCGTCGTCGAGGTCGTCGCCGCAGTCGTTGATCTCTCAGTCGGCTTGGTCGTCCCGGCCGCGGGAACGGTAAAAAAGGTCTGCGATTCGCGCGCCGCCGCTGCGGTCGTCGGCATGGTCGTTGTGCGCGTCTGTTGCGCCGCCGCAGTCGACGAAGCCGCCTTTTTCGCGCTTTCCGTCCTTGTCGGCGCCGACTCTGTCTGCGGCGCAGGTTCCGAAAGCGTCTGCTCCAGTGTCTGCGGCTGCGTCGTATACGGCTGCGCGCTCTCCTGTTCGCTTTGCACGGCCAACGGCTGCGTCTGCGTCTGCGGCAAAGCAGCATTCTTGCCGCAGGCAGTCAGCAGCAGCACAAGTACGCAGCAAAGAACGCAGGCTCGTTTCATTGTTTCCCTCCGCTGAACCATGAGATCAGTTTATTCCAGAACGCACGCAAACGTTCGATCAGGCGCTGCAGAAATGTTTGCCGCACCGCTTTTTTCCCAACCGCGAAGATCGCGCCGGAATCATTCTTGTACAGAAGCGTCCCGTCAGGCATAACCTGCACCGGACTGATGCAGTAACCCTGCAGCCCCTGCGGCGGTTCGTACAGCGTCTGCACGGCGGACGATTGCGCGTCGATCACATAGATGCTGCCGGGCGGCGTATTGCACGTCGCATACAACCGCGCGGTTCCGGCTGTCGAAAGCAGCAGCTCGGCCTGCGGATAGCCCGGCAAATCCGTCTTGCCCAGCACCTCCGTCGAGCTCGCGTCCAGCGTCATCAGCGCGCCGGCGCGGCCGTCCTGTACGCCGAGATAGAGCTTGCCGTCATATCCGATTGGCGCCGCCGTCGCCGCGCCGGGCAGTCGGACCGATCCGCAAAGCGTCAGGCTGCCCGCCTGCATTCGGACCTTGTACAGGACGCCTGCCTTTGTCACGAACCAGAGCGCGTCAGCATAACTCAGAATGGCACTGCGGTGGTCGCCGGAGTACGAGAGCGTATCGAGCGTTTCTCCGGTCATTCGATCCAGGCAGCGGAACGTGCCCGTGCCTGTTTTCACACTGCCGTCGTCGCCGCCGAGCAGCACATACGCTCCCTGCACAAGGCAGGACGTGCAGTAAAACCCGCCCGTCTGCACCAAACGCCACCGACATTCGCCGGTGCGCGCGTCGAGGCAGACGAACGCGGCGTCTTCGTTTTCGTCGTTCCAGAATCCCGTGTACAAGCATTCGCCGTCCCGGACGATCGGCGAAAGCGCCTGCCCGCCGAGCGGGTCCGCATACACCCATCGGGACGACAGCGTGTCGCGCGCGAACGCTTGCACCGTACCGCCCTCCAGCGGACAGTAGACCGCGTCGTCGGTACAGCAGACCGGCACGATCGCATAGCTCGGCGCGGCGGTCATGCTGCCGGAACGCTCGACCTTGCCGGTCGCCGCGTCCAGACAGTCGAGCGTTTTATTGTGCATCACATACACCTTGCCTGCAAAGGGCGCGGGCACGCTCGGCGCGTCACGGTAGCCCGTTCCGGGCACATAACTCCACAGCAGCGCCGCTTCCTCCGCCGTCCGCGGCGGATCAGCCTCGGTCACAAGCGCGCCGCACGGGGCGCACAGCATACACAGGATCAGAAGAAATACAACGGAGATCGACGATACTTTTTTCATAAATAATCTTTTCCTTTTTTATTGACTCAAAGTACCGGAGGAAATACACATCCGAGATAGATCGGAAGGAGCAAGAACTTCTTGGTCACGTCAGGCGTATGCGTCCGCAGGTCCTTATATCGCACCACAAGATACAGCTTGCCGATGATCGGTCCGCCCCGGAGATCGCTGATGTCAAACGAGAACGAGAGCCGGATCGGGAAATACAGCGGCTTTTTCGTCGGAACCGTCACCGCCTTGTAACTTGCGATCAGCGGAATGCCGTTCGACACGCCGCGCACAACAAGATACCACGTACCGCTCTGCGGGAGCGTCACGGACAGTTCGCCGTTCCCGTCCAGCCTGCCGAGTGGTTGGAACGTCTTAAAATCCTGCGTGCATTCGAGCGTTGAGCCGGCGAGCGGATTTGTGTTCTCGTCGATCGCTTCCTGCTTGTCGCAGCCGTAGTACATGATGCTGTATCCGCGCACGCAGACCGTAAACGGCTGATCCTTTGCCGCGACGTCAGGGCAATCGAACACGGGCTGGATATCCGACCAGTACGCGTCCTTGTAAGTAAACAGCGCCACACGGTCGCCGTTCTGCACACGCGCCGTGTCGATCGCATACCCCGTATAATATCCGACGTTAGCGCCCTCAATATATGTATTGTCATGGGGCGTCGCGTCGTTGATCGTAAAGCCCAGATTCGACGTTTCAAGTCCGAACGCCTTGGTCATAAAGCTGTTTTCAACGACGAGATAATCGCCTGCGGACTGCGGTGTAAACGCATCGCCGTAGATTGCTTTGTGCGCCGCGACGAGCACGTCCATCGCCGTCACGGTTTCAATCGGCGCGCCGGCGTGGTCTTTCGCGGCAACGACGAACCCGTACGCTTCCGCCGTGCCGTCCTGCACCGACAGATCCAGAACGGTCTGCATTTCGTACCCGTTCGCGAACAGGAACAAAACGGTACACGCGTCGTCCGCCGCCCATACCGCGGGAACACAGGAGAGCAGCATCACAGCGCACAGGAACACGGCAAGCATTCTTTTGAGTTTCATTTCCAATCTTCCTTTCGTCCAAAAGCGCGCCCCTCCGGACCGGAAGGACGCGCCGACGCACAAACACACCGCGGCAAATACCCGCAGTTGTCAGGTTCGTCTGCATCGCCCTCCGTTCTGCCCAAAGGCGCAGCAGAATTATTTGACGGCGAGCAGGCATTCCGGCTGTTACGGCAATGGCTGTTGTGACGGATTTGCACCGCGCTTTCCCCATTCGTCGTCTTTACGGTAATTATAGCACAAATACATTTTTTGTCAATAATAATCGATATTGATTATCGCCGTACAAAGTGGTATACTATACCGAAGAAAGGAGCGTTGAGCTTGAACGTACCTTCCTTACTGAACGCTTTACAGTCCTGCGCGTGCGGCAAAAGCCATACGGTCGGCATCCGCGCCGTGGAGATCGGGCGCGGTCTGCTGGCGCAGACGGCGAATATCCTTTCGGAAAACGGATTCCCGAAAAAGATCCTTGTCGTATCCGGCACGCATTCCTTCGCCGCGGCCGACGGGATCACGGATGTATTATCCGCCGGCGGCTTTTGCGTGCGTCTGCATCTGTTTGACGGCGTGCACACTTCGCACCAAAGCGATGTGGACGCGCTCACGGCGCTTTGCCGCGACGCGGACGGACTGCTGTTCGTCGGCGCCGGTTCTCTGGGCGACGTATGTCGCCGCGCGTGCTATGTGACGGACAAAGAGTTTGCCGTTTTTGCGACTGCGCCGTCTACGGACGGCTTTGCCTCCGACACCGCGCCGATCACCATACACAATTTCAAGATCTCCCTCCCCGCCCGCGAACCGTCTGTCATCATCGCTGACACCGATATTTTAGCCGCCGCGCCCGCCGTACTGCGCAGCGCGGGCTTCGGCGATATGATGGGCAAGACGATCGGTCTGGCCGACTGGAAGATCGGAAACCTGACGACAGGCGAATACTACTGCGACACGGTCGCCGCGCTGACGCGCGACGCATACCGCCGCGTGTGCGCCGTCGCCGACCGCATTCCGCAGAACGATCCTGAAAGCGCCGGCGTCCTCATGGAAGCGTTGGTCATTACGGGCATGGCGATGAAGCTGTGCGGCTCCTCGCGCGCGGCTGCGGGCGCGGAGCATATCGTGTCGCATTTCTGGGAGATCAAGACGCTCGAACAGGGGCGCGCATCCGTCTACCACGGTCGAAAAGTCGGCGCCGCGTCGCTGATGATCACGCGGATGTATTACGATATTTGCAAAAACGCCGATCCTGCACGGTTCGGCGCGGACGAGACGGACTGGGAGCGTGTCTTTGCCGCCTACGGCGACGCGTTCAAGGCGGACGTCGTGAAGTGCAACTCGCCGACTGTGACCGAGGAAACTTCGCCCGCGATCCTGCGCGAAAAATGGAACGCGATCTGCGACGCGGTGTATGCGGAAATGCCCGCGCCGGACGTGCTCGCGGACATGCTGCGCCGCGCAGGCGCGGCTGCGGCGTGCGAAGAAATCGAGATCACGCCGGAACTATGCCTTCTGGGCTTGGAATTTCATCCGTATATGCGCCATCGGATGCTGCTCTCGCGGCTTCTGCCGATGCTGCGCTGCCGAACGGATTATACCGCCTGGGCTGGCTTGAATAAAGGATGACGTCAATGGATCTGCAAGAATTATTGAACAAAGTAAAGAACTGCCCGTGCGGACGCGCGCACACGGTCGATCTTGAGGGCGTAGAGATCGGTCGGAGCATACTCGGTGAAACGGCGCGTCTGCTGCATACATACCGATTTCGGCAGCGTCTTCTGGTCGTCGCGGACCGGAATACGCTCGCCGCCGCAGACGGGATCCTCGCGCACCTCGAACGCGGCGGTTATCACGTGCAAACGCTGATCTATGACGATCTGCGCACAGCGCATCAAAAGGATGTGGACCGTGTCCTCTCGCTTCTGGGAGACGTCGACGGCGTCCTGTCCGTGGGCACCGGCTCGCTCAACGACATTTGTCGGCGCGCCGCGTTCCTGGCGGACAAGCCCTTTGCGATCTTTGCCACCGCTCCGTCCATGGACGGGTTTGCGTCCGACACTGCGCCGATCACGGAAAACAACTTCAAAGTATCTCTGCCCGCGCGGCAACCGCGCGTCAT
Source organism: Clostridia bacterium (assembly GCA_017449935.1). Taxonomy (GTDB): domain Bacteria; phylum Bacillota; class Clostridia; order Oscillospirales; family Acutalibacteraceae; genus UBA1425. Next base: position 14,986 of record JAFSYP010000043.1, read on the forward strand.
TCTGGCGGACACGGATATTCTGGCTGCCTCCCCTGCCGAGCTGAAATCCGCCGGGTACGGCGATATGATCGCCAAGTATTCCGCTATGGCCGACTGGCGTCTCTCGGCGCTGACGACCGGAGAATACTACTGCCCGAGGATCGCCGCGCTCACGCGCGACGCGCTGCAAAAGGTGGTGCGGCTGACGGACAGCGTGACGAAAAACGATCCGCAGACTGCGGCCGCGATCATGGAAGGACTCGTGACGACCGGTATTGCGATGAAGCTGTGCGGCTCGTCGCGCGCGGCTTCCGGCGCGGAACATGTCGTATCGCATTTCTGGGAGTGCAAAAAGCTCGAACAGGGACTGCTGTCCGACTTCCACGGAAAAAAAGTCGGCGTCGCTTCGCTGATGATCACGCGGATGTACCACGACGTTTGCCGACGTGCCGATCCTGCGCGGTTCGGCGCGGATGAGACGGACTGGGACCGCGTATTCGCCGTTTACGGCGACGCGTTCAAAGCGGATGTCGTGAAGTGCAACTCGCCGACCGTGACCGAGGAGACTTCGCCCGCGATCCTGCGCGAGAACTGGACCGCGATCTGCGACGCGGTACGCGAGGAGATGCCCGCCCCGGACGTGCTCGCCGATCTGCTTCGGCGCGCCGGCGCCGCCGCGACATGCGAAGAGATCGGCGTGTCGCGCGAGCTTTGCCTGTCCGGTCTGGAATTTCATCCGTATATGCGCCATCGGATGCTGCTCTCGCGGCTTCTGCCGATGCTGCGCTGCCGAACGGATTTCTCCGCGTGGGCGGGACTGTCCTGAACAATTGTGCCGATCCGGACGGATCGGTATTTTTTATCGTTTTTTATGGGTGTAAATCACATTTTTCTGTTGAAATAAAAGCGCGGATATGGTATAATATGTTTTAGATTTTTTACGGAGGGGAAGATATGATACAATACGTTTTTCTTGCGCTGTTTGTTCTTTTCAGCGTGATCCATCTGTTCCACAGCTGGTCCGACGATCCCAAGCGCAGATACTCCAAGCCGTTCCTTTTGGCGTGTCTCGCACTGTTTTACTGTTTCTCGACGAAAGACATCAACTGGATCCTTGTGGCGGCGCTGGTGACGAGCTGGCTCGGCGACGTGTTGCTGATCCCTAAGGGCACGAAATGGTTCGTCGCGGGCGGGATCAGTTTCCTGTTCTGCCACGTTTTCTTCGTCTTCGTCTATTTTCCGCAGGTCGTGTGGGCAAACGCGATCTGGTGGATTGTCATTCCCGCGGCTATCCTGTATTACGGCATTTCGGTGCGCGTCACACTGGCTGTCCGAAAGAATGTGCCGATCATGGTGCTGATCCCCATGATCCTCTACCTCATCATGAACAGCACGATGAACCTTTTCGCGCTCATGCAGCTCATGTCGCTCAAGAGCACAGGCTCCATCGTCGCGTACGTCGGCGCGGTGAGCTTCTTTATTTCGGACTGCGCGCTGTATCTGGTGCGGTATCATGACAACAAGGAACTGATTTTCAAGAAGCACTTTACCGTAATGCTGACGTATCTCGTCGGCGAGGCGCTCATCACGATCGGTATGCTGATGGTGCAATCGAACGCGTAACACGGACAGGAGGAACGAATATGAAGTACGTATTCATTGTGAATCCCCGCGCGGGCGCGGAAAACGGCACGGCGAAGCTGAACGCCGCGATCGAAGCGCTGCCCGAAAAAGACGACTGCGAAGTCTATGTGACCAAGGCGCCCGGCGACGCGACCGTATTCGTCGGCAAATGGTGCGACGCGCACCCCGGCGACGACGTGCGTTTCATCGCCTGCGGCGGAGACGGTACAACCAACGAAGTCTTCTCCGGCGCCGCGGGCAGAGAAAACGTGAGCGTGACCTGCTACCCCTGCGGCAGCGGCAACGATTTCGTGAAGGTCTTCGGCGGCGCGGAAAAGTTTCTCCGCGTTCCCGCGCTGATCGCGGCAAAGGACAGACCGCTCGATCTTCTGAAGGTCGGCGACCGCTGGGCCAACAACGTCGTGAACTTCGGATTCGATACGACCGTCGCCATCACGATCAACAAAGAGCGCGAAAAGACCGGTCACGGCAACAAAAGCGCCTATACCAAAGGCGTGGTGAAGGCGCTGCTGACCTCGATGAATAACTCGTTCACCGTGAAGGCGGACGGCGAAACGCTCAATCCTTCCGGAAAAGCTCTGCTCTGCACCGTGGCAAACGGGCAATATGTGGGCGGTTCCTTCAAGTGCGCGCCGCGCGCAAAGACCGACGACGGTCTGATCGAGGTATGTCTGATTCGCCCGATCTCGCGTCTGCGTTTTGTAAAGATTCTGACGCCCTATACGAACGGCGAGCATCTTGACCGCGAGGATATGCGCGACGTCGTGGTGTACCGGCAGGCCAAAAAAGTAGAGGTCGAGGCTCCGGAAGGCTTCGCCTATTCCTTGGACGGCGAGATCGTTTACGAATCCCGCTTCACCGTGGAGATCGTCCCCGGCGCCGTGCGGTTCGCCGTGCCGGATTGACGGAAAAGACGGGCGATTTCTCTTGACTTTTCTCGCTTTTTTCCATATAATTGACAAGAATATCAGGTGTTCGGATGAAGAAAACAGACGTTCTGCGCGCGCTCAGTTATCTGACGCAGCTCGGCCTCTCCGTCGCGATCCCGCCTGTTCTGTGCATCTTCGGCGGTCTCTGGCTGCAAAAGAGATTTGCGCTCGGCGACTGGGTGATCGCGGTCGGCCTTCTGGTCGGTCTCATCAGCGGCGCATGCAGCTTTGCGTCCTTCATCCGTACCGTTCGTTTCAATGCGCAGCAAAAGGAGGATACCGAGCATGAGACCGGACAAGACAGTTAAAAAAGAAACCGGCATCCTGCTGCTGGGCACGCTGATCCTGTGCGGGATCATGATCGGCATTTTTGCGCTTGCCAAGCATTTCAACTACACGGTCGTCACCGGCGCGCTGCTTGGCGGCCTGGCAAGCGTTTTCAATTTCTTTCTCATGGGGCTGACCGTCCAGAACGCGGTCGACAAGGACCCGGCCGAGGCGAAGAAAAAGATCCAGCTTTCCTATTCTCTGCGCTCCTTTGCGCTGCTGGTTGTGCTGGGTGTCGGCGTGTATCTGCCGTATTTCCACTGGCTCGCCGTGGTGCTCTCCGCGCTGTTCCCGCGCGTCACGATCTTGTTCCGCTCCATGTTTCTTAAAAAGCAGGACGCGGACAACGGAGGTGTTTCCGAACCATGAACGCCATCGAAAATCTGAATATTACCGGCGCAAAGATCCTCTTTGAAACGCCGATCGTCCTGTTCGGACAGAAGCTCGTGATCACCGAGTCGCAGGTCAATTCCTGGATCGTGATCCTGTTTGTGGCGATCCTGTGCAAGGTGCTCACGCACAACATGAAGATCCGTCCCGAAAGCCGCCGCCAGATCATCGCCGAATTCATCGTCGAAAAAGCGACGAATTTCGTAAAGAGCAATATGGGCGAAAGGTTTGCCGGCTTTGCGCCGTTCATCGCGGCGCTGATGGCGCTGTCCGCATTCTCGAGCCTTTTGAGCATTTTCGGGATGTTCTCCCCGACCTCCGATCTGAACACCATCGCCGGATGGGCGGTCGTCGTGTTCGTGATGATCACCTACTACAAACTCAAGGGCGGTCTCGGCGGTTATCTCAAGAGCTTCACGCAGCCGATCTTCGTGCTCACGCCGTTCAACATCATCAGCGAGCTGGCAACGCCGATCTCCATGATGTTCCGTCATTTCGGCAACATCTGCTCCGGCTCCGTGATCATGACGCTGGTCTACGCCGCGCTCTCCACGCTGTCCGCCGTTTTGTTCCGGTGGATGCCCGGCGCACTCGCGCAGTTCCCCTTCTTCCAGATCGGCGTTCCGGTCGTCTTCTCCCTTTACTTTGACATTTTCGGCAGCCTGCTGCAAGCGTTCATCTTTGCGATGCTGACGATGATGTATATCTCCTCGGCAGCCGAGGACGGCGAAGCCGCCCGTGCCGAACGTAAACTGCGTAAACAAAACAAACATAGAAAACAGGAGGAATAACACATGGAAAGAGCTATTATTCTGGCAGCTTCCGCCGTCGGCGCGGGACTTGCGATGATCGCGGGTATCGGCCCCGGTATCGGCGAAGGCTACGCCGTCGGCAAGGCCTGCGAAGCCATCGGCAGACAGCCCGAATGCAAGAGTTCCGTCACGTCCACGATGCTGCTCGGCTGCGCCGTTGCGGAAACGACCGGTATCTACGGCTTCATCGTGGCGCTTCTGCTGATGTTCGTCACCCCGAACATGTTTATCGGCAAGCTGTGATACGCCGAACATTTCCCGGGAAAGGAGGCCGCTTGAGCTTTGGGTAACCTTGAACTGATTTCCGTCAACATTCCCCATATTCTTATCACGATCGTCAATCTGCTGATCCTGTTTCTGCTGATTAAAAAGTTCCTCTTCAAGCCTGTGCAGCGCATCCTCGACGCGCGCAAGGCGGAGGTGGACAAGGTATACGCGGACGCAGCGGATGCGCAGGAAGCGGCTGACAGAGACAAAGCGCTGTATGCCGAAAAACTGGAGAATGCCGAGGCGGAGGCCGACGCGCTGCTCAAAAACGCCGCGAAGAAAGCGGAGCAGAACAGCGACGTCGTGCTCGCAGAAGCGACGGAAAAGGCGTCCGCCATGCTGAAAAAAGCCGAGGCGGAAATTGCGCAGGAGCGCAAAAAAGCGGTCAATGAAATCAAAAACGAGATCTCCGATATTTCCGTTTCCATCGCCGGCAAGGTCATCGAACGCGAGATCAACGCCGACGACCACAAGACACTCATCGACGGCTTTATCGAAGAGTTGGACGCATAACGGAGGGCAGATATGCGCACCGAAGTACAAAGAGAATACGGCAGCGCGCTGTGGATGCTCGCCGTAGAGGACGGGTGCACCGACGCGATGCTCGAAGACGTGCGCGCCCTGCGCGCTCTGATGGCGGACAACTCGGAGTATCTGCGTTTGATCCGCTGTCCGGACATCCCGCTCGAGGAACGCCTCGGCCTGCTGGACGACGCTTTTCGTTCCCGCGTATGCGATCACCTGCTGCATTTTATGATGCTGCTGGCCGAGCGCGGGCATTTCGGCTGTCTGCCGGACTGTCTGGACGAGTTCTGCCGGAAATACGACGAAGCGAACAATATTGAGAACGTGACCGTCATCTCCGCCGTCGCGCTCACGCGCGAGCAGAAGGAGGCACTCGGACAGAAGCTCTCGCAAAAGCTGCGCAAGAACGTGCGGCTGAACGCAAAGGTCGATCCGTCCGTGCTGGGCGGTCTGCGCGTGGAGACAGAAGGCGCATCGCTGGACGGCACCGTGCGAAACAAGATCGAATCCATCCGTGGATCTCTATTACAAACCGTTTTATAAAAGAAAGAGGCGATTCTAATGGCGCTTCGCCCCGAAGAGATCAGCGGCATCATCAAGTCGCAGATCCGCAATTACGAAGCCAAAATCGAACAATCCGAAACCGGTACGGTCGTCCTGGTGGGCGACGGTATCGCCAAAGCGTACGGACTGGACAACTGCATGGCGAACGAGCTGCTCACCTTCTCGGGCGGCGAATACGGCATGGCGCTCAACCTGGAGGAGGACGTCGTGTCCATCGTCCTGCTCTCCGACGACGCCAACATCAAGGAAGGCGACGTCGTCCGCCGCACCGGCAAGGTCGTGAACGTCCCCGTCGGCGAGGGCATGATCGGCCGCGTCGTCAACGCGCTGGGCGAGCCGATCGACGGCAAAGGTCCGACCGGATGCACCGCGACGCGCCCCATTGAATCCGAGGCGCCCGGCATCATCCGCCGCAAGAGCGTGAGCGTGCCGCTGCAGACGGGCATCAAGGCCATTGACAGCATGATCCCCATCGGCCGCGGCCAGCGCGAGCTGATCATCGGCGACCGCCAGACCGGCAAGACTACCATCGCCACCGACACCATCCTGAACCAGAAGGGACAGGACGTGCTGTGCGTTTACGTGGCGATCGGCCAGAAAAACTCCACCGTCGCCGAAGTCGCGCAGACGCTCGAATCCGGCGGCGCGATGGATTATACCGTGATCGTGTCCGCGACGGCGTCCGAGATGGCGCCGCTGCAGTACATCGCTCCCTATTCCGGCTGCGCGATCGCGGAATATTTCATGGCACAGGGCAAGGACGTGCTGATCATTTATGACGACCTGTCCAAGCACGCCGTCGCCTACCGCGCGCTTTCCCTTCTGATCCGCCGTCCCCCGGGACGCGAGGCATATCCCGGCGACGTGTTTTATCTGCACAGCCGTCTGCTTGAACGCGCGGCGCGCGTCGCCCCGGAATTCGGCGGCGGCTCCATCACCGCGCTGCCGATCATCGAAACGCAGGCCGGCGACGTGTCGGCGTATATCCCGACCAACGTCATCTCCATCACGGACGGCCAGATTTTCCTCGAGAGCGAGCTGTTCCACTCCGGCGTCATGCCCGCGGTCAACCCCGGCATCTCCGTCAGCCGCGTGGGCGGCAGCGCCCAGATCAAAGCGATGAAGAAGGTCGCCGGCACGCTGAAGCTGTTGTATTCGCAGTACCGCGAGCTGCAGTCCTTCGCGCAGTTCGGCTCCGACCTCGACGCCGATACGAAAGCGAGACTGGCACTGGGCGACCGGATCGTCGCGGTGCTCGGACAGGATAAGCGTTCTCCCGTGGCGGTCGAGCTGCAGGTCGCGATCCTGTACGCCGTCATCAACGGCTATCTCAACACCATCGCCGTCGAGCAGGTTCATCGGTTTGAATCCGAACTGTTTGACCATCTGCGTCTGAAGCACGGTGATCTGCTTCGCCGCATCCGCGAGACCGGGAACCTGTCGAAGGAGGACGAAACGCTGCTTGCCGGCGTGTTGACCGACTTCGTCGCGGATTTCCGCGGACAAAACGCGTAAAGGGAGGCATACTGCATGGGCGGCGCTTCCGCAAGAGACGTTAAAAACCGCATCCACAGCGTGGAGTCCACGATGCATATCACCAAAGCCATGCAGCTCGTGGCCTCCTCCAAGCTCAAAAAAGCCAAAGAACGCATGGAAAGCAGCCGCGCGTTCTTCACCGCGCTGTACGATACGCTTTCCGATCTGGCCGCTGCGAACGGCGACTTCTCCAGCGTATTCGTGCGCGAGCGCGAGGTGCGAAAAAACTGCTTCGTCGTCGTCGCGGGCGACCGCGGACTTGCCGGCGGCTACAACAGCAACGTGTTCCGCACCGTGCATGAAACGGCGGGCGATACGCCGTTTTGCGTGTTGCCGGTCGGCAAAAAGGCGCTGGAATACTTCCGCAAGAAGCGCATCGAGATCGTTTCCGAGGACTATGCCGTCGTCAGTTCGGTCGATCTGGCGCAGTGCAGCACACTTGGCAAACAGCTTGCCGAGAGCTTCCGCGCCGGGCTCTACGACGCGGTGTACCTTGTCTATACCGATTTTGTTTCCATGCTTTTGCAGCAGCCTGCGATCAAAAAGCTGCTGCCGCTGAGCGTGGACAACACGCACGCGCGCAAAAAAGAATTTATTCTGTACGAGCCGTCCGCTTCGGGCGTGTTCAATCAGATCATTCCGGAATACCTTTCCGGCATGGCATACGGCGCGATTTGTGAAAGCTACGCCAGCGAACTGGCCGCGCGCCGCACCGCCATGGACTCCGCCACCAAAAACGCTTCGGACATGATCGACGCGCTGTCGCTACAGTACAACCGTGCGCGGCAGGGCGCCATCACGCAGGAGATCACCGAGATCGTCGCCGGGTCCGAAGGTTCGGCATAACGGACACAGAAAGGATGCACAGCTATGAGCAATCCAAACACGGGCAAGATCGTCAAGGTCATCGGCCCGGTCATTGACATCAGATTTGAGGACGGCCAGCTGCCGAAGCTGCTGAACGCGCTGGAGATCCAAAACGGGAAGAAAAAGCTCGTTGTGGAGGCCGCGCAGCATATCGGCGACAACGTGGTGCGCTGCATCGCCATGAGCAGCACGGACGGTCTTGTGCGCGGGATGCCCGCCGTCGATACGGGAAAGAGCATCTCCGTCCCCGTCGGCCCCGAAACGCTCGGCCGTATTTTCAACGTGCTGGGCGAACCGGTCGATGAAATGCCCGCGCCGCAGACGAAGGAACGCTGGGAGATCCACCGTCCCGCCCCCTCTTATGAAGAACAGGAGTCCGTCTCCGAGATCCTCGAAACCGGCATCAAGGTCGTCGACCTGATCTGCCCCTATGCCAAGGGCGGCAAGATCGGTCTGTTCGGCGGCGCCGGCGTCGGCAAGACGGTCATCATCATGGAGCTGATCAACAACATTGCCAAGCAGCACGGCGGCATCTCCGTCTTTTCGGGCGTGGGCGAACGTACCCGCGAGGGCAACGACCTGTACAACGAAATGATGGAATCCGGCGTTCTGGGCAAAACGGCGCTGGTCTACGGCCAGATGAACGAACCGCCGGGAGCCAGAATGCGCGTCGGCCTGTCGGGCCTTACAATGGCCGAGTATTTCCGCGACGTGGAAAACCAGGACGTGCTGCTGTTCATCGACAATATTTTCCGCTTCACGCAAGCGGGCAGCGAGGTCTCCGCGCTGCTGGGCAGAATGCCGTCCGCCGTGGGCTATCAGCCGACGCTCGCCACGGAAATGGGCGCCCTGCAGGAGCGCATCACCTCCACCAAAAAAGGCTCGATCACGTCCGTGCAGGCGGTTTACGTGCCTGCGGACGACCTGACTGACCCGGCTCCCGCTACGACGTTCGCACATCTGGACGCGACGACGGTGCTGTCGAGAGCCATTTCCACACAGGGCATCTACCCTGCCGTCGATCCGCTGGAATCCACCAGCCGCATCCTGACGCCGGACTTCGTCGGGCAGGAGCATTACGACGTGGCGCGCGAAGTGCAGCGCATCCTGCAGCGGTATAAAGAATTGCAGGACATCATCGCCATCATGGGCGTGGAGGAACTCAGCGACGAGGACAAGCTCGTCGTTGCACGCGCGCGCAAGGTGCAGCGTTTCCTCTCGCAGCCCTTCACCGTCGCTGAGCAGTTCACCGGCATGGAGGGCAAATACGTCCCGCTCAAGGAGACCATCAAGGGGTTCCGCGCCATCATCGACGGCAAGTGCGACGATCTACCGGAATCTGCGTTTCTGTTCGTCGGCACGATCGAGGAGGCCGCCGTCAAAGCGCAGGCGCAGGCCTGACGGAGGGCGTCATGAATCAGTTTCATTTGCAGATCATCACGCCCGACGGCGTACAGTTCGACGGCGATTCTACGCAGCTTTCCGTGCGCGGCGTCGAGGGCGAACTGGCGATCCTGGCCGGACATATCCCGTTCGTGACGGCGCTTGCCGCGGGCGAATGCCGCGTCTATACCGACGGCGGCGTACGCAGGGCGGCCTGTACCGGCGGTATGCTCTCCTGCTCCAAAGAGATCACGCGCTTGTTTTCCACGGACTTCGCGTGGAAAGATAAGGATTAAAGGGCTTCGCAAAGCAAACGGTTGCGGCCGAACGCCTGAACAAAATGAGCTGTCGGCTTTCCTGTGAAAGCGGCAGCTTGCTTGTTTATAGAATAATAATTATGAGAACAAACAGACGGAGGGCTTGTCCGTGAACAAACAGATCTTCCGGCAGGCGTTCGGCAAATTCTTTGCCGGTCTGCTGTGCGTGGCGCTGCCGGTCTTTCTCTCTGCCGGCACTGTCCGCTTTTGGAACGGGTGGCTGCTGATCGCGATCCTCTTTGTACCGATGTTTGCCGCGGGGATCGTCCTGATGCGGCGCAGCCCGAAGCTTTTGAAAAAGCGGCTGAACGCCAAAGAAAAGGAAAGCGAACAGAAGCTCGTGCTGGTCTTGAGCGCGGTCATGTTCCTGTCCGCTTTTGTTGTCGCAGGACTGAATTTCCGTTTTCGCCTGATCGTGCTGCCCGCCTGGGCCGCCTGGATCGGCGCTGCGCTGTGCCTTGCGGCGTACGTTATGTACGCAGAGGTCCTGCGGGAGAACGCCTATCTTTCCCGGACCGTCGAAGTCCAGGAGGATCAGAAGGTCATTGATTCGGGACTGTACGGCGTCGTGCGCCATCCGATGTACGCCGCGACACTTGTCCTTTTTCTGTCCATGGGGATCGTGCTCGGCTCGCCGATCTCTTGCGCGATACTGCTGCTGTATATCCCGATCATCGCACTGCGCATCCGCAACGAGGAACACGTCCTTGAACAAGGTCTTGCGGGATACGGCGCGTACCGAAAAAAAGTCAAGTATAAAGTCATCCCGTTTATCTGGTAAAAAAGCAGGAGGAGAACAGTATGAAAAAAACAGTCGCATTATGTCTCGCCATATGGCTGACAGCGCAGACCTGCGCGTTTGCTGCAGCCGCAAAAGCGGACGCTTCCGTATACTCGGGCCGGGTACTCGCCGCGATCAACACGAATTACGACGACCTGATGCAGGACTTTGCCGCCGAAAGCACGACCGGCGACAACGGTTCGGCGGCAGGCGTTTCGGCACAGTCGGACGCCGAAACGAGCGCGGGTGATTTCCTCGACAGGCCGCAGGACGAATCGCTGGAGCCGCTTTCCGCCGCGGAAGCGAAGCAGAAGGAAGCCGCGCTCGGCAAAAACGCGCCGAATGCCGTTGAGAAAACGGCTTATACAGTCGGCGACCACAAGCTGATCTTCTCCGACTATCGGGAAAACTACGACACGAACAGAGTCGATCTCGAATGTATACATACCAACGAATACTGCACGGTTTGGCGCGAAGAGGGATGCGCGAAAAGCATTGAAAAGTGTATCGCGCTCGCCGAAGAATTCACCGCTCTTATCCCGCAGGAATGGGCGCTGTTCGGTGATAAGCGGATCGACGCGGACGGCGACGGCAAGATCGCGCTGTTCTTCTACGATATGAACGACGTCGGCGGTTATTTCTGGTCGAGCGATCTGATCGACCGATACGGTCGGATCGGTTCGGTGTGGCTGCGCGGCAAAGGGACCGGCAACGCCTGCGACTGCGTCCACCTGTACCCTTATGCGGATATCAACACGATCGTGCACGAGTACCAGCATTACCTGCATACCGGCTGGAAATACTGCGGAAAGAATAACCTCACGATCGTCGAAAACGAGCTGGAATCCTATATCAACGAGGGCTTTTCCGGGTGCGCGGAGTATCTGCTGGGCACGCACGATCGCAGCTACTCTTTCCCCGACGCCGCCAACGAACCGAGCGTGTTTTCTCTGGTCAACTGGAGCTTCAACGGCAAAAGCTATTCGATGAGCTACGTCTTCTGCCAGTATCTGCGCACAAGGTATGCCGCGCTCACGAACGATCTGGACAGCGCGATCCCAGGCGGCGCGTTCTTCCGGGAGCTGCAAAGCATCCGTTCACGCAAGTATGTGCGCAACTCCCTGTCCGTCGCCGCCGATCTGCTGTACCCGAAATCGCAGTATCCGGATCTCAAGACCGCGGACGAGCGCTGCAGAGCGCTCCTGCGGGACTTCTGGATCGCCGTTCTGCGCAGGGATGACAGCGGCGTCTACGGCTTCAACGGTGAAGAATGGTCGCGACATGTCTGCGTCGATATCCGGAACGCACTGCCCGTTCAGGGCAGTCCCCTGCTGCGCAGCGGCACGGCCGTGTTCTATCAGATCCCACCGCAGGACCCCTTCAACGGCGCCGCAGGCAGCGCACGTGTGACCCGCGCCGGCTCTGAAATCGAGTTCGTCGCGCTGGATAACGTCGGCAAAACGCTGATCCTCGACTGGAGGGACGAACGGTTCCCGACGGAAACGTACATGACCGCTTCGGATACCGTCATGCTGGAGATGCGTGAAGACTACTTGGTTGCCGGCCGCACCTTTCTCGGCTGGACCTCCAACCCGGAAAGCAGCGCCGTCAGCTATCGTTTCGGCAGCAGCGTCCTGCTGAGGAATGATCCGACCGTGCTGTACGCGGTGTGGGAGGACGCAAAGACGCTGACAGAAAGCAGCCCCGTCTATTGCGGCAGATACAGCTACAAGAGCGTACGCTTTACACCCGAAACGGACGGATACTATCTGTTTACGACGAACGCCTACGGTCTGTATACCGTGAAAGAAAACGATCAGATCCTGACGCCCGAATGGTCAGAGAACGGCGAACGCAAGGTTTGTTATAACTTGAAAGCGGGGCAGCAGATCGATCTGATCCTGAAAGCTGACAGCAGAAGCGAAACGCTGCGTGTAAAACGCGTCGAAGATCAGTACAAGCTGCGGTATGTCTATACAGTTTGCGGCGAAACATATTCGGATACGGTCGGCGGAAACACGTCGTATGAACTCACGGAACCGGAAAGCGATCTTCTGGATCTTGCGCGGCGTGAGGGTCTGGAATTTGCCGGTTGGTCGCACTCTCCCGACGCGAAGGAGGCGGAATACACCGCATTTGATACGATCGAAATCGAAAAGGACGTCACGCTTTACGGCGTATGGCAGACGATTACCGCCCTGCGGGAGAATACCGAACAGGATCTGACGCTGTACTACGAACCGCACAGTTACAGAAAGCGCACAATGACCTTTGCCCCGAAGACGAGCGGGACGTATCGTTTGAGCATTATGGCGAATGAAGAGCCTACGTCCGAAACGCTGGACGACTGCAAAAGCGGCAGGATGCTTTACTGGCGTGACAGCGAACCGGAGGATTACTGTGAATTTGATCTGAGCCTGCGCAAGGGACAAACGTATACGTTTTTATATACCGCAACCGGCGACAACATAGAAATGTGTACGATGCGCATGGAAAAGATCTCGGACGCGATTTCCGCAAAGCTGATCTTCTGTCTGAAAGAAGAAAAGGACGTCCTGTTCTCGGGTAAAGAGATCGTACTGCAAAAGCGGTCTGTATTCACCTTTCCGAGATGGGACCCCAGTCAGAAAACGTCAAAAAAACTGGTCGGGTGGAGCGAAGACCCATATGACGAGACACAGACCGTCTACCTCCCCGGCGAAAAGATCGAGCCGATCGCCGATTTGACGCTGTACCCCGTGTGGGAAAAAACCGCGCAAACGCGGCTGAACGCATCCGACGCGGGCAATTTCCTGCACACGGTCTGCGGCTTTTTCCGGTATTCCGCCTACCTGCTGCGGTATTTTCCGTATCTGCGCGTTCGCTGACAGACGTCCGGTACGCTATTGCAGCCGCACAACCTGATAATTCAGCACGGCGGCAAACGTCAGCCAGAGCATATACGGCAGCATCAGAACCCCCGCCGCACGGGACGTTCGGAAGAACAGGATCGTCGCCGTCAGTGCCAGCGTCCAAAACGCGATCAGCCAGTAAAACGCCGCGCCGTACGCCTGCGCGTTGAAAAACAACAGCGGCCAGACGAAATTGAACGCCAGCTGCACAAGATAGATCGCCAGCGCCTGCCGCGAAGGCTCCGACTGCGTCCATACGAGATACGACGCGACGCCCATCAGCAGATACAGAAGCGTCCAAACGACCGGGAACAGCGCCGGCGGCGGAGACAGCGGCGGCTGCGGCAGGTCGGCGTACGCCGCGATCCCGTCGCGGATCAGCAGCGCCGCCGTAAACCCGACCAGCAGCGGCAAAGCCAGACTGATAATGAGCTTTTTTGCATAGATCCTCATGATGATCACCTCACAAGAACGTATGCGTTCTTTTCGCGGATTATGCACCGGGATCGACGCTCTGAAAGCGCCGGAAGCCATGCCCCAACCCAATCAATACTGTCAACGAAAGGTTGATTTCCATGCTTGGTTATATCAATTTCCGCAACAACAAACAATTGGACGACGCGCTGCCGCACGGTCTTCTGAACGCGCAGGGACTCGGAACGCTCGAACAGTACCGCTACGGGCTGTTCTCCTTCGGCTGGTGCGGATGCGAGATCATCGCCGTCTACAACTTTCTGCAAATGCTCGGGAAGCCGAAGCCGCTGAGCGAGATCGCGCGCGAGATCTACCGGTATGGGCATCTGCTGCTCGGCTTTTTCGGCACAAACGTCTACGTCCTCCCGCACTATTTCAAAAAACACGGCATTCCCGCGCTGCACACGACGGACAAGAAGGTCTTTTTGCAATATGCGCCGAAGGGACGGTTCGGACTCGTATCGTTCTGGACCGGAAAAGTAATGCGCAGTTCTATCCACACGGTCGCCTACCGCATCGAAGAAGACGGCGGCGTCACGGTCTTCAACCGCTATAATAAAAAGGACTTTGACCATCATTACGCCGATCTCGCCGAGGCGTTCGCGTCCTATCCGTTTTTGACGGCAAGCTGGGTATGAACATGACAAAAAACAAAAACGGAGCCGGCGGACGGCTCCTTCGATTTCTCGGATTTGACAGCGCGTTCCATTCTGCGCTGCCGACGATGGTCCATTACAACTGGGCGATCTTTCTCGGAAACGGTTCCTTTTATATCATCGGGTTGTTTTTCATCCCGTTCCTGACACGTGTCGAGGGCCTGTCTGCGGCGCAGGCGGGCGTCGTCGTGCTGTGTGCAAAGCTGTGCGACGCGTTCACCGACCCGATCATGGGTATCCTGACCGACCGCACGCGTTCGCGCTTCGGCCGTCATCGGCGGTATCTGCTGCTCGGGCTTGTGCCTGTCGCCGTAACCTACTTCATGATGTGGACGTCGTTCTCTCTCGAGCAGAGCAGTCCGACGGTCAAGATGTTTTACTACATCGTCGCGTACATGCTGTTCAGCACGGCGTACACTGTGGTCATGGTGCCGCATACGGCAATGCTGCCCGTGCTCGCGCCGACGTACGATCTGCGCACGCAGTTCAACGCCATGCGCACGATCCTTGACGCGATCGGCACGGAAGGCTCCTTCCTGATCGCCACGATACTGCTGAGCTATCGCCGTATCGCCGGAAAATCCGTGCTGTCCAGCGCGGTGCGCGCGATCGGCAATACGCCGGAATTCGATCCGTCGTTCCGCCCGAAGTTCCTGCTGATGGGGCTGATCCTGTGCCTGTTCTTTTCGCTGCCGCTTTTGGCGACGTTCTTCGGCACGCGCGAGGAAAGCTCGCTGCACGAGCCTGTGCAGCCGTTCAGCTTCCGGACGTTTCTTGACGAATACCGTTCTATCCTGCGCAACCGCGCGTTCCGGCAGTACTTTGCGCTCAGCTTCTTCAACACCGTCGCGCTGGGTTTTACGCATAATTCTTCCTACTACTTCCTGCAGAGCGTGGCGGGCATGGTCGCGCTGTACACGATCACCAACCTTATCTCGCAGGCGGGCGAGGTCGCCGGATTCCCGCTCAACTACGTTCTGTCCATCCGTTATTCCAAACAGACGCCCGCAAAGATCGAACTGCCGTTCATCCTGCTCGCGCTGTTCATCAGCTTTTTTGTCCGTCAGGGCGGCAGCCGATGGGTGCTGATCCTCGTGTATATCTTCTATAACTTCGGGATCGCCGGCGCGTCGGGCGTCACGAGCAATCTGTTCCCCGACGTGACGGACGTCGACGAAATGATCTGCGGACAGCGCCGGGAGGGAAAGATCTCCACATTCTCGACACTGATCAAAAAGATCGTTTCCGGTTTCTCCGCGGCACTGACCGGCTTTGTGCTGCACGCGTTCGGCTTTGACCCGTCTGCATCGTCCCACAGCGCGACGGCACTGTTCGGCGTGCGGTTCACCTATGCCGTGCTGCCGATGCTCTTCATCGCCTGCTCCATCTTCTGCGCCTACCGCTACCGCATGACGAAGAACGATCACGCGATGATCCGTCAGGCGCTGCGTGAAAAAAACGCCGGTCAGGAAATAACCCTGACCGACGATGCAAAACAGCGCTGCGCCGAGATCTCCGGAGTAGCATGGGATCAAATGTGGATCGGAAATTAGCGGTACCAGATCCATCCGAACAGAACGATCCGGATGATCCACTGCAGGAGCGTATACCGCACCGTAACGGTACATTCGGCGGTCCTGCCGTCCGCGGTCTGCGCGGTGACCGTGGCGGTCCCCCTGCCGGCTGCCTTCAGAACAGCGTTCGTGCCGTCTGACTGCACGAGCTTGACGACTTTTTCGTTGCTGCTTGTCCATGTCGCGACTTCAACGCTCGCGGTCAGCTGGGCGGAGGATCTGAAATCCATCGTCAGCGCCGCATTGCTCAAAGTCAGCGCAGCGGTCGTCTCCATCGGGATCGTTATCTCATATTCCGTACTGACCTCCGGCAGCGTGCCGTCTGTCAGCGGGATCGACGGCATGTCGCCCGCGTGGGCAAGAATCGTCATACCGAATGCCGAAAGCACAAGCAGAACGGCAAGATAAACGCAGATCTTTTTCATCACATACTCTCCTGTCTTATTTCAGCGTGACGTTCCAGCCGCCCGCAAGATACCGACGCAGCAGCACGACGTCCTTGAGATCAACACGATTATCGCCGTTGACGTCGGCGTTATCCTCTTTGATCGTGACGTTCCAGCCGCCCGCCAGATGCCGCGCAAGCTCTACGACGTCGTTTAAACCGACCGAACCGTCGCCGTTCACGTCACCCGCTACGCGCGTTTTTTTCGTCGTCAGCGGGATCGGCGGCAAATCGTCGGCATAGGCGGTCAGTCCGAATGGCAACAGCAAAAGCAGCGCCAAACAAATGCAGATCACTTTTTTCATACCGTACACATCCTTATCGAAGTGGGATCGCTGGCAGCTCGTATGGATCTTTGCCGCTGTCCGCGGTCGGAAGCGTTTGACCGTTCGTCGTCGTTTCGGACGACTTTGTCGTTGAAACGTCCCTCTTTGTCGTCGTCGTTTTTTGCGTTGTCGTCGCGGCAGGCGCGCCGCCGGCTGCCGTAGTGGTATCCGCCGCCTTTTGGGTTGTGGTCGCGGCCTTCTGCGTTGTGGTCGCCGCGTCAGGCTTTGTCGTGACGGGCTTTGTCGTGGTCTGTGCGTTCGAGCCGGAAGTCTGCGCAGTCGTCGCCTTTGTCGAAGTCTGCGTTTCGGACGTCTTCGCGGTCGTTCGCGCGGTCGTCGTGCCCGGCTTCGCGGTCGTTGCTTTTGCGGTTTCGTTCGCGGACGCCGTTGTCTTCGCCGCCGTCGGAACGTCCTCCAATGGCAGCAGGATCTCTTGTCCGTCGTCCCCGACCGTCTCGAGTATGGTCAACTGTTCGGTGGATTCAAAGGCGTCTTCGGTTCGCGCCGAAGTATTCTCCGTCCTCTTTTTCTCCCCGCATCCCGCCAGCAGCAGCAGAATCGCCGCCGGGATGAGGAGGAGCAGGATCAACTTTTTTGTTTTGTTTTCCATATGTCAAAGTCTCCTTTATATTCATTCTTAGCATAGCACAATCGTTTTCGATTGTAAAGTCAAATACAGATATTTCGCGTATATTTTCTGAAAAAAAGCCGTCCGTTATTTGCGAATCAGGATTGACAAACCCATCCTTTGCGGGGTAAAATAAGAAAAAGCGTACAGGGGTTGGTCAAATGAAACTGTTTTTGACGTATATTCTTTTAATCTCCGCCGTGTCCGTCCTGGTCACGATCTGGGATAAAAAGGCGGCGCGCAGGCATGCCATGCGCGTACCGGAAAGCGTGCTGCTGCTTCTGGCCGCACTGGGCGGCAGCGTGAGTATGTATGTGACGATGCTGGTGATCCGCCACAAGACGAGACACCCGAAATTCATGTTCGGCATCCCGGCCATTTTTGTTTTGCAGATCTCGCTCCTGCTGTTTCTGACCTGGCGATTTGAAGAAGGACTGCTGTAATATGTATCGGCTTCGGCCGTATGTTCAAAGACTTTTCCCGTTTCATTATGAAGCAGAACGGCGAAGGATCTGCCGTCAATAGAATCGGAGGGTATAATGAAAAAACTGATATGTTTTTTGTCCGTGCTCTGTCTGCTGGCAGCGCTTGCCGGCTGTTCAGGCCGATCGGACAGCACAAATCCGACCGACACGGCCGCGGCAGACAACACACAGACTGCAAACGAAATAGGAGATGAGAGCATGACAGAAAACACACCCACGGCAAAGCTGCTGTATATGGGACACGCCAGCCTGCGTATCACCACGCCGGAGGGCAAGGTGATCTATATCGATCCGTATGCCGGAGACGGGTACGGACCGCAGGCGAACATGATCCTCTTGACGCACGCGCATTTTGACCACACGGTCGTCAGCAAGATCGCAAAGCGCGCGCCGGACTGCCGGGTCATCTCCTGGCAGAAAGCGCTCGTCGACGGCGAATATCAGACGTTCAAAATGCCCTATGTGACCGTGGAAGCAGTACAGGCAGGCAACAACGCCAACCATGATATCAAGGAATGCGTCGGCTTTGTGCTGACACTGTCGAACGGCATTACCGTCTACGTCTCCGGCGACACCTCGAAGACAGCGCAGATGGCGTCGCTGGCAGATAAGCATATCGACTACGCCTTTTTCTGCTGCGACGGCGTGTACAATATGGATCTGGACGAAGCGGCGGAATGCGCCCAGCTGGTCGGCGCAAAGCACAACATTCCCTATCATGTGATCGCCGCAAAAGACGGCGTGTACTTTGACCGCGAGAGAGCGGAAGCGTTCGCGGTCGACAACCGCCTGATCCTCGAGCCGGGACAGGAGATCGAGCTGAAATAAACCGTCGGGGATTGCTTTTCGCGACAAATGCGGCACATCCCGACGAACCGAAACAATGCATCCATTCAACAAAAGGAGGACGATTATTATGAAAAACTGCAGGAAAACGGTGTCCTTGATCCTCGCGCTGCTGCTTATGCTCTGCTCGGCTTCGGTCGGCGGCATGACGGTTTTCGCCGCCGCACAGGACGACGGACAAACGGACGAAGTGACCGTGAAGGTCGTGAACAGCGGCCTTGAAGTGACCGCGGGATACAAAGAGACCATGTATTTCGAGTTCGAGGCGGCCAATATGCCCAAAGACGCATCCATTCACGTTTTCTGTAACGGCGAGGATCGCGGCGAAAGCGTGTACATCTATGTCAAAGACGCGACCGAGGACTATACCGTCGAGGCGAAGGTCCTCGACAAGGACGGCAAGGTACTTACCACAAGCGACGTGATCAAAGTCACCGTGAAAAACGGATTCTTTGACCGCGCAAAAGCGTTCCTCAAGAAAACCTTTGGAACGGCCGGCGACGCGATCATGGACGTGCTCGGCGCGATCTTCATGAGAATCTGGATCTTTTTCCATAGATAATCCGCCTGACCTGACGCCCGTACCGGAAACGGTACGGGTCTTTTTTTCGATGTTCACGGAAAGTTGGGGGATGCAGCAGTCTTTCCTTGATTGTCAATGCGAGCGCAAAGCGCGTGGCAATCCGTTCCCCTGTGTCACAGCTCGATGTGTTTTCGAAGGGGATGCGGATCGCCGCGGTCGGCGCAGACGCCTCCCTCGCGATGACGTCGCCTTTGGCTGCATCTGACCATCCCCCAACTTTCTGTGATGAACCCTTTTTTGCTATTACAGCTTGTTTATAACAAAAATGTCACAAACACATCAACGGCAAGTCACATCCGTTCGGTAGAATGTGAATATAAGGAGGGATATGCTGTGAAACATAGAATACGAGTCCTTGCATTTCTGCTCGCCGTTCTGTTTGCCTTCGGCTGCGCCTTTCCGGTTTTTGCAGAAAAGGATGGCGGCTCGCCGTACAGTCCGTTCGCACACGCCTTTGACAATGTGCTCGGCATGCTGCACGACCGCATCTTCCGCTTTCTGCAGGATCGTCTGCGTGAGAAAGACGTCCCGACGGTCGAGGAATACTTTAACGCCGAACACGGACCGTTCTACCCCGGAACGGACGGATGGACGCAGGGCGCACAGTGGATGGGCGCCTTTGCGTGCGGCAGCGTGATCCCGCCGTCCTGGCGCTGCGACGCAAACGGAAACAGCGATCCGAACGGCTTCTGCCTGCGCAGCGTCCACGGTACGGGCGGATATATACAAAACAAACTCAAACGGATCTACTCCGATCAGCGGCTGTCGCTGTTCATTCTCTCGAACGGCAGCGACGCAAACGAGAACGGCGTGCCCGACCTGACGATCTTTACAAGCGCAGACGGCGTGGGCATCACGTCCGATACCTGTTTCAAAATGCGCGCTGCGGTCGAGCAGGCGCTCGCGCCGCTCGGCGTTACGGCGCAGGACATCGTCTGGTGCAGCGTCAGCGCGACACACTGTCACAACGCGCTGGATACGCAGGGCATGGCGATCCGGCGGGTCGCGCAGTGCCTTCTGACGGGACAGAAGCAGTCGCTGGAGCCGGAGATGGAGAACGCGCTCGTGACGCAGGCCGGCAATCTGGCCGCGGAAGCGTTCCGACGTATGGAGCGCGGCAGTCTCTTCTTCTTTGAAACGGACAAGGTCGACGGCGCGCACGATGATCTTTACAGCGGCGTGAAGCTCAAGAACAACTTCTCCTGTTTGCTGTTCGAGGGTGAAGAAAGAGGCGAAAAGACGATCCTTGCGAACCTGGCCGCGCATCCTGTCGCATACAGCAGGAATTCCGGCGACATGCTGTATACGGATTATCCGTACTACATGGCGTTGGCGATGGAGGACGCCGGGTTTAACTTCCTGTTTGTCCAGAGCGCGCAGGCGACGGTATGCGGTCCGGGCATGAGCTGCGAGGCGGGAAGTGCGCGCGACGAAGAAGCCGACGCGTGGCTGCGGCAGCATACGCTCAGCTTTGACGACTGGGTCGAACGATACGGCAAACGCTTTGCCGATCGGTACTACGATCGGGGCACAGACTACGGGCAGGAAGAATTTGAACGGCACATAAAGACCGCCTACCTTCTTGCGCATTTCATCCTGGACGCCGCGCCGACTGCCGCACAAGTCGAGCCGGTCCTGCGCATCCGCAATACGCGGACGCTCCTGAAGCTCGATAACGGCGTGATGGCGCTGGGCTGTATCTCCGGCATTCTGCACGAACAGACCGTGCTCGCCCCGGACGCGGAATCCGGGTACGGCGTGATCACGGAGATCGGCTGCATGGAGATCGGCGACAATATCGCGATCCTGTCCGCGCCGGGCGAGCTGTCCCCCGCCCTGCTGCTCGGTTCTGACCCGGAGTATACCGGAAACGCAAAATGGACCGGCGTCACGTCCTGGACAGGCGAAGAATGGGCATACGACACGCTTGAACAGATCGTACGCGACGCGACCGGCGATCCGCAGAAGACCGTGCTGCTGTTCGGCATCACGAACGACGCGCTCGGCTACGTCTATCCCGACGTCTGCGCCACGCAGTCCATCTTAGGCGGCTTGTGCTATAAGCTGCCGCTGAAAGACAAAGGCGACATCATAGGCGCCATGCTTCTGACGACCGGCTGCACAAGCGGCTCGCAGCTGACGGAAAGCTATATCCGTCTTCTTGAAAAGTGATCTCTCGGCTTGAGATGCTATATAACTGTCCCGCCGACGCATAAGAACGCTTCGGCGGGACAGTCGTTTTTATATTATTGTTTCGATGCATCCGACGGCGGCGCCGCGCTTGACGGTCAGCGGTACGTCGGACGCATTGCCGCCGATCCCGGCGTATCGGAGATAACTGAGGTTGATCGTATACCGGTCGCCCAGGCTGTTCTCAAAACGGTTGCCGCGCACGATCAGCGTATCGTGCACGGGGCGGTCGGACGACTTGTCCATAACGACCGGCTCGTATCGGATCACATCGCAGTCAAGGTGCGTCTCGCGCGCCGCGCAGTCGATCACCGAATTGTTCTCGAAGACGATCCTGCCGCTTCTCCCCGACTCGAACCAGAAATTCGCGTCGTCCGCCACGCACAACACCGGCGCGCCCATGCATCGGAACGTGTTGCCGCAGATGACGACGTCCTGCCGCGTCGTGCAGAGGATCGCGCGCGACGGGATGCGCTCGAAGGTATTACCCTCGACCAGCAGACGCGCCGTGCGGGACACGTTTTCCACAACGTCGTTGGGCGCGAAACCGACCGGAGGTAAATCGTCCGTCGTAATGAAATAATCCGTGTCGCTGCATTTTTTCACGGTTCGCACCGTCGCGCCGCCGTACGGCAGCAGCGTGTCGCCGCAGACAAATTCGATCCGATCCCCCGGCTGATACGGCTCAAACCCCCACGATTCCGGGTGACAGTACCGCAGCAGCAGTTCGTTCTGCACGCTGTCCGTTTCCACGATCTTCAGATGCGTGCCGTGCAGGTTGATGACGTCGTCGTGCGCGCCCTTTGCGCGGCAGTTCAGCACGCGTACTGTTCCGCTGCATCCCGAAAAATGGAAGAAGTCCGCGTCGGAAACGACCGTCCTCCCTTCTTTCGGCGTGCAGTCCAGACCGCGGTACGTCACGTCGCAGCTGTTCTGCGCGAGGATGCCGAAGCCGTTCATCGAACGCACGCACAGGTTTTCCAGCGTCACGTCCGTACAGCCGTCGATCGCCCCGCCTGTCTGCACGCGCCGGATGCTGCGCGTCTGCACGACAGTTCCCGCTTCGATCACTTTTTTGCGGTCGCGGAACGAAAAATGCAGCAGACCGTCGTCCGGCTTCGTGATCGCTGTGATATCCGGGAATCCGCCGCGTGCGTCGCCCTCGCCGCACAGCATATCGCCGATCTGTCCCGTGCGCGGATCAAAGGCGTTGGTCAGCACCTTCGGCCCCTTATAGGGGATCTCCCAATACGGCTCCCCGGACGCGGACGGCTCGGAACGCCAGTACAGCGTATTGCCGTCGACGCGGTACAAAAACTCCGGTTCGATGCGCACCGTCGCTTCGCCCGGCGCGCTTTCGATCACGGTCATCTCGCTCATGGTCGGGCGGAAATGGTCGATCGTCAGACCGCGCATACGGATGTTCTTGCAGTTTTTGAGAATAAAAGGCGTCATCACGCCGTGGATCATGATCGTCGCGCCGTTACCGTCGACGGTCACATTTTCCTTATTCTCCAAATAGATCGCGCAGAACCGCTCTCCGTTCGGATTCTCGTCATGCTTGGCTGTGTTGCTGAAATACAGTCCTGTCCGATGAAAGCTGTCTTCCGGCGCGACGGCATATACTCTGCCCCGTTCCAGCGTGATGCAGTCGCCGTCCCGCACAT
This sequence comes from Clostridia bacterium, assembly GCA_017449935.1. Lineage (GTDB taxonomy): Bacteria > Bacillota > Clostridia > Oscillospirales > Acutalibacteraceae > UBA1425. Next base: position 38,072 of record JAFSYP010000043.1, read on the forward strand.
CTCGGAACAGCTCGGACAAATCATTCATTACGGTCGACCTCCGATATAGAAAAACTGCCGCACGGCTGCGGCAGTCAGAGGATGTTCGGTTATCGGGCGCGCTGCATCACCTTGGACACGGCGCGGTACAGCGCGGGCACCAGGATGATCGCGGCAACCAGCTCGATCACGCCGTTGACGCCGACAAGCGTCTGGAAGATGCTGCCGAAGATGACGCGCACACCGCTCATCTCGCCCACATGATGGTAGTTCTGCCAGATGTGCATGGCGGTCAGCACACATACCGTATTGGTCAGCGTTCCTGCGACCGCTGCGGCTGCGGCGCCGGCGAGCTGCGGCAGCTTCGTTTTGCGCAGAAGCGCGAACACCGCGCCGGCGACAAGGCCGACCAGAATGCGCGGCAGGCACGCCACGAAAAAGTTGCCGAAGCCGTAGTCGAGAAACACCGGGAACGCAATATACGCGCGCGCGATACAGCTCAATCCCCACACGCCGCCGACGACTGCGCCGAGCCACGGCCCCAGGCATACGCCCGCCAAAATGACGACGATGTGCAGCGTGGTGATCTCGATCCCGCCATAGCTGATGTAGCCGAGGTACGGCGTCACTGTCATGACGATGATCAGTGCGGCGAAAACGGCCGTCAGCACCAGAGCGCGGATGCTTTGGGTTTGCTTGGACATATTTATTCCTCCTTGCTGTCGTTCCGCAAAGCGCGGATACGGCGCAAAATTTAGCAGAATATAATAATTATTTACGGTTTTTCAAATATATCAAGCGAAGTCCCGCCAGAACAAGATTGGGATCGATCAGGACGTTGCGGCGGCAGCTCTTCACGATGTCGCCGGACAGACCGCCCGTCGCGACGACGGTGCGCACCGGCTCGCCGAGCTCCGCCTCGATCTTGTCGCACATGCCGTCGAGCATCGACGACACGCCGAACACGGTGCCGGACTGCATACTGTCGACCGTATTGCGCCCGATCACGCAGGCGGGCGTCTTAAAGCTGATGCTCGGCAGCTGCGACGTGCGCGCGGACAGCGCCTCGAGCGAGATGGACACGCCCGGAGAGATCGTACATCCCTGAAACGCGCCGTCCTTATCCAGCACGCTGATCTTCGTCGCGGTGCCGAGATCGAGCACAAGACAGGGCATCTCGTACCGCGCCACGGCGCCGACCGCCCCGGCGACCAGATCCGCGCCGACCTCAGCGGGGTTGTCGGTCCGGATATTCAGCCCCGTGCGAACGCCGGGCGAAAGCACAAGCGGACGCGTGCCGGTCAAACGCTGTACCGCGCCGCACAGGGCTGCGGTCAGCTCCGGCACAACCGAACCAAGCACAGAGGAATCAAGCTCCGACGGATCGACAGCATTCAACGCGAAAATGCTTTTCAGCTCCACGGCATACTGGTCCTCGGTGCGCGCACGTTCCGTCGCAAGGCGGGCGACGAACCGCAGTTCCTCCCCGTCAAATGCACCCATCGCAATATTGGTATTGCCTACGTCGATCGTCAGCAGCATCCTTCGCACCTCATTTCATGGATATTATACACGATTCTCGCCGATTGTCAAGGCGCATCACGGTCGAAAAATAGTTGACATCACCGGCGGAACGGGTGTATAATTACACGCGAAGAAAACAGAGGAGGCCGTTTATGAATATTCTCGGAAGATTGCTTGCACTGTGTTTGTCAGTGTTCTATTGTATCACGCCCTACACTGCGCCGTCGCAGAAAACGCCGATCAAGGCGTCCGCGGACAGCCGGCTGACCTTCGTCGCATGGGCAGATACACAGGTGTCGAACTACATTCTCAAACGCGATCCGTATTTTACCGCAGCGTGCGAGGACGTCGCCAATTCCAAAACGAGATTCGATGCGATGCTGCTTGCGGGCGACATCGTCGAGAACGGTCTGTTGTGCGAATACGATCATGTGACCGAGCACCTGCCGACCAAAAGCATTCGCAATTTTATCATTGCGTCCGGCAATCATGACGTGCGCATGCATCCGTATAAAACCACTGTCAGGCACTTCACAAAATTCACCAATGATTTAAATACAACTGTCGGCAGCAGTCTGTCCATTGACGCGCTGCACTACCAGTACATGATCAAGGGCTTCACTTTCCTTGTTCTCGGCACCGACCGCACCGAGTTTGAGGAAGCGTATCTGTCCGATGCACAGTTGAAATGGCTCGATAACGCACTGAAAAAGGCAACGGGAAACGGCAAACCCGTCTTTGTGACCGTGCATCAGCCGTTCAAGGACAGCCACGGCCTGCCGGATACCTGGGGCAGCCCGATCCCCTCCGCAGGCAGCATCGGCGCACAGTCCGACGCGCTCAAGAGCATTCTCAAGAAATACAAGAACATCATCCTGATCTCCGGCCATCTGCACACGGGCATCGGACAGTATACCTATGAAAAGATCGACGGCATCCATTCGGTCAACTTGCCGAGCCTGACCATCGACAACAAGGACGGCCGCGTCACCGACAACGGACAGGGCTTCTGGGTCGAGGTCTTTCGCAAAAAGGTCGTTTTCCACGCGCGCAATTTTGCGCTGGGAAAGGATATTCCGAAGGAGGACTTCGTCATCCGACTGGCAAAATGAGCGTCCGATACCGACGGGACGGCTCTAAACCGAACACATCACGATTTACCGCGCAAAGGACTTGCCCGTTCTTTGCGCGGTTTCTTTGTCAGGAGGCCGCTTCTGCGGTCAGCTCCTGCATCTGGCGGACCATCGTCTGCGCGTAGACGCCGAAGCCCTGCAGCGGGTCCTGCACAAACACATGCGTAACGGCACCGACGATCATACCGTTTTGCAAAATCGGGCTGCCGCTCATCCCCTGCACGATCCCGCCGGTCTTGGCGATCAGGTCGGGATCGGTCACTTTGACGATCAGGTTTTTCTGCCGTGCGTCCGGGTTGGAAAACAGCTTCGTGATCTGCACCGAATAGGCCTGCGGACCCGAATCGTCCACCTCCGCCAGGATCGCCGCGTCGCCCGTCTGCACTTCGTAATACATGGCGACCGGCATCAGCCCTCTGTCGTCGCGGCAGGCACACGAACCGTAAATACCGCTTTCCGTATTGTCGAGCAGCGTGCCGATCTTTCCTTCCTTGAACACGCCGCACAGCTCCCCCGGATCGCCGTCGCGCCCTTTGTAGCTGCCCTTGATCTCCACCTCGACCGCTTCACCGTCGGACAGCGGCAGGAGCTTTCCCGTATCGACGTCGCATACCGCGTGGCCGAGCCCGGCGAACATGCCGTATTCCGGCACACAGAACGTCAGCGTGCCGATCCCGGCGGAACTGTCGCGAACCCAAATTCCTGCCCGATACTGCCCGTCGAGCGCGGACTGTACGGCTGTCAGAGTCGTCTCAAAAGTCAGTCCGTCGCGCCGGACGCGCAGGCGCATCGGCTGTCCCCCGCTCTGCATAACGACCGCTGCGAGCTGCCGATTGGTATGCACACTCTGTCCGTCTACGGACAGGATCATATCTCCGGCGCGGACGCCTGCGTCTTTAGCGGGACTGACGCTGCCCTGCTCTGTATCGACCGCGTCCGCACGAACAACCATCACGCCTTCGGTATACAGCTTGATGCCGAATGCTCGCCCGAGCGGCTGCGCATAGACGCGCGACGATACGCGGACGCTGTTCTTTTTGACCGCAACGGTATGCAGAAACCGCACGTTGTCCGCATCGCGCGTAAACATCGCCGGCAGATACTCGTCGTCCTCCGACAGGACCTGCACCGTATCGGGGATCGCCCAGTTGCCGTATGCTACCGCCGCAAACGACGCCGCGCAGCAAAGTAAAAGCGCCGCCGTCAGGCGTCGTATCCATTTTTTCATAGTTCACCTCCCGAATTTTTTGAGCGCTCAATATTCATTTTTACCCGTGCTTTTCGGATTATTTGCGGTAAATCTTCTGCGCAGTCGCAAAAAATACATAAAAAATGCCGCGTGTTTCCGCGCTTTTAAAACGCAAACGAAACATGCGGCATATATTATACCAAAAACATTCGGAGGTAAAGTATGGCAACAGTTTTTCTTTCGCCTTCCACACAGGACTATAATCTCTACGTCACGGGAAACGGCAGCGAAGCGCAGTTCATGAACCGCCTCGCCGACGCGATGATCCCCGGGCTGCTTTTGAACGGTGTTTCCCTATCCAGAAGCGCGCCGGACGGCACGGTGGCGGACGCCGTCGCGCAGAGCAACGCGTATAATCCGGACCTGCACGTCGCGCTGCATTCCAACGCCGCGCCGGAAGGGATGGACGGACAGATCCGTGGTCCAGAGGTATACTACTATAAAGACAGCGAATCCGGCCGCCGCGCCGCAGAGCTGATCGCGGCACAGCTCGCGCAGGTCTACCCTTACTCGGACGACGCGGCGCTGATCCCGACCGACCAGGAGCTCGCGGAGCTTGTGCGCACCGAAGCGCCCGCCGTCTTTGTCGAGGTCGGGTATCATGACAACCTGCAGGACGCTGCGTGGATCGAAAGCAATTTGCAGGAGATCGCCAACGCGATCAACCGCGGGATCGCGGATTTTCTGGATATTCCGTTTTCCGACACGGACGGCGCCGAGGTCGGACGCGTAACGCTGTCCTCCGGCACGCTCAATCTGCGCTCTGCGCCGAGCGTCAAAGCGCCGGTCATCGGATCGCTGCAAAACGGCGAGATCGTCGTCATCCTGCGCACTGTGCCGGACTGGATGCAGGTGCTGACCGATTCCGGCAGCGGCTACGCAGCCAGCCGATATATTACGATCCTGTGAGCTGATCGCGGAAATAACTGCCGACCTGTGCGATATAGCGCAGCATCGCACCCTTTAGCGTCTCGGGCAGATACATCAGAGAATGATACGTCTCAAAGGAAAGCACGCCGTCAAAGCCGACGTCGCGCAGTCCCTGCAAAAACCCGTTCCAGTCGGTCACATACTGCTGTCCGCGCGTGTAAGCGTACGGCTGCATATGCAGATCGTTGCGCCCGTCGTTGTCGTGGATGTGCAGCGCCTTCAGGCGCTTGCCGAGCTGATTGATCGAGCGGCGCTGATCCTTTCCAAGCAGCGTCGCGTGGCCGACGTCATAGCAGAAACCGAACCGTTCCTCACCCGCGATCGCGTTGAGCGCGTCGATATACTCCGCCGCAGCGGCAAAGTCGGAACAGACCGCTTCCGTCATGTAACCGTACCGGCCGTGGAACATATTCTCCAGACAGATGCACACGTCGTACCGTTTCGCCGTTTCGATCAGCGCGGAATAGAACGCCATGTTCCGTTCGCGCTCCTCAGCGATCGTGCCGTCCCATGCGATCGGATGCACGATCAGATTCGGGCAGTCGAGCACGCGGCACACTGCCATGCATTTACAGATTGCGTCAAACAACGCATCGTTTGCGTCATCCTTTCCAGGAAGATAGACAGGAAACGGCGCGTGCATCTGTCCGAACGAAAGGCCGAGCACATCGGCCTGTTCTTTCATCGGCACGAACAGCACTTCGATCTCGCCGGTACTGCGCGAAAAAAACGGATTCGCGCCTTCGGCAGCCAGTTTTTTGACATTCAGCATCTCGTCGAGATTGATATCCACGCTCTCGAAGCCCGCCTCGCGGATCATGCGCAGGCCGTCCGCATACGCGTCCTTCGTGAATACATATCCGGATTGAACGCCGATCTTCATGTTTACGCCCTCTTTCTGCATAAAAGAATCCTGCCGCGTAAAAAACACGGCAGGATAAAAATGGTCAATAATTATTCGTTGATCGCGATAACAACGCCGGAACCGACCGTTCTGCCGCCTTCACGGATAGCGAAGCGCAGACCTTCTTCGATGGCGATGGGGGTGATCAGCTCAACGTCCATCTCGACGTTGTCGCCGGGCATGCACATC
>JAFSYP010000044.1 GCA_017449935.1 Clostridia bacterium
ACTTCGGACACCAGACCAGAAGATGGAACCCCAAAATGGCGCCGTACATTTTCACCGAGCGCAACGGGATCTACATCATCGACCTGCAGAAAACCGTCAAGAAGCTTGAGGAAGCGTACATGTTCGTGCGCGACGTCGCCGCCAACGGCGACACGATCCTGTTCGTCGGCACCAAAAAGCAGGCGCAGGATTCCGTCCGCGATGAAGCGCAGCGCTGCGGCATGCCCTTCGTCAACGCCCGCTGGCTCGGCGGTATGCTCACCAACTTCAACACCATCCAGAAGCGTATCCGCAGACTCGGTCAGCTCAAAGCGATGGAAGCCGACGGCACATTTGACATGCTGCCGAAGAAGGAAGTCATCAAGCTCAAGCTCGAGATCGAAAAACTCGAAAAATTCATGGGCGGTATCACCGGTATGAAGAGACAGCCCGCCGCGATGTTCATCGTCGACCCGCGCAAGGAGCGCATCGCCGTCGCGGAAGCGAAGAAGCTCGGCATCCCGATCATCGCCATCGTCGATACCAACTGCGATCCCGACGAGATCGACTACGTCATCCCTGGCAACGACGACGCGATCCGTGCCGTCAAGCTCATCTCCGGCGCGATGGCCGACGCCGTGCTCGAAGGCAAGCAGGGCGAGCAGCTCGCCGAGGCGCCTGCCGAGGAAGCCGCTGCCGAATGATCCCCATGCGAAATATTTGAATTGGAGGAAACACAAATGGCATTCACTGCAAAAGACGTACAGGCTCTGCGCGAACAGACGGGCGTAGGCATGATGGACTGCAAGAAGGCGCTTCAGGCGTCCGACGGCGATATGGAAAAAGCGATCGACTTCCTGCGTGAAAAAGGTCTTGCCGCTTCTCAGAAGAAGGCCGGCCGTATCGCTGCGGAAGGCGCCGTGCTCGCATATAACGACGAAGAGAAGAAGGTCGGCGTGCTCGTCGAAGTCAACTCCGAGACCGACTTCGTCGCCAAGAACGAAGTGTTCAAGGCGTTCGTGCTGGACATCGCCAAGACGATCGCCGAGCAGAATCCCGCCGACGTCGAGACGCTCAAGACGCTCACACTGTACGGCTCCGACCGTTCCGTGCAGGATAACCTGCAGGATAAGGTCCTCTCCATCGGCGAGAACATGAACATCCGCCGTTTTGTCCGCGTGGAAGGCAACGTCGCGACGTACGTTCACATGGGCGGCACCGTCGGCGTTCTGGTCGAGTTTGAGGCGGACGACGCCGTTGCGGCGACCGACGCGTTCAAGACGATGGGCAAGGACGTCGCGATGCAGATCGCGGCCATGAGCCCGCTGTATCTCGATCCCGCATCTGTTCCGGCGGAAGTGGTCGACCACGAAAAAGGCATCCTGCTTGCGCAGATGGCCGAGGACCCCAAGATGGCGTCGAAGCCCGAGAAGGTTAAGGAAGGCATCATCGTCGGCAAGATCAACAAGTATTACAAGGAAGTCTGCCTTCTCGAGCAGGCGTACGTCAAGGATGACAGCATGAGCGTGGCGAAGTATATCGACTCCGTCGCCAAAGAGCTGGGCAGCGCGATCAAGTGCACGGGCTTTACCCGCTTTGCAAAGGGCGAGGGCCTGCAGAAGAAGGAAGAGAACTTTGCGGACGAGATCGCCAAGATGGTCAACTGATCCTGTTTCGTATTTTCGCAGGGGCGCGTCATGCGTCCCTGTTTTCTTTTTGCATATTCTTTATTATCACTTGACAATATGCGCGAAAGGATGTATAATCATACCATACTAATGTATAAAGGAGAATGAACATGAAACACATCAAAAAGATTCTTGCGCTCATGCTGGCCGTCCTTTTCGTGCTGACCGCTTTCGCGGGCTGCGGCGGCAAGACGGCGACCGACCCGGCGAACCCCGGCGAAGATCAGCCGGCCGACACGCAGAAGCTGGTCATGGCGACCAACGCTTCTTTCCCTCCCTATGAGTTCAAAGGCGACAGCGGCGAGATCGAGGGTATCGACGCGGAGATCGCGGCCGAGATCGCCAAGAAGATCGGCAGAGAGCTGGAGATCGTCGACACCGAGTTCGGCTCCATCATCGGCGGCGTCCAGTCCGGCAAGTATGACATTGGCATGGCGGGCATGACCGTGACCGAAGAAAGAAAACAGAGCGTCAACTTCACGACCTCCTATGCGACGGCGGTCCAGGCGGTCATCGTTCCCGAAGACAGCGAGTATACCTCTTATGAAGATTTCTATACCGGAATGACGGTCAATGAGGATGGCGACGAAGTTCCTGCCGGCGTCAAGGACGGGATCAAGATCGGCGTGCAGCAGGATACCACAGGTGATATTTACTGTTCCGATCTGCCCGAGAAATGGGGCTTTGACGAGAAGAACGTCGTCCGCTTCAAGACCGGAAATGACGCCGTGCAGGCGCTGGTATCCGGCAAGGTGACTGCGGTCATCATCGACAATGAGCCGGCGAAATCTTACGTTGCGGCGAACAGCGGTCTGAAGATCCTGGACGGCGCGTATACCGAGGAAGAGTACGCGATCTGCGTGGCGAAGGAAAACACTGATCTGCTCAATCAGATCAACAGCGCGCTCGAGGAGCTGATCGCAGACGGCACGGTCGATGCGATCGTCGCCAAGTATATCCCTGCATAACAGAATGATCTATCGGACGGGGCGGGTGAAAGATCCCGCCCCTAACGCTCTGTAAAGGAGAGAATGCATGACGAATTGGGTACTGGCTGCCGGCCCGAGTCTGGGCGAGCAGTTCAAACTGAATTTCATCGACGGCGATCGGTGGAAGTGGATCGTGGACGGTCTGCTTGCCACCCTGGAGATCACGGCGGTCGCGCTGGTGATCGGTATCGTGATCGGCGTCGTTGTGGCGGCCGTTCGTTCTTCGTACGAGAAAAACAAGGACACGATGAAAGCGAAGGGCGGCGTCGGCTATGCCGTGCTGTGCTTTTTCAATGCGGTCTGCAAGTTGTACCTGACCGTGATCCGCGGCACGCCGACGGTGGTGCAGCTGTTGATCTGCTACTTTATCATCTTTTCCAAGTGGACGAACGGGATACCGGTCGCCATGATCTCTTTTGGGATCAACTCCGGCGCGTACGTCGCGGAGATCTTCCGCAGCGGCATCATGTCCGTGGACGAAGGGCAGTTTGAGGCCAGCCGCTCTCTCGGCTTCGGCTATCTGCCGACGATGCGTTATGTGGTCGTGCCGCAGGCGTTCAAAGCGGTGCTGCCGGCGCTGGGCAACGAGTTTATCGTGCTGATCAAAGAGACGTCTATCGCCGGCTACGTCGGGATCATGGATCTGACGAAGGCGGGCGACCTGATCCGCGGCAGGACGTTTTCGGCTTTCATGCCGCTGATCGCCGTAGCGCTGATCTATCTTACGCTCGTCATGCTGCTGACGTGGCTGCTGGGCAAACTGGAAAGGAGGCTGCGCAAGAATGAACGCTAACGACGTATTGCTCAAGGTCGTCGGTCTGAAAAAGTATTACAACGGCGGCAAGGTCAAAGCGCTCGACGGCGTGGACTGCGAGATACGCGCGGGCGAGGTGGTCGTCATCATCGGCCCGTCCGGCTGCGGGAAGTCGACATTCCTGCGTTCGCTGAACCTTCTGGAGATGCCGACGGCGGGCGAGATCTTCTTCGAGGGCGAAAAGATCAACGATCCGAAAATAGACATCAACCTTCATCGACAGAAGATTGGCATGGTGTTCCAGCAGTTCAATCTGTTCAACAACCTGAACATCCTGCAAAACGTCACGCTCGCGCCCACGAAGCTGCTCAAGCAGACGTCCGGTGAAGCGCAGAAAAACGCGATGGATCTGCTGAACCGCGTCGGTCTTGCGGACAAGGCGCAGAACTATCCGTCGCAGCTTTCCGGCGGACAGAAGCAGCGTATTGCCATCGTGCGCGCGCTGGCGATGAAGCCGGACGTGATGCTGTTCGACGAGCCGACGTCGGCGCTCGATCCGGAGATGGTCGGAGAGGTGCTGGAAGTCATGCGCGAGCTGGCGCGTTCAGGCATGACGATGGTCGTCGTGACGCATGAAATGGGATTTGCGCGGGAAGTCGGTTCGCGCGTGCTGTTCATGGAGGACGGCGTTATCGTCGAGGAAAACGAGCCGAACGCCTTCTTTGCCGCGCCGCAGAGTCAGCGCGCGAAGGACTTTTTGTCCAAGGTGCTGTAAAAAACATACCGCTCAATCGGGATCAGCCGCTCGGCTCTTCCCGATTTTTATTGACTTTTTTCGCGCACAGTGGTACTTTATTAGCAGCGATTCGGAAAGGAAGATTCGATGCGGGAGATCACAGACGCCATTCAATACGAAGTCAACAAAGTTATTTTAGGAAAACGCGAGCTGGTACGGCGCGTACTGCTCGCGATCTTAGCGCGCGGCCATGTGCTGCTGGAAGACGTGCCGGGCGTCGGCAAAACGACGATGGCTATGGCGTTCGCCAAGGCTCTGGGACTGTCCACGGGGCGCGTGCAGTTCACGTCGGACACGCTGCCGTCGGACATCATCGGTTTTTCGGTGTACGACAAGCACACCGGGACGCTGCAGTATAAACCCGGCGCGGTCATGACGAACCTGCTGCTGGCGGACGAGATCAACCGCACCTCCGGCAAAACGCAGTCCGCGCTGCTGGAGGCGATGGAGGAAGGACGCGTCACGGTCGACGGCGTGACGCATCCGCTGCCGCAGCCGTTCCTCGTGCTGGCGACGGAAAATCCCGTCGGCTCCGCGGGGACGCAGATGCTGCCCGCCTCGCAGCTTGACCGTTTTCTTTTGTGTATGAGCATGGGTTATCCTGATCTGAAAAGTCAGGTACTGCTTATGCAGGACCGTCACCATGACGATCCGCTGGAATCGTGCCGCACCGTGGCCGACGCCGCGACGCTCGAGCGCCTGTGCACCGAGGCGATGGATACGTTCGTTTCCGATGAAGTGTACGACTATATCGCGCGGATCGCCGAGGCGACGCGGCAGGATGACGAGGTCACGCTGGGCCTGAGTCCGCGCGGCGCGCTGGCGCTTTCCCGTGCGGCGAAGGCGGGCGCGTATCTCGAGGGCAGGGATTATGTGCTTCCCAAGGACGTTCGCACGATCCTGCCGCATGTGTGCGGACACCGTTTGATCCTCAGCGGCAAGGCGCGGCTGCATGAGAAGAACGTGCAGCAGATCCTCGAAAACGTGCTTCGACGCGTGCCGGAGCCTGCCGTGCGGGAGATGCGCCTGTGAAAAAACGGGATAGAACGCTCCTTTGGAGTCTGATGCTCGCTTCGCTGCTTGCCGTCTGGCTGTTGACCGCGGCGCCCACGGCGCTGCTCGGCGCAGTCTTTCTCGTTTTGCTGCTGCCGCTCAGTCTTATATGGAACCGGCTGTCCGTGCATCGCGCACGCTGGTCGCTGCATGTGCGGGACGCGGCGGATACGGATACGCCGATCGGGGGTGAAATGCGCCTTTCGTTCGGATTCTGGCGGCCGCTCGGCGACGCGACGGCCGTTTTGACGGCGGAGAACCGCCTGACCGGAGAAACGCAGACGCTGCGCGTACCGTTTCATTTGAACGGAAAAGACGGGGCGTCTTTTTCACTGCGCTCAAAGCACTGCGGCAGCATCCGCGTGCACGCTTCGCAGGTGCGGCTGTATGATTGGGCGGGGCTTTTTTATATTTCGCTTCATCCGCAGGAGGTTGCCTATTGTACGGTGCTTCCGCAGATATACACGGTCAGGCCGCCCGCCTTTGAGCGTGCGGCAAACGCCGAGGAAACGACGCAGACGCGGGAAAACGTGCGCGGGAACGACCGCACGGAAACGGTGTGGCTGCGCGAATATGCGGCGGGCGACGCGATCGGCGGCATCCACTGGAAGCTGTCCTCCAAGCTTGACAAGCTGATCTACCGCGAGCCGGGCGCCGTGGAGGATCGTTCGCTGCTGCTCTATTGGGACAGACGCGAAGGTTCGCCCGACGTGCTGGACGCTTTGGCGGGCGGCGTGTTTTCGATGGCGCAGGCGCTTTTGAATGCGTGCGTCCCGTTTACGCTCGGCTTTATGCAGGACGGCGCGCCTGTTCTGCAGCGCATCGCCGACAGTGACACGCTCTACCGCACACTGCCGCTGCTGCTGCGGCGCGACCGCGAGAGCGGCGGTCTGCTGCCGGATGCTTCGGCGTTCGGCGCCGTGCTGTGGTTCACGGCTGGCGAAGCGCCGCAGACGGACGTCAATATCCGCGTGATCTGCTGTTCGGACCGCGCAGATGCGGTCTGCACGCCGCAGACGCTTCGCCGCTGTTTGCAGGAAACGGAATAATACCATGAGAGATCAAAGAAAGACAGTTTTGGCTTTGCTGCCTATGCTGCTGCTGACACTCGGACACACGCTGTTGACGCTGACGGCGTTTCCTTCTCTGGGTGTGCGCTGGCAGGCGGCGTGGCCGATTCTGTTTATTTGCAGCGCGGCGGTGTTCGGCGTATGTCATACGCGCCTTCGGAAATGGCTCCTGCCGCTTGTCGGCGCCGCGGCGATCTTAGCGGCAGCGTTTTCCTTCAAGAGCTTTTCTTATCTGCTATCGGACGTCTTCGCGGCGCTGCAAAAGTCGACCGGCCATATCTTTCTGGCCGAGACGCCGCAGGGAAAGCTGTGGCCGATGCGCCTGTTTCTGCTGCTCGGCGGCGCGGCGCTCGAAGGCGCTGCGGCGTACACGGGCAGTGCGCTCTGGCTTTTGCCGATGCTGACCGCGGTGCTCGAAGGCAGCGTGACGTCAGTGATCCCCGTCGGCGCGGGGACCGTTATCCTGATGATCGGTCTGCTGCTGTTTATGGGACTTCGGGGGGCGGACCTTCGCACGGCGCTGCACCGCTGCACGGCAATTCTGCTGTGCGCCGCGCTGACAGGCGGCGTCGGTCTTCTGCTGCGGGACGTGCCGCAGCAGAAGGCTGCGCAGCAGATCCGTCGTGCCGCGCATACGGCAGTCTATGACCGCCGCACGAACTCCATGCCGGAAGGAAATCTGAAAAAAGCGGGCGAATGGAAAAAGAGCGACGCGCCGGCGCTGCGTGTGACGATGGAGAAGCCGCAGAGCCAGTATCTGCGCGGCGCGATCTATGAAACATATACCGGGACGCGCTGGGCGCCGCTGTCCGCCGCGACGCGCGCGGAATACGGCGAGCTGTTCGCGTGGATGCACGCCAACGGCTTTTACGGACAGAGCGCCGTGTATTCCGTTCTGACGACGCAGCAGAAAAAGCTCAAGCCGCAGCAGGTGACGGTGCAGAACGTGTCCGCGTGCCGTGCGCACGGCTATCTGCCGTACGGCGCGGGCGGGAAGCTGCCGTTCGACGAAACGCTGATCGGAGACGCGCAGATCCCGGCCAAGGCGCAAACGTTCGCCTGCATCCCGACGGACCCGGATACGCTGCTCGAAGCGGCGCAGCGGATCGCCGCCGAAAAAAGTGATTCCGAGCTTTCGCGCATGGAAGGCTCGCTCGCCGCATATGCGCAGAATGTGGATCTGTCGCTGACGGACGAAGCGTTCGAGGCGATCGCCGGATCGTTCGGCGCGCCGAAAGTCCGCTCGAAGGCGGACGCTCTGCGTGCGATCCGTAAATTCCTGCGCAATACGCTGACCTATGACGAATCGGCGCAGACGGCCGTTCGGACGGATTTTCTGTCCGCTTTACTGAAGGACAAGCGCGGATACAGCGTCCATTATGCCACCGCGGCCGTGCTGCTGCTGCGTTACTGCGGCGTGCCTGCGCGGTATGTAGAGGGGTATTATATGTCGGAGAAGGACGCGGCCAAGGCGCAGGATGGCGAGACGGTCACCCTGACCGAGAGCTGCGCCCATGCGTGGGCGGAATACTATCTGGACGGCGTGGGCTTCGTGCCGTTCGAGGTGACGCCCGGCTATACCGATTCCGAACAGGAGAACGGAGAAGTGCCCGAAGATTCCGCGACGCGGCCGCGTACCAAAAAACCGGTCGAAGCGCCGACGGCCGTTCCCGATACGTCGCCTTCGGACGCGTCGACAGCGGCCCAAGGACAGTCGCGCGGCCTGTGGATTCTTTTTCTGCTGCCGATCGCTGCGATCGCGCTGTGGATCGCGGTACAGCGGCTTCGACTTCGGCGAAAGCTCCGCAGTCTGGACGTTCCCGATCATCGTGAGAGCATCCTGCGGCGCTATGCCTATGCCTGCGCGCTCCTGCGCATCTGTCCGGCGTCTGTCCGTACAGAGAAAGAAGCGCGAAAGCTCTGCTTGGAAGCGCAGTTCAGCGATCATCCGATGACCGCGCAGCATCGCGCGCAGATGGACGCGTACGTGCGCGCCGTGTGCGCGGTATGTCTGCAAAAATGGAACCTGCCGCAGCGGATCTATTATCGCTTTTTGCACGCCGTCGTGTAGTAAAATGCCGGTTTTGTATACTGCATTTCCTTTTTCATATACTACATTTCGGTGATCTGCATGAATATTCTGATGCCCTGCAAACTGCGGTCGGACGCTCTGCGTGCGGCGAAAGAACTGCTGGAAGCGCACGGGCACCGCTGCACGCTGTATGCGTGGGAATCCGCCGCAAAGCTGCGCGAACGTGTCCGGACAGGCTCGTTCGACACGCTTTTATGCGCCGAGAGCGCCGTACTGCCGCGCAGCGGTCTGCCGCTGCGGACGGTCTTTCTGGCGCCCGACTTTTTCTGCGCGCACAAGTTCCCGCCGACGGGCGTGACGCGCTGCCTGATCGCGCATGAGGACCTTTCGTTCGATTTCATCACGCACGGCGTACGGGACGCCTCGGTGCGCGTTTGCGGCGTACCGCTGTCCTCGTCGCTGCGAAGCGTCGGCAGCCGCGGCCAAAGCTGCACGTCGCTCGGTCTTCGGGAGGACAGACCCGTTTTTCTCGTCGTCGGCGACACGCTCAGTCTCGGCGTGCTCAAGAGCTTCGTTTCGTCCGTACAGACGTTCTGCCGTGAAGCGCAGATCCTGCTGTTGGGCGGCGGCGCGGTACGCCGAAAAAGCTGGATGAGCGCGTTTTCCGAAAACCGCAACGTGTTCGTATCGGAAGCGAAAAGCGCCTTCTCTTTGGGACTTGGCGCGGCGGACGCCGTCTTCACGCCGGCTTTTTCTCCGTTCGTCTGCGCGGCGGCGCGGCAGGAAAAGCCGCTGGCGCTTCTGCATTCCGCCGTCCCGCGCACGCGAAAGAACGCCGATTTTCTCGATTCGCACGGCGTCGCTTTTCACGCGCAGAGCACGGCGGACGGCGTGTCCTATATCTGCCGCCTGCTCGACAGCGACCGTTTGCGCGCGAATATGCTGCACGCGCAGCAGCGCTGCATCCTGCCGGACGCGGAAGCGCGGTTTTTGTGTGCGGCACAGGAATAGAATTTAGTTGTAATTCCCGGCGGGATATGGTACACTGCTTTAAAGGACGTGATCCGTATGATTTATTATTTCTCCGGAACCGGCAATTCCGAATGGGCTGCCAAAACGCTTGCGCAGCAGACGAACGACCGTGTGACGCGCATCACCAAGCAGACGATGCGGCCGGTCAGCGTCGGCAAGAATGACGTGTTCGGTCTGGTATTCCCGATCTACGCGTGGAGCCTGCCGCAGATGGTGTCGGATTTTCTGAAGGACGTGAGCATCGAACACGGCGCGTATTGCTATGCGGTCTGCACCTGCGGCGCGCAGGCAGGCTACGCGATGCGCATTCTGCGCGCACGCATGCCGCTTGACGGCGTCTGGTCGCTTATCATGCCCGACAACTACATCGTCGCCTATAAGGTCGAGGACGACGACGCGGCGCTCGCAAAAGTGCGCGCGGCGAACGTGCGGCTGCGGGAGATCTCGGCGGCGATCAACGCGCGGGAAAGCGGCTGCACGGATGTGCAGGTCGGCAGATTTCCGTTTGTCAAGACGTTTATCGGTGGGCGTCTGTTCAACAAATACGCCCGTTCGTCCAAGCCCTTCCGTTCGTCGTACGACTGCACCGGCTGCGGTCTGTGCGCCAAGGTCTGTCCGACGCAGAACATACTTGTCGCCGAGGATATGCCGTTCTGGAACGACGACTGTCAGCAGTGTCTGGCGTGCATCCACCGCTGCCCGAAAAAGGCGATCGAATACGGCCGCTCCACAGAAAAGCACGGACGGTACGTGTTCCACTTTACGAAGGAACAGATCGAGGAAGGCTCCGATGGCGAAGTTTGACAAAGTGCTGCTGGCGACCGATTTCGACGGCACGCTGAACGATGACCGCGGCGAAACGCCCAAAAGCGTTCTGGACGCGATCCGGTATTTTACGGCGAACGGCGGCTTTTTCACCGCCAGCACAGGCAGAACATATCAGGGCCTGCGGCGCTACGCGCACACCGACCTGTTCAATGCGCCGGCGCTGCTGTCGAACGGCGCTATGGCTTATGATTTCGCGTCGAAGTCCGTCGCTTTCCTGTATGGGATCGGCGACGAGGGCGTGCCGTTCGTGCACGCGCTCTGCGAAGCGTTCCCGGACGTTTCCGTGGAAATGTATCCCTTTGACGAAACGTATGCCATCCACATTTCACCCGACACCGAGCGGCATTTCACGAACCAGGGCATTCCCTATACCGTTGTGGACGATCCCGCGGACGTGCCGCGTCCGTGGGCGAAGGTGATGCTCGGCTGCCCGCCGGGACGAAGCGGCGACGTGCAGGCATATCTGCGCGGCGTCGACGATCCGTCTTTTCTGCCGACGCGCGGCACGTTCGTCGAGGTGCTGAAAAGGGGCGTGGACAAAGGGAGCGGTCTTTTGAGGCTGGCGGATCTTCTGCTCGTGCCGCACACGCGCGTGTATGCGGCGGGGGACGGGTACAACGACGTCGAAATGCTGCGTGCCGCGGCCGGCGCGTTTGTGCCCTGCAACGCTTCGCCCGAAGCACTCGCGGCGGCGACGCATGTCGTGCGCTCCAACAACGACGGCGCGATCGCGCACGCGATCGAGATACTGGATTCGATCTATACATAAGGAGGCACTATGACGACTCCGAAACTTCTTTTTGAGCTGCTGCTTGTGCGTCACGGACAAAGCCGCGGCAACGCCGGCGTCGTTTCCGGCGACGGCACGGCGGACAGACAGGACGCGGTCCTGAGCGAAAACGGCCGACGGCAGGCGGCGCTTCTGGCAGAACGCTTTCAGGCTTACCCGCTGGACGCGCTTTTTTCGAGCGGACTTCGTCGGGCGGTGCAGACGGCGTCGGCTGTTGCGGCGGCGCAGCCGGAAAACGGCGCGCACCGCGTGGAGATCCTGCCGCTTCTGACCGAGTGTAATATACGCGAGGATTACTGCGGACAGCCTCTCACAGAGCTTCGCAAGCTCTGTCCTTCGGCGGGATTTGCCGAGGAATGGACGCAGACGCAGACCGTGCTGCCCAATGACGAACAGACGGACGCTGCATATAACGTCGAACGTGCCGGACGCGCGCTTGCGTATTTCAAAGACCGATTTCATTCCGGCGAACGCGTCATGGTCGTAGCGCACGGGATGTTCAATACGATCTTTCTGATGCAGGCGCTCTCGGTCGAGCCGCAGAGGTTCGATCCGGATTTTGCCAATACGAGCGTGACGCGTCTGTCGTTTTACGAAGCGGGCACCGGCCCGTGGGGATTTGACGTGCGGTTGCACGAGCTGAACGATCACGCGCATCTTTTCGGGCAGTTTCCCGAAATGCGTTATGAAATACAAGGAGGAAAACCGGATGAAGCCGCATCCCTATCATAAGGAACTCGAATCGCTGCACGTCGGCTGCGAAGCGCCGCGCGCATACTATATCCCGTTTGCGGACGAGGACACGGCAAAGACGATGGACAGAGCGCAGTCCGCGTATTTTTACGATCTCTGCGGCGAATGGGATTTCCGCTTTTACGCGTCCTTCGAGGACCTGGACGAAGCGTTCCCTGCGGAGTCTTTGCCCGAGACGATGACCGTGCCGCTGTGCTGGCAGGTCACACAGCGCGCGGGCTATGATCCGCCGCTGTACTCCAATCTCAAATATCCGTTCCCGCTCGATCCGCCGCATGTGCCGCAGGAGAATCCGTGCGGTCATTACCGGCGTACCGTGACGCTGGACGAAGCGCAGCTGCGGGACGAGATATACATAAACTTCGAGGGCGTCAGCTCCTGCTTTTATCTTTATGTCAACGGCGCTTTCTGCGGGTACAGCCAGGTCAGCCACTGCACGAGCGAGCTGAATGTCACACAGCTCCTGCGTGCGGGTGAAAACGTGCTGGACGTGCTCGTCGTCAAATGGTGCGACGGCAGCTATCTGGAGGATCAGGACTATTTCCGTCTGTCCGGCATCTTCCGCGAGGTTTATCTGCTGTGCCGCGCGAAGGAACATCTGCGCGATCTGTATATCCGTCAGGATGTTTCACCGACGTTCGACGAAGCAGTCCTGACGCTCGAAGCGGACACGGCCGTCTGCGGCAGCTTTACGCTGCTGGACAGGACAGGTATTGCCGCTGCCTGCGGCGAACTGACGGACGGCCGAGGCAGTCTGTCGCTGCCGGACCCGATCCTCTGGAACTGCGAAGTCCCGTATACATATACGCTGCTCGTGACGGTCGGCGATGAGGTGATCCCGTTTCAGGTCGCGCTGCGCCGCATCGACGTCAAGGACGCGGTGATCTGTCTCAACGGCGTCAAAGTCAAGGCGTACGGCGTCAACCGCCACGACGCCAATCCGAAGACGGGATATGCGGTATCTGTCGCGGACATGGGCCGCGACCTTGTCCTGCTGCGGCAGGCTTCGGTCAACTGCATCCGCACTTCGCACTATCCGAACGATCCGCGTTTTGTGGAGATGGCGGAAGCGATGGGCTTCATGCTCGTGGACGAAGCGGACATCGAAACGCACGGGATGGGTTTTGAGTACCGCGATACATGGGACTGGATGCGCTGGTCGCTGCTGTCCACCGCGGACGAATGGGAGGAAGCGTACGTCGACCGTGCGAAGCGGCTCTTTGAGCGCGACAAAAACCACGGCTGCGTCGTGCTGTGGTCGCTGGGCAACGAAAGCGGCTGCGGCAGGAATCACCGCGCCATGCGCCGTTACATCAAGTCCCGCGATCCGAAAGCGCTCGTCCATTATGAAAACGCGCACCTTGAGTTCAAGGCCGTACCTGTCGGCGAATGCTTCGTCGACATTTCGGACGTGGAGAGCCGGATGTATGCGGGGCCGGAATACACCGAGGAATATCTGAACAACCGCCCCAAAAAGCCGTTCTTTTTCTGTGAATACGTCTGCTCCATGTCTACCGGCGACATCCACGCGCATGTGGATCTGGTGGACAAATATGACGCGCTGTTCGGCGCCTGTGTTTGGGAGTTCTGCGATCATGCGATCGAGGTGACGAAGCCGGACGGCGGCAAAGGGTACCGTTACGGCGGCGATTTCGGCGACTGGCCGAACGACCGCATCTGCTGTCTCGACGGGATGGTGTTTCCGGACAGGACGCCGCGTCCCGGCTACTATGATATGAAACAGGCGTACGCGCCCTTCCGTGCGACGCTCGAGGACGGCGTGCTGTATATCGAGAACCGCCGTTTCTTCACCGACCTGTCTGATACGCGCATCGACTGGCGCGTGGAATGCGAGGGCGAAGCGATCGCTTCGGGCGTCCTGCCCGTGCTGTCAATCGCGCCGCGCACGAAGCAGGCGGTCGACTTTTCGCTGCCCGACCTGCCGGACGGCGAGTGCTTCCTGACGCTGTTCATCCGCACCGCGTTGCAAACCGATTGGGCGAGCGAGGGATTCGAGTTGGGCTTTTCCCAGATCCTGCTTCAAAAAGCCCCGGAGAGAACGGCGCCCGCGCTGCCTTTGCCTGCGACACGGCGCGAAGGGCGGTATCTCACGGTCGAAGCGGGCGAGACGGTCTACCGTTTCGATACGGCGTTCGGGCGCATCGATCAGATCCTGCGGCGCGGCAAAGCGATCCTTGCCGAGCCGAGCCGGATCGAACTGTGGAAAGCGCACGGCTACAACCGCGGTGAAAACGCTGCCGAGTGCCGCAGCGCGTCGATGGAATGCGCGACGCAGCAGACTTATTCCTGTGTCGTCACGACAGAGGACAATGCGGTGCATGTCGTTTGCGCCGTTGCGCTCGGGGGTGCGAGCGTCGTACCGGTTCTGCGCGGCGAGATCCGTTTCGTTTTCACCGGCGACGGCGCGGTCACGGTGCGTTTCGTGCTGGATAAGCGTGAGTTGGCGCCGCGTCTGCCGCGTCTGGCGTTCGCGCTGACGATGCTGCCGGAGCATGAACGGATGCGGTATTACGGCTTCGGACCGCTCGAAGCCTATCCCGACCGGCATAAGGCGTGCCGGATCGGCGGGTTTGACACGACCGTCACAGATAACTTTGTGCATTATATCCGCCCGATCGAAAACGGCGCGCACTTCGGCACGCGCCGCGGCGCCGTACTGAACGGGGAGGGGAGCGGTCTGCGTTTTATCGGCGAAAGGCCGTTCATCTTCGGCGCGACGCACTGCCCGCCGCATCTGCTGGAGGATACGCTGCACGACGACGAGCTTGTCCCCGAAGCAAACACGCACGTCTATCTCGACTGCGGCATGGACATCGGCGGCAGCCGCGGCTATTTCGAGAAGGTCGAGCCGGAACGCAAATGGGACGACAGCCATATCGACTTCTCTGTACGTATCGAACCTGTCTGAACGGCGACCCGTCTCACTGACTGAAAACGAAACCGACACAAAAGAGCGTAAGCGCAAAGTGCCTTCCGCCTGATGTGTCGGTTTTTGTTGCTGCTTTTAGTCGGCGTTATGCCGTCACCCGCTTGAGGATCGAAAACAGAAACCGGATGAGATTCAGATAGGACGGACTGATTCTCAGCCTCTCAAAAGCGTTGGGCGCGCCTGTAACCGGTCTGACCGTATCCGCGTCGTCATCCGCCTCCAAAAACTGGGGAAACCGTTCAAACGACCGCACGCTGACTTCGCCGCTCGTCATGACAAGATGGAACAGTTCGTCAATGCCCGCGTTTCCGTTGCAGTGCAGCCAGTCGCGGACAAACCATGTACAATCCGCAAGCGCGCACGTTGACGCGTCGATCATACGGTCGGGAGAAAGATATGTCTTGTTTTGCAGGGCGTTGATATACGCGTCGTCCAGCGGCTCTTTCACGTTGCCGCAGGTCGCGCCGAGCGATGCATATTTGGTGTCGACGGTCCCGTCGGATGTGGAGCGCCAAAGCGTGACGAGGGGCGTCCTCTGCACGTTATATCCGCAGATCAGGCAGACGTTTACGCCGTCTCTTTTTGCTTCTTTGAGATTCTCTTCAATATGGGCCATCGCGTTTCTGTACGCAAAGATCTTGTCGTGCAGTCCGCCTTCCGACGGCACTTGCATAAAGCTGACGGCTTCGTCAAAGTATTCGTCGGGGACCAGCGCCCACAGACCGGGAAGCGTACCGAAGATCGGGATCAGCGCGTCGCGGAAAACCGTATCCCCGACGTCCCGGATGACTTTTTCCCCGAGCGCGCAAACGGCGTCCAGAATGCCGGCGCCCTTGAGCACGTCGACGAGCGCGTAGAGCGATCCTTCCAGCAGATCGTCGGCAAACCCGGCTTCGAGGAAGGGCACGACGTCCTCTCCGTAGCGGGCGAGCGCCGTGGGATTGAGTTCGATTTTTCCGCAGAACGCTTCGCCGGCGACCGCAGTGCCCAGAAGCGGACAGCAGCGGCAGATGATGACGTCGATCCCGTCATGGCCGTATTTGTCCAGATACGCGGAGAGGACCGCGCCGCCCATGCTCGAGCACTTCAGCTTCACGCTGTTGTGGCCGGTCAGACTTTTCACCTGCGCGATGAACGTATGCAGTCTGTCCGCGTCGTCATAAGGATCGAGCCGGAAGTCATAGTCAAAGTAGTAGTCGCTGTCGGGACTGTGCCGATCGCCTTGCGGCACGTTCAGATCGGGCGTTGTGACGTTCGCTTTGGAGTTGCCGTCCGCATCCAGCGCAAGGTCTCCGAAACAGGCGTAAACGTAATCCACGATCGCGCCTGCGAGAAGATCCGAATTGCGCAGCAGAATCGCTTTTCCGATTTTCGGCAGAACAGCTTTGAGATTGGCGAGCAGAAACTTTGTGTCGGTTTTCCATAATACCTGTTCGTTTTCCGTTCCGGCGTCCCGGACGACGGACGTACAGCCGAGCGGGCCGACGTAAATGATCGGAGAAAACCCGCAGCTGCAGCTCCCGTCCGCAGCCGGTGCAGTGAGCAAGGTACCGCAGAGGATGACCACGCACAGGATCAGGGACAAAACTTTTTTCATGATCGTATCGCTCCTTTATCGGTTATGCGGAAAGATCGGGCGCGCGGGACCCGTCTGGAAAGAACACCGACTTTCGGTATTGACAACGGTCGCCCGCGGTGCTATACTGATTTGCGAATAATTCGCAAATTGAGAGGGACAGCGATGGCTAAGTATTCCACCAGGCAGCGAAAGGCGCTTGCCTTATTCCTGAGCGAGCATCCCGACGAGAGCTTTTCCGCCGTTCAGATCGCCTCGGCGCTCGAGCCGGAACGCATCAGTCTGAGCGCCGTATACCGCAATCTCGGCGAGCTGGTCTCGCAGGGCGTCATCTGCCGCACGCAGCAGGACAACAGCCGCGAGATCCTTTACCGCTATACGCAGGCGGAGAGCTGTCGGATGCATCTGCATCTGGCGTGCAGCCGCTGCGGCAAGACGTTTCATATGGACGTTCCGGGTACGGATCGGCTCATCGAGCAGGTCGCGGAAAACGCCGACTTCCGTGTCGATCGTTCCAGCACGGTGCTGCACGGCGTATGCGGCAACTGTATGCAGTCCGCCGGGGATTCGTCGTGACCGTCCGTTCGGAAGCAGAAAACGGTAGATTCAATATAAGGCAACGCCGCACAAATCGCGGCGCACACCTCAATTGTGCGGCGTTACCATAACTTTCAAGGAGAACCGATAGATATGGCACAATTGATCTGTCAGGACCTGACGCTCGGCTATGACGGGCACGAGATCGTCACGGGCCTGAACTTTGAAGTCAACGCCGGAGAATACCTGTGTATCGTGGGCGAGAACGGCTCCGGCAAAAGTACGCTGATGCGCACGATCCTCGGTCTGCAGGCGCCGATGCACGGCAAAGTGTTGACCGGCGACGGGCTGCAGCGCAACGAGATCGGCTATCTGCCGCAGCAGACGCTCGTGCAGCGCGATTTTCCCGCATCCGTTTGGGAGATCGTGCTCTCCGGCTGTCAGGGACGGCAGGGGCTTCGCCCGTTTTACTCAAAAGCGGAAAAGCAGCTCGCGCGTGAGAACATCCACAAGATGGGGCTCGACGCGCTTGCCCGCCGGTGTTACCGCGAGCTGTCGGGCGGTCAGCAGCAGCGCGTTCTTTTGGCACGCGCGCTGTGCGCCACGCGAAAGATCCTGCTTCTGGACGAGCCGGTTTCCGGTCTTGATCCGCGCGTTACGGCGGAAATGTATTCGCTCATCGACGCGCTCAACAAGCAGGACGGTATCACCGTCATCATGATCTCGCACGATCTGGACGCCGCCATCCGGTACGCCGACCATATCCTGCACATCGGCAGCAAAGTGTTTTTCGGCACAAAGCAGGCATATTTGAAAAGCGACGCCGCGCATACATTCGACAGGGAGGGGGAAGCACAATGACCGCACTTTTTGACAAACTGTCCATGTATTTCGGCTATCCCTTCGTGCGCTATGCGCTGATCGTCGGCGTGCTGATCGCGCTGTGTTCGTCGCTGCTGGGTATCACGCTGGTACTCAAGCGCTTTTCCTTCATCGGCGACGGGCTGTCGCACGTTGCGTTCGGCGCCATGGCGGTCGCGTCCGTGCTCCGCCTGACAAACGATATGCCGCTGATGCTTGCCATCACGATCCTCAGCGCCATCCTGCTGCTGCGCACGGGACAGCGCGCCAAGATCAAGGGAGACGCCGCCGTCGCGATGATCTCCGTCGGCGCGCTCGCTATCGGCTATATGCTGATGAATCTGTTCGCCCGGTCCAGCAACGTGTCCGGCGACGTCTGTTCCACGCTGTTCGGCTCTACGTCGATCCTCACGCTGGCCAAGACCGACGTGTGGATCTGCGCCGTGCTGTCGGTGCTGGTGCTGCTGATCTTCGTTCTGTTCTACAACAAGATCTTTTCCGTCACCTTCGACGAGGCGTTCGCGCAGGCGACCGGCACAAAGGCCGCCGCGTACAATCTGCTGATCGCCGTCGTCATCGCGGTCATCATCGTGCTTGCCATGAACCTTGTCGGCTCGCTTTTGATCTCCGCGCTGGTGATCTTCCCCGCACTGTCCGCGATGCGGCTGTTCAAGAGCTTCCGTTCGGTCACGGTCTTCGCGGCCGTGTATTCGGTGCTGACCTCGGCGCTGGGTATCCTCGCGTCGATCTTGATCGACACGCCGGTGGGGTCCACGATCGTCACAGTCGATATCCTGGCGTTCGTGATCTGCTGGATCATCGGCGCCGTCAGGGGCGGAGTGCGCAAAGGATGATCTTTTACAACAACAGATAACAGTATAAGCTAAGGGGCTGCCTTTTGACAGCCCTCATTTTATTTCTTTCTCAGAACGATCTTGATGAAATTCAGATACTTTCCGCCGCCTGCCTCCATAGCCTTACGGTCGCCGACGGCATATTCGTTCTCCTGACGCAGCCAGTCCGCCCAGACCTCTTCGTTCGACGCCATCTCCGAAACGTCCAGCACGTCCGCGCTTTTGCATCGGCCGACGATCCCTTGCCAGTATACGGCGTCGTGCAGATAGTCGAGCTGTTCGGGCGTCCAGGACAGCAGCAGCTCCGGCGGCAGATCGTCGTGGCAGTCCCGCTTCATTCCGGGCACCGTGATGTAGATATACCCGCCCGTTTTCACAAACGGCAGGAGCTTTTCGTCAAGATAGTCGGGGTCGCGTCCGAAATAGTTGTAGGAATCGGTCGAAACGACGGCGTCAAAGAACGATTTCTCAAATGGCATCGCCTGCGCGTCGGCCTTGACGGGGACGATCTGCGTTTCCGAAAGTCCCATCTTCCGGAAGAATTCGCGGTTCTCCTGCGGGTCGCTCCAAAGGTCGGCGGCGAAAACGCGGAAGCCGTATTCTTTCACCAAAAAAACGCTGGTCAGACCCTGTCCGCTGCCGAGGTCGCAGACCGTCGCGCCGTCGGGGATACGATGACCTGTCAGCAGCTCCTCCAGGAGCTTGAGCGGATTTGGACCCATGATCTTTGCCATCAATTCCGCATTGTCGTATTTTACGCTGCGTGGGTAATCCATTATGTAATTCCTCCTGTACTTTCTCCGATGCTCCGAAAAGCATATTTTACGCGTCGATCTCGATACGCCAGTAGACGATCTTGCGGCGCATCCATGTGTAGGTAATGTGCAGCGTATTCCCGTCCGCGACAACGGCGGGATACGAATATTCATCATCCGGCATCTTGCGCCGTTCGAGCGTCACGAGCTCGCGCCAGCTTTCGCCGTTGTCTTCGGATACGCTCAGCACCAGCGGCGCGCGTTCGCCCCAGCTGCGCGGACAGGGATTGTACGCCAGGAACAGCCTGCCGTCCGGCAGACGGTCGAGATCGATGCCGCTGTTCGGATTCTTCAGCGCGGTGGGGTACGCTTCGCACCAGCTTTTGCCGCCGTCGGCAGAGTCGCTGCGCCAGACGCGGCCCTTATTGGTGCGCAGCAGCGCGTGGACCTGCTGCGGTGCAGACTGCCATAGCGTCGGCTGGATCATGGCGATCTGCCGCCCGCTTTTCAGACGCGGCGCCGGGATCACCGGCTGCTTTTCCCATGTCTTTCCGTCGTCGTGCGAAAGGTCGATGAACGCCAGCCAATCCGGCTGCTCGGACGAGGCGGGCGCGAGGATCGTACCGTCCTCAAGACGAATGGGTTTGTTTTTGACCGGCCCTCTGCCGCCGGATGTATCGCCCGGCGACAGCTCGGCCGGACGGGACCATGTCGCGCCGAGATCGAACGAGCGGACGAACCATGTCTGCCAGTGTGCGATTTTTTTGCCCACTTTGAAAAAGAGGATCACGCTGCCGTCCGCTGCGCGGAACAGGACCGGATTCCAGTGCGGCAGCGCGTCGTTGGCCGAGATTCGCTTCGGCGGATACCACACCGCGCCGACGCGGCGCGCGATATAAATATCGACGTTGTCCGCGCCTTCTGCGTCCCCGCCGAACCACGCGGCGAGCACCTCGCCGTTCTCAAGCGGCAGAACGGTTGAAGCATGGCAGGAAAGCGTCGGACAAGCCGTATCGATCACCCATTCTTTTTGTGCAGACAGCAGCATATCCTTTTATCTCCTTTTCGTTCGATCCGGTTACAGGATAACACAAGACGCGGCGCGTGTCAAATCCGGAACAGAACCATTTTTCCTTTGACATTACGGCGCAGTTGTGATAGAATACATGTGTGCTTTCGACAGGATCGAAAAACAGAGCGAAAAAATGACCAGGAGGGTATTTATTATGGAAACCAGACCTTATGTTCCGTGGGAAATGATCAATTCATTCATGATCGACGTATTCAAAGCGTACGGCGTGCCGGAAGAAGATGCAAAGATATGCGCGGATGTTCTGTTGGAATCCGACCGCAGAGGCATCGAGAGCCACGGCTGCAACCGCTTCAAGCCGATCTATCTTGATCGTATTGACAACGGTACGCTTCTTCCCGTGACGAAGCTCGACGTCGTCAAAGAGACGCCCACGACCGTGGTCATGAACGCCAACAACGGTATGGGCATGGTCGCCAGCTACCGCATGATGGAAATGCTGATCGAAAAAGCGAAGCAGTACGGTATGGCGGGCGGCGCAATCTACAATTCCACGCATTACGGCATCGCCGGTTACTGGACGACCATGGCGGAAAAGGCCGGCATGATCGGCATTACCGGCACGAACGCGCGTCCCTCCGTCGCGCCCACATGGGGCGTCGAACCGATGATGGGCACCAATCCACTGACGTTCACGATGCCCACAGACGAGGAGTTCCCCTTTAATTTCGACTGCGCGACCAGCATCGTGCAGAACGGCAAGATCGAGTTCTACGAGCGCAGCGGAAAAGAAACGCCTGCCGGCCTCGTGGTCACCAAGGACGGCGGCACGATGACCGATTCCGGCGAGATCCTTCGTCAGATGCGCGCGGGCAACTGTGCGCTGCTGTCCATCGGCGGCATCGGCGAAGCGACCGGCGGCTATAAGGGCTACGGCTTCACCACGATCGTCGAGATCCTCTCCGCCGCGCTTGCGGGCGGCCCGTTTATGAAGGCGCTCAGCGGCAAGGACGCGGACGGCAAGAACGCGTTTTACCGTCTCGGCCACTTCTTCTTTGTCATCAATCCCGAATTCTTCATGGGCGTGGACGTTTTCAAAAAGACGGCCGGCGACATCTGCCGCGGCCTTCGCGACTCCGAAAAGGCGCCCGGCGCCGAGCGTATCTACACCGCCGGCGAAAAAGAGTGGCTCGCATGGCAGGACCGCAAGGACAAGGGCGTTCCCGTGGGCGAGACCATCCAGAAGGAATTTATCGCGCTCCGAGACAGGTTCGCGCTGGATTACAAATTCCCGTTTGAGGAGGCATAAGCATGGATTACGCAAAAGAATCATTACGTCTGCACGAGGAATGGAAAGGCAAGATCGAAGTGATCGCGACCGTTCCCGTCAATTCCAAAGAGGATCTTTCTCTCGCGTACACGCCCGGCGTGGCGCAGCCGTGTCTGGAGATCCAGAAGGACATCGACAAGAGCTATGATCTGACCAGAAGGCACAATCTCTGCGCCGTCATCACCGACGGCACCGCGGTGCTCGGCCTGGGCGACATCGGGCCGGAGGCCGGTATGCCCGTCATGGAGGGCAAGTGCGTTCTGTTCAAGGCGTTCGGCGGCGTCGACGCGTTCCCGCTCTGCGTCAAGAGCAAGGACGTGGACGAGTTCGTCAACGCGGTCTATCTCATTTCCGGCTCCTTCGGCGGCATCAATCTGGAGGATATTTCCGCGCCGCGCTGCTTCGAGATCGAGCGCAAGCTCAAGGAAAAGTGCGACATCCCCATTTTCCACGACGACCAGCACGGCACCGCGATCATCACGCTCGCCGGTCTTACAAACGCGCTGAAGGTCGTAGGCAAAAAGAAAGAGGACGTCAAGATCGTGACGTCCGGCGCCGGCGCCGCGGCGATCTCCATCACGAAGCTCCTGCTTTCCGCAGGCTTTAAAAACATCATCATGACCGACCGCAAGGGCGCGATTTATAAAGGCCGCGAAGGGCTGAACTGGATCAAGGAAGAGATGGCGGAGGTCACCAATCTCAGCGGCGAAAAAGGTCTGCTTGCCGACGTTATCAAGGGCGCGGACGTGTTCATCGGCGTTTCCGCTCCCGGCACGCTCTCCGTCGATATGGTCAAGACCATGAACCGCGACGCGATCGTTTTTGCCTGCGCGAACCCCGTTCCGGAGATCTTCCCCGAGGACGCCAAGGCAGGCGGCGCGCGCGTGATCTCTACCGGCCGCAGCGACTATCCCAACCAGATCAACAACGTGCTTGCGTTCCCCGGCGTGTTTCGCGGCACGTTCGATGTGCGTGCGAGCGACATCAACGAGGAAATGAAGATGGCGGCCGCCGAGGCGCTGTCGGGTCTGATTTCCGACGAAGAGCTTTGCGAGGAATACATCATCCCCAAGGCGTTCGATCCGAGAGTCGGCCCCGCCGTGGCAAAGGCCGTCGCCGAAGCCGCCAGAAAGAGCGGCGTGGCCAGACTTTGACGCGCTTTGCAGGCGTCTCAGCCGTAGATCAGATGCTTTAAAAACAACAGGAGCAGACGAAAGATCTGCGCCGTAATATGCGTAGCGGCTGTGCCGCTGTTTTCCTGAAACCGCAGCGTCTCGTCCAGATCGGACGGGGCGCTGTAATCGTCTGTAAATCCGTTCGCCGCCGTCTGCACGAGCGCGAGCGCCATCCTTTCCGCCGTATCGCGCAGCGCGTCTGTACGGCGGGACGCGGACAACGCCGCAGCCTTGCCCGTGACGCTCCGTATAAGACTGCCGAGCGAAGCGTCGTCGACGCCGTTCTGCATGGCGGACAGCAGCGCGCCTTCCAGACAGCGCAGCAAAAGCCGCACGTTTTCTTCGCCGCTGACCGTCGCTTCGTCGCCGTGGAAGAAGCCGTACATCACAGCGGCCGCGGCCTGATACGGCTTTTGGAAGCGGCTCGCCGGGACGTCGACGCCGAACGGCGCGAGCGCCGATTCGATGCTGCCTTCTGCGCCGTAAATATCCTGTCCGAGCGCGTCGCCGAGATTCTGCATGATCTGATTTGCCGCGTTATACGCTGCCGTGCCATCGCGCAGCTTGAACCACCGCGCGATGCGGTCGACCGAGCCGAGATTGCGGTTGAACCATTTGCCGACGCCGCTTTCAAAATATGCGTGCGCATAGGCGGGGAAGTCGTCGGCGAGCATCGCTTTCTGTGTCGGGGTGAGCGTTGCGGGCAGCACAGACGTGTCGATCTGCGTGACGAAGCGGCTGCGCACCTGCACGCCGTCCGCGCCGAACGTCAGCGTGCGGTAGGTATTCGGCGACGCGATGAGCGAGCCGGTCTGAATATCATACAGGAGATTGCCGCGGTCGGAACGCGTGCAGCTGATGTCGTTCGCGTGGATATGTCCGGTCAGCACGATCCCGATGCCGCTGTCGGCGAACCGGCGGGCATAGCGGCGGTATTTATCGATCATTGGCTGCGCCGCGTAATGCGGCAGGATGCTGTGGTGCATCATAACGATCGGCGTTCTGCCGTCCCGAACGGCGGCTTCCGTCTGTTCAAGGATAAAGCGTAACACGGATTCGCTGATCTCGCCCTCGTCTTCGCCGTAAATACAGGAATCGACCGCCAGAAGACGGTGTGTTTCGCCGAGATCCGCGGCATAGGACGCGGAATCCGCGTCTCGCGCGATCGCCTCGTCATAGCCGAACTGCGCATAGATCTCGCGGAATTCCTGCATGGAGATGTTGTTGTCGCCGCTTTCGGCGGCACAGTCATGGTTGCCGTTGATAACGAAGATCTGCTTGCCGCCGACCTGTTCCGCGCGGCGAAGCAGCTCCGCCATGCGCAGATGCGACGCCCGTCTGCCGCAGGTCAGATCGCCCGCGATCAAAAGGAAAGGGGAGTCGGACGCGGCAAACGCGTCAAGCATGGCGCAGAGGATCGCCTCGGACTCATGATCCATCTGGCCCTGTGTGGACGCGTAGCCAAACGTATGCGGGTCGAGCAGATGCTCCGTATATTGCGCGGAGGGGGCGGACAGATCGGCCGCGCACCGCAAATGCGTGTCTGCCGCGACCGTGATGCAAAGCGGCGAAGCGGCAGCGGCGGCCACAGGACACGGACAGACCGTCAGACACAGGGTGAGACAGCATACGAGCAGCGAATGAAAACCGTGTTTGCGAAGCATACATTTACCTCAAATCTTTATTTGCAGAGCGTGTGATAGATCTTCTCGACGAACGGGCTGATCTTATCCCAGAACGCGTTGTCATACAGTGTGGACCAGCAGAAGGGGATGCGCAGCAGATGCAGCGCAGGGCAGTCGGAAAGTCCGCGCTTTCGCGTCATCTCGCCGATACAGTCGTTGCCGAACGCCACGATATCCTGATACAACGCGTCGCGCGCCTGCATACGTTCCGACGGCAGACGCAAGAACGAAAACTCCTGTTTGCCGTTCGACGCCTTCCAGTAGCGCCAGCAGATCTGCGAGCGCAGGACGTTTTGCTTCTGCGTGTCGGTCTGCGCGCCGGCGATCGCCGTTTTCCACAGCTCGTCGCAGCGGCGCACGTCGCCGGCGGTCAGAGCCGGCAGCGAGCCTTTGGCACGCTGGAAAATGTGCGCGTGCTTCCGTTTGGTCACGCCCTTTTCGCAGCAAAGATCAATGAATTCGCGGATGGCCTGCCAGCCTTCGCCGTAGTACGCGGCGAGGAAGCCGTTCATCTCCGCGTCGTAATCCAGATACGGATCGGCGGTGAGCCTGCACTGCAGATAGCCGCGCAGATCGCCGAACTCGCCGTCGCAGCGGTCGATGTAGTAGTTGCCCTCGCCGTATACGCCGCGAACGTTATGCTCATATAAGATCTGCATATTGCGCTGCAGGACGTGGAGATTCGGGAAGAAGTTGAACGTCTCGCCGTAGTTGGTGCCGTAGTCCCAGACGTAGATGCGCCCGCAGATCTTCGACCAGTCGCGCAGATCCTCCATAAACGATACATTGTCCTTACAGGCGGGATCGTCCATCGTGTGGCCGAAGCAGCATTCGATCGAGCACAGCCGCACGATCACGTTCTCCCGCGGGACGACCTGCGTCGGCGGCTTGCGCGTATACTCATATGCGAACGTGTCGATCGCGACGTCCGCGTAACCGGCGTCCAGTACGGCGTCCGCCACCGCGTTGGCAAAGGAGATTATCGTGCCGGAATGGGAACCGTTTTCCTTGTCGAGCTTTGCGCACGCGTCGCAGGTGCAGAAATCGTGGTTGTCGTTTTGCGTGAGCGACACGATCTGCAGGCCCTTTTCCGGATCGTATGTGCTGCGCAGCAGAGAGAGCACCTCCTGCGTCACGATACGGATCGTGTCCGGGTTTGTCAGACAGAGCTGCTTCGGCGAGCGCTTGCCGTCATGCAGCGCGA
Source organism: Clostridia bacterium (assembly GCA_017449935.1). Taxonomy (GTDB): domain Bacteria; phylum Bacillota; class Clostridia; order Oscillospirales; family Acutalibacteraceae; genus UBA1425. Next base: position 25,722 of record JAFSYP010000044.1, read on the forward strand.
AATACTCCGGATGCGTGTCAAAATAGCTCGCGGACGAACAGAACTGCGACGTCAGCGTGTGTGCGAAGGCGGACAGGTAGGACACCGAGCCGCCCCATTCGTCCGGCACGCCGCCGCGGTAGGCAGATCCGTTCATGCGGTTCGCCGTCGCAAAGAGCGTGCTTTTGCCGGTGCGCCAGTCGGTCTCGCTGTATTCAAAATACGGCGTGTACTCGGCTGCATATTCTGCCGCGACGCAAACGTCCGGCGTCGGCGGGACGACTTCCAGCTCCGGCGTGTACCAGCGCACGCCGCAGACGTCCTGCAAAAAGCCGAAAACGCCGTACAGCGTGCCGCGCCTGCCCGCGCCGCTGATATACAGATCGCCGCCCCGGACGGCGATCCGGTATGCGCCGTCCTTCTGCGAGGGCGGCTGCACTGCGTCGTCGTCCAGACAGACCTTGACCGGCCCGTACGCGTCGGTTTGCGTACAGCCGGTCAGTTTTTGAAGATATTCCCGCAGGATCTGTGCCGCGTTCTCCTGCCATGCGGCAGGCTTGTCCGGCAGCACGATTCGGGGCAGGAAGGATACAGACGCGATCGTCACGCCGTCCTCTTTTGCATGGGCGAAGGGTAGAAAAGCCGCTGACAATAGAATGACCAGTAAGACAGATATTGCTTTTTTCACGCTGCATCCTCCATTTTTTTGATTATTTATCCGCGCTCTTCATAGTCCGCGCAGATCGCGTCACACCAGTCCTCGCTGATGCCCTTTCCGCGGCGCACGCTGCTGACGCAGTCTGCCAGAACTCTGAAGTTGAGCGCCGTACCCTTGCTGTCGCAGCAGTAGTCGACGGCTCTTTCCTCGCGGATACCGATGTTTTTTGCCGTTTCCACCGCGTCGATGTTCGCGCCGAGAAACAGGAACTCCCAGCCCGCCTGCTCCTGCGCTTTGACCAGCGTGCGTACCTGCTGGACGGAGTAGCGGCGGCTGGCGTTCTCGAAGCCGTCGGTCGTGATGACGAACATCGTATGCGCCGGCACGTCCTCCGGACGGATGTACTTATGAACGTTGCGGATGTGGTGTACCGCGTCGCCGACGGCGTCCAGCAGCGCCGTGCAGCCGCCGACACAGTATGTCTTCTCCGTCAACGGTTCGATCTGCCGCACGTCCTTGCGGTCATGCACGACCATGCTTTCCTGATTGAACAGCACCGTGGACACCAATGCGCGGCCGCTTTCCTTCTTCTGCTTCTCCACCATCGAGTTGAAGCCGCCGATTGTGTCTGCTTCGAGGCCGCTCATCGAACCGCTGCGATCCAGGATAAATACCAGCTCCGTCAGGTCGTTGTTTGTTTTCTTGATTTCCATTTTTGTTTCCTCCTTTGTGTTTTGTGCCTTCAGTATACAGGAAACAAAAACGGTTTTGGTCGCTTCGTAAGCGACATTTACGCGCCGAGCAGATTCTGATCGAACGCGAACAGCGCTTCGTTGATCTCCATCACGTCATACCTGCCGTTGGCGATGAAATACTCTATGATAAGATCGAATTTCTGGCTGTGCGAGAGCGCGTAGCCCGCCTTCTGCAGCAGCTCGCGCGTCTCGTTCAGCGGCAGCTCGAGCGCGACGGCGAACGCCAGCGCCGTCGATTTGCTTGGCTTGTAATTCGGATTGCTGCGGATCTTGGAAAAGAGCTTTCGGTCGATATTGGCCTTTTTGTAGCAGGCCGCGTCCGTTATGCCGCGTTCGTCGATCTTGCGAAACAGCATCTGCGCGAAGCTCTCGTCGAGCTGGCGCAGCAGATCCTCGAGCGATGCGTCCGACCGTTCGGCGACCGTCCACAGCTGCGTCGGCTGCGGCGCCCGCGGTTCAGCCGCGACAAGCGGCGCTTCGTCCGGAGAGTCCGCATCGCAAAGCCCGAGATCCGGTTTCTCGTCCGGCAAGGCTTCTTCAAACAGATCGTAATCCTCCAGATCGTAATTCTTGTCGATCTGACTGTCGCTGTCGTAGTCATAGTCATAGTAAGCGTCCGCGTTTCCATGCAGATCGTCCGGCTCCTTCAAAAGCGGTTTTATCCTATTCCAAAACGGCCGGTTTCCCATTTTTCTGCCGCGATCAAACAGCTTGTGCGTTTGCTCGACGTACTGTTCGTCGATATACTGCGCCACGTCTCCGAACCGGCTTCGCGTCGCGTCGACCGCCTTGCGGTCAAACAGCACGAGATAGACGGTCATTTCGTGCGTCTGTAAAAAGGCGCGGATCGTTTCAACCGCCACACGCACGGCCTGCGGTACGGGATAGCCGTAAGCGCCTGCGGAGATCAGCGGAAACGCCACGCTCTCACAGTCGGAATCCGCGGCGATCCGCAGGGAATTGGCGTAGCAGAGCGCCAGCTTTTCGCGCTCTCCCGCCGTTCCGCCGTGCCAGACGGGGCCGACGGTGTGGATTACGTATCTGCACGGCAGACGGTAAGCCGACGTGCGTTTTGCTTCGCCGACCGCGCAGCCGCCGAGCGTTCTGCATTCCTTCAGAAGCTCCGGTCCCGCCGCGCGATGGATGGCGCCGTCCACGCCACCGCCGCCGAGCAGCGTTTCATTGGCCGCGTTGACGACAGCGTCCGCCTGTATTTTCGTAATATCCTGCCTAACAAACAATAGTGGCATTATTTGCCTCCGATCAGATAATTTTTATCATTTATATTTTTATATCATACTTACCCGGGTTCTGTCAAACGAATTTCCCAAAGGTATTGACTTTTTGCGTGCGGATGCTGTATACTATATGTTGAATCAAATTCGGCAATATGAGGTGAAGGTCAGATGTCGTTTGCCGACGAATTGAGAAAAAAATCCGCGCAGGCTCCCGAGGAAGAACGTTCCGAAGAGAACCGCTATCTCAACGAGATCTACTTCTCCCTGAAGGAAGGCATCGTTCGCTGTTTTTTGAAAAAATGCTACGAGCAGGCTTCCCGCGGCGAGACGTCGTATTTGATGTATCTCGACTTTATGCATATGATCGGCATCATCCACGAGCAGGAGCGCATCTATGTCAACCAGAAGGATTACACCTATGTGGAGCATGTCCTGCGTGTGAACAAGACGGATCTGCATGATTTTATCGTAGCGGAGATGGAGAAAAATGGATTTCAGAATATCAAGGTCAAGATCAGCGCTTCCCGCTTTTCGGGATACCTGATCCGGATCAGTGTTTCTTGGTAAAGGACGGAGAGAAATGCAGACGATATTGTTTCAAGGCGATTCGATCACCGACGTCGGCCGAAACGCGGACGCTGCGCTGTGGGGGGAATTCGGCTTCGGGTACCCGCTGCTGGTAAGCGCAAAGCTCGGTCTTGCGCATCCGGACGCCTATCGGTTCGTCAACCGCGGCGTCAGCGGCAACCGTGTGGTCGATCTGTATGCGCGCATCAAGCGCGACGTCATCAATCTGCGCCCGGATGTGCTGAGCATCCTGATCGGCGTCAACGACGTCTGGCATGAGTTGGGCGACCGCAACGGCGTCGACGCGGACAAATTCGAGCGCATTTACTTGATGCTGATCGAGGAGATCCGCGCAGCGCTGCCCGATATCCGCATCCTGATCCTCGAGCCGTTCGTCACGCACGGTCCGGCGACGGACGACCGTTGGGATGTGTTTTACGGAGAGGTCCGTCTGCGCGCCGCCGCGGCGAAGCGGGTGGCGGACAGATTCGCCCTGACGTTCGTTCCGCTGCAGAGCGTCTTTGATGCTGCGCTCGACCGCGCGGACGCGTCGCACTGGACGGTCGACGGCGTGCACCCCACCGCGTTCGGCCATGCGCTGATTGCGCAGGAGTGGCTGAACGCCTTTGAAAAATAACGACTTTTTCCGGCAGGCCGGTCCTGCCGTTTCTTTTTTTGCCATGATTTTTTAAAGTCATCCTGAAGAAAAACAGAGCATATAAGAGAAAAACGAAGGAATTGAAAGGAATCTATTTTAAATTTAAAAAAATTGTTGACAACCGGCACGGCTTGTGATATAGTAACGAAGCACGAAAAAATTACGGAGGTAAGTTCTATGTCAACTTATATGCCCAAAGCGGAAGAGATCACCCGCAAGTGGTATGTGCTGGATGCAGCCGGCAAGCCCCTCGGCAAGGTTGCGGCGGAAGCGGCGACGCTCCTGCGCGGCAAGCATAAGCCCACGTTCGCGCCCCACGCCGACTGCGGCGACAGCGTGATCATCATCAACGCCGAGAAGGTCGTTCTGACCGGCAAGAAGCTCGAGCAGAAGAAGTACTATCATCACACCGGCTATATCGGCCACATGAAGGAAGTCAAGTACGGCACGCTCATGAAGACCCGTCCGGAATTCGTGATCGAAAAGGCTGTCAAGGGTATGCTTCCCGACAACACCATCGGCCGCAAGGCACTCACCCGTCTTCGCGTGTACAAGGGCGCCGAGCACAAGCA
>JAFSYP010000045.1 GCA_017449935.1 Clostridia bacterium
CATCTTTCATGATGATGCCTCCTTTGATTGTTGTGCGGTTGGCGAACCGGCACTATTCTATCATAGGAGGCCTTCTCTTGCTATAAGCGTTTTTCTCCACCAGCATAGCTGGTGGTTTATTGTCTCTCAAGAGCCAATAATCTGACAGCCCCGAGCGGGGCTGTCATTTTGTCTTTATTCGCTTATCCGAACGGGCGGAACTTATCGCTTTCCCGAAGATCGAGCAGCTCCGCGAGCGCGCGGAACTGCGCCGGTATGCCCTCAAAGTCCTCCGGATGGTGCGCGTCGCTGCCGAGGTAAAATTTGCAGCCGCACTGTTTTGCGATCCGATACGGCCGAAGCGCCGACGAAAGCTCTCTGTCGGAACCGTAGACCGCAGGCATATTCAACTCCACACCGAATCCGCGCTGCGCTGTTTTGGTAAACAGAGTGCGGAATACCGCGTCCGGCACGAGATCGATCACCTGCAAATATTCTCCGCGCGGAGCGATCAAGCTGCACGTCAGATGTGCGATCCCGACCTTGTTCTGCGGATACGGCGCGTCCAATAACGCCTCAAAACGGCGAATGTACAGCGCGGCCCGACGTTCGACAGCGTCGTCCTGCGGATCGATGGTAAAGCCCGTCATGTGAAGATGCGTCGTGGGCACGATCAGAAAATCAAGCGTGTTCAGCGCCTGCGGGGACATCCCGATCGTCAGATGCTTATCCATATCCGTCTCGCATCCGAAATGAAAACGTACCGTTTTCGACTGCGGCAGCGGCAGCGCGCGGCGAATGTGTTCGAGCGACTGACGCCGATACCAATCGCTCGCGCCGCAGACCGATTCGTCCCAGCTGTGGTCAGTCAAACAAATATCCTTTAATCCGTTTTCTTCGGCATAGCGAAGGATATGCTCCGCATCCTGCATCGGGTCCTGCGAGCATTCCGACAGAAATGAATGGATATGATAATCGTGATCGATCTGAAATTTCACATCTGCACTTCCTTACGCGTCGAGTCTTGTGATCTCGCGCGTCGCCTGATCGATGGTTGCAATCCTGGCCGCAAGCATTCGGATACTTGTTTCGTCGGAGGAGTTGATATTGTTATCCTCGATGACGTCCGCCGCGAACGTGTACGGATTGTCAAATACGGCGCTCTTCAGTCTTGCGCGCATCATGCGGGCGTCCGTTGTGTCGGTCGAGTTGATGACGCCGTCGCCGTTGAGATCGCCGAAGATGACGATTTCATAGGTTTCCAGCACCTTGTTGGAGGCGACGCCGATAAGCTGCACGACCGTGCCGGTGCCGATCGCGCCGGAAGAGATGATCTCCAATCTGCCGTTTCCGTGAACACCAAGGAATTCTTCAGTCAATTCGGCTCTTGTAATACCGAGCTTTAACCCGTAGATGTAGTTCCTATCGCGGTCAATGACCGTCGATTGTCCTTCCGGAACGATCAGTCGGATGTCCGCGCTTTCCCATACGGCATAAAGCGTAATGACGGGCGTTTCCGCTTCCCAATTGACCTGCGCCGATGACAGGACGTCGCTGTTCAAAGAGAAAGAGCCCCTGTTTGCGTAGACGACCGAGCCGCTGTCTGCGTCGGATTTTGTGTAGGCCCAGCCGACAAACTTATACGTCTCATCGTCAATGAGCGTTTCGGTGATGTTATACCCGTGCAGTGTGATTGCTTTGTCGTCCATAGTTACATAAGAATTGGCAATACTGCCGGACGCGCCGTTGAGATTATACGCGATCATGAAGGTGAGGGGACTCCAGACTGCATACAGATCCACAACCGCGCCGTCGGTTGCGGTGATGTTCAGCACGACGTCACCGTCCAGATAGACGGGCAGATCGGATTCGGACATAGCCCAGCCGGAAAAACTGTAACCGCTGCGTTCAAATGTATTGCGCGTGAGCGCCTGCGAATTGTCGAACCGGAATGCTTCGTTTTCCATCGTTCCCGTACCGCCGTTTTCGTGGAAACAGATATAGTACGTATTCGGGTTCCAGAGCGCGCGCAGCGTCACGTTGCCCGCCGCATCCGCAGGCGCAGTATCGGTGACGATCACATTATTCCATTCCGCAGAGGCCTGCCATCCGCCGAATGTATAGCCTGTGCGTGTCGCGGTCGGCAGGACGATCACGGTATCAATGTCGTATGCGGTGGTATAACTGCCGCTGATGGTGCCGTCCGCCGCATCATAGGTGATGTTGTAGGCGCTTTTTACCCATTTCGCAACCAGCGTAACGTCGCCGTAGCAGCCGTAACTGATCGAATTGCAGTAGGTATCCCATGTATGCCAGCTGCCGCTGTTCTGCCGCGGGCTCCAGCCGTCCAGCGCGTAGCCTCTGCGCGTTGCGGTCGGGAGAATAATGGTGTCAGTGATGGTGTAAGATGTCGTACCCGGCTCGCTGATTACGCCGTTCAGCGGGTCATATATGATGGTGTAACTGCTTTTTCCCCAAACGGCATAGAGCGTCACGATCGATTCAGCCTCAAGAGCCAGATTGATAACCTCGCCGCCGTCCTCATACGTCGGTTCTGTTGCAGCGCCGGACAGCGACCAGCCAAGGAACGTATATCCGTTGCGGACAAACTCATTCAAATAGAGCGTACCGCTTTCGCCGTAGGTAAAACTCTGGTTGTACATCATGCCGTCGGTTGAGCCGTTGCCGTTGAAGCGGACGTAATACCGCACGCCTGTCCAGACGGCCGACATGGTCACGTCGCCGTAATGTCCCGCGCTGACGTCGCCCGGCTGATAAACGCTGCCGCGCCAGTTTCCGGTGTTGTCCGCCTGCCAGCCGCCGAAGATGTAACCCGATCTGCGCGCCGTAGGCAGCGTGATCGGGGAGACGATGTCGTAGCTCGTCGTATAACGATTTCCGACGATCGTTCCTTCATTCGGCATGTAAAGGATCGTGTATCCTTTTACCGTCCATTGTGCCTGCAGCGTCACGTTGCCGATCATGCCGGAATTGAGCGTACCGGTATAGACCGTGTCCGTGTTCCAGGAGCCGACGCTGCCGGTCGCTTTCCAGCCTGTGAAGTTGTAGCCGATCTTTTCAACAGAAAGCGGCAGAGAGATCTGGTCATTGGCCGTGAAGCTGCTCGTGTACGACGTGTCGAGGATCTCGCCGCCGTCCGTCGAATACACGATAGAGTACGTTTTCGCGCCCCAGACGGCATACAGCGTCACGACCGCGTTGGCCTCAACGGTCAGATTTTGAACGCTCGCTTTGTCCGCAAACTCCGCATCCGCCGCGTCGGACGTCAGCGCCCAGCCGAGGAATGTAAATCCGGTTCGCGAGAAAGCGCAGGCTGTCAGCTGTTGTGCGACGCCGTATGTGAAGCTCTGGTTCGCCATCGCCGTGCCTTCGCCGCCGTTCGGGTTGAATGCGACGCTGTACGTGTTGGTCTTCCAAACGGCTGTGAACTTGACGTTGCCGTAATAGCCGGTCAGAGGCGTATTGATCCTGTACAGATCCGGCCCCCAGTTGCCGGTGTTGTCTGCGCGCCAGCCGTTCAGCGTATAGCCGTCCTTGACAGCGTTCGCAAGGTAAACCGGCGTGTTGATGTCATACTCGGTGATATAACTGCCGGTGAGCGTGCCGCCGGCTTCGTCGTAACGGATCGTGTACGTCACTGCCTTCCAGCAGGCATACAGCCGCACTTCGCCGTCTGCCGCTGTGGTCAGATCGACGACGCTGTCTCCGTCGTCGTAAACCTTGGAGCCGCCCGCTGTGGTCGACCAGCCGTCGAACGTATATCCGGTGCGGGTGTATGTGTTCGCGATCAGATTCTGCGCGACGTTGTACGTAAAGAGCTGTTCTGCCATCGTGCCGCTGCCGCCGTTGGCGTCGAACGACACTGTATATGTGTTCGGCCGGTAATAGAGCGTGTATTCTTTGTCCGCATCGACCGCATGATGGACCTTTACGTCGCGGAATACATTGGAGACCGTGCTGTTCGCCGTCGCGTACGGATTGTTGTATCCGCCGAATGCGAGCGCGATATATGCATCGTCCTCTTTGACCGTAAACGACGCGAAGAACGGGTTGAAGTTCGACGTATTGCCCGTGCAGGCAAGGATTCCGCCGTATGCGGAAGAAGACGCCAGCCGCGTTGCGCCGGTATAACTTCCGTTCACGTTGTAGTGCAGGATCAGGATCTGTCCGTTGCCGGTGCCTGCGTATTCGCCCTCGACCGAATAAGCCGCTGCGCTTTCGACGGGAATGAAGCTCCACGGGTACTCGCGGCTTCCGGAAACCTCGCATTGCGTCAGCACGTTGTTGGACGCGTAGGACGTATTGGACTCCGTTGTCGAGCTGGCGAGCGTCAGTGTTTTAGACGAGCAGTCATAGGTTTTCGCTTCGATACCAACGGTGTTTGTGCTGCTGCGGAAAGAACTGGTCAGATCGCTCCACTGCGCCAGGTCAAACAGCTTATCGGACGGCGTGAAAGATACGTTTGTGAAAACAGAAGGTACGTCGCTCTGAGGATCTTCTTCGTTGATGCCGAATGTCAGAACGATGTAACAGACGTCGGAGCGTTTTTCAAGACCGAACAAATAAGGACTGGACTTCGCGCAGAAGATCTCCGTATGATGGCGGAACGTCGTCGGACTTCCGGACGCTTGGAACGAATCCGACAGCCAGGCGTCGGCGATATAGTCGCCGCTGTGATCATAACAGATCACGCCGATCCTTGCGTCACAGACGGACGCGTAGTCAAAGTCGATCGTGTACGTTTCGGAAGGATCGACCGCGATCCGGTAGTAGCTGCTGTTCAGAACATTTCCCAAAGGATAATCTGTATTTGTTCTAGCGTCGGAATTGTTCACGGTGATCGTCCGGCTTGCCGAGTCGTATCCGACCGAAGAAACGCCGCTGCCGTTCGCGCAGCAGGCGCTTTGCGCCCATGCGTTGGCGTCGAACGATCCGAATGCTGCCGACGTACCGAAAGCGCGACGCGTCCCGAAATAGGAATAGCCCGTGTAATTGTTCGGGGCGACGGTCACGCTGTTGTCCGAACGACGGACCGTCAGCTGTTCGGCCGCATCGCTCGTGAAAGGCTCGCCGGTCAACTGATTGATGTGCCGTGCATAGATCGTTTCCGTCGGGGAGACGATGCTGTCGATGCTGTCCAATCCTTGCGAGGCGCTGTCGATCGCGGCCTGTGTCGCCGTCGGATCGCCGAGTGCGAGATACGCATTTTCCAGCTTCTCGCGCACGAGTGCGTAACTGTCCGTTTTCTTTGCGTTCGCCTGAGCCTGCTTCAAAAACAGCTTGTTGCGCAGCGCCGTCTTATCGACTGCTGTCACGTTGACGAACAGATAGATGTTGATATAGATCCAGTTGCTGCTGTATTCGCCGCACATTGCCGCGTGGATATAGTGCATGGACGTGCCGGTCGCGGACGGCGTCGCACGATCCCATACGCCGTTGTACGGAATACTATCCGTATTGAAATCGCGTTGATCCGTTCCCGCGTGCGTATTGCCGCCGAAGAAGGCAGTATCGACGCCTGCCGTCGCGGTGAAAGAACCGCAGCCGTCGCCGTAATGGTTGCGCGAAAACCAGAAGTCGATCCCGGGGATTTCGCCGTCATAATTTGCAATATAGCCGCCGTAGGCGCCCATGTACTTCGAGTCTCGCTTCAAATCGCTGACAAAGAAACCCGTCGTCACGTTCGGCACGGTTGTGAAGCTGTGGTTGCGGCTGACGTCGACCGTCAGCTCGGCAATATGGCTTTGTGTCGCGATGTCTATACTTTTGGCGCCCATGCCGCTGGCTTTCTTGTCTACGTCATACAGCGTGAATGTTTCGTCGTCGCACGCGCCGGTCGCTGTCGTCGAAAGCCAGTCCGAGATATTCTCATCGTTGTTGGTCGGGACCGGTACGGACGTGATCATGGGTACGAGCGGGCGATTCCACTCGCCGTCCCAGACCGTGCGGGCGCGATAATTGCCGAGCACATAATTATCCTTGTCCGAATCGGCCGCGGTAGTCGGGTTGCAATCCTCATAACCGTGTACGCCGGAGATCCACGCTATGCCCTGCATCTGCGTTCCGGCGTTGGCGTTTTTGGCGTTTCCCGCCGCGCCGACCGGCGTATAATACGGCGCATATGCCACAGTGAACGCGTGATACTCCGCCGCGACGCCGTTAATGCTGCACGTGAAGACCCATTCCAGCGTCCGCACGTCCGAAGCGTTCATCCCCACATCCAGCGTCACGCCGTACAGCGTCGTCGAGCCCGAACCGGCGCTAATCGAAACATTCGTCTTGTTTGTGCCCAGGATGGAATAGACCAGATCCGTCACGGTACCGTCGGACACGTTGAACCAGATCTTTCCGGCCGTCGTCGCGCGTTCCTCGTCCGGCGTGATCGTCGTACCGTTTACGGTATTGTTGATATAGTACTGTACCGTCGACGACGCGTTAAGACTCGGCGTCATATAGAACGTTTCCGGCACAACGATATATACGTCCGGAACCTCCGTGTTCTGCGCCGAGAGCGCCGCGCCGGCTGTCGGCAACAAACCGGACGGTCCGAAAACAAAGAATGTCGTGACGATCATCACGATCGCCATCAGACAACTCGCGGTTCTCTTGAGGGTATTTTTCAGCATAAACATATCCTCCCGTGTTTTTATTTATTCCACCATCTTCTACTATACCATGCCGCTGCCGCCCGTGTCAAATAATAATTATCTGTCGGCAAAATAATATCCGAAACAATAGACGGAACGTCGTTGAGAAACAACACGCCCGCAGTCGGCGTGGTTCGGCTGCGGGTGGTTATAGATGGATTGAGATTATCGGTGATACAGTTTTTTCGTTTGGTATTGCGGGTCGCAGGTGAGGTTGACACCGAACTTTTTGAACAGCGTTTCGTCCCGTTCGGTGAGGATCACCGTCACGTGCGCTTCAGTCCCGCGCAGCTTCGGGATCTGCTGCAGCGCGAGCTGTGCGAGCGGATTGGTCGCCGCGGAGACGGACAGCGCGATCAGCACCTCGTCGACGTGCAGACGCGGATTGTGGTTGCCCATGTATTTGACCTTCAGTTCCTGAACGGGTTCGATAACGGAACGCGACAGCAGATGGATCTCGTCTTTGATGCCGGCAAGCGACTTGAGCGCATTAAGCAGCGCCGCGGCGCTTGCGCCGAGAAGGGCGGAGGTCTTTCCGGTCACCAGCGTGTTGTCGCCGATCTCGATTGCGGCGGCGGGCGCGCCCGTCGCTTCCGCTTTTTCGCGTGCCGCAAGGATCACGGGACGCTCGTCGATGGTGATACCGGTTTGTTTCATCAGCAGCTTGATCTTTTGGACGGCTTCCGCGCTGCCGAGTCCTTTTTTGACCGCGCATTGTTCCGCGAAATACCGGCGGATGATCTCCTGTCGCGAGGCGGCGCAGCAAACTTCGTCGTCGACGATGCAGTTTCCGGCCATATTGACGCCCATGTCTGTCGGAGATTTATACGGGCACTCGCCGTAGATCTGTTCAAAGGTCGCCGCGAGCACGGGGAAGATCTCCACGTCGCGGTTATAGTTGACCGTCGTTTCGCCGTAGGCTTCCAGGTGGAACGGGTCGATCATATTGATGTCATTGAGATCGGCCGTCGCGGCTTCGTAGGCAAGGTTTACAGGATGCTTGAGCGGAAGGTTCCAGATGGGGAATGTTTCAAACTTGGCATACCCGGCGTTGACGCCGCGCTTGTGTTCGTGATAGAGTTGGGACAAACACGTGGCCATTTTGCCGCTGCCGGGCCCCGGCGCGGTGATGACGACGAGAGAACGCGTCGTCTCGATGAAGTCGTTCCGGCCGAAGCCCTCGTCGCTGACGATACGGTCAATGTCGGACGGGTATCCTTCGATGGAGTAGTGATGGTAGACGCGAATGCCCAGACTTTCCAGCCGTTTGCAGAAAGCGTCTGCCGCGGGCTGCGCCTGATAGCGCGTCATGACAACACTGCCGACCAGAAGACCGATGCCCTGAAACGCGTCGATCAGCCGAAGAACGTCCAGATCGTACGTGATGCCCAGATCGCCGCGGACTTTGTTTTTTTCGATGTCTGCGGCGTTTATGACGATCACGATCTCCGCCTGATCCTTCAGCTGCAGGAGCATACGCACCTTGCTGTCCGGCTCGAAGCCCGGCAGAACGCGGGACGCGTGATAGTCGTCAAACAGCTTGCCGCCGAATTCCAGATACAGCTTGCCGCCGAACTGGTTGATGCGGTCGCGGATGTGTTCGGACTGCATTTTCAGATACCGGTCGTTGTCAAACCCGATTTGTTTCATACTCAATCCCCCTGTCCCCAAACTCACAGAATTCAGTATAGCATGAAAACACGGAGAACACAACACCATTTTACAAAAAAAGCGAAAAAGTGTCGAAGCAAAAGACGGCCTGCCGCAAACGCTTCTGCTGCAGACCGTCTCTGTTATTTTTCGCAGCTGCAGCCGCAGTTGTCGTCAAAGCTCGGATTGCAGATATAGTAATTCTTACTGTCGAGCCTGTCTGTCGCCAGGCGCAGACCTTCGCCGAAGCGCTGGAAATGCACGATCTCACGTTCGCGCAGGAACTTGATCGGTTCGCGCACGTCCGGGTCGTCGACCAGACGCAGGATGTTGTCGTATGTTACACGCGCCTTTTGCTCCGCGGCGAGATCTTCGGTCAGATCGGCGATCAGATCGCCCTTTGACTGCATGGACGCCGCCGTGAACGGGAAGCCGCTCGCAGCAGTCGGATAGACGCCGGTCGTGTGATCTGTGAAGTATGCGTCGAAGCCGCTCTTTTTGATCTCGTCATAGGAAAGGTTGCGCGTGAGCTGATACACGATCGCGCCGATCATTTCGAGGTGGCCGAGTTCTTCCGTTCCGATGTCAGTCAGCAGCCCCTTCAGCTCCGGATAAGGCATGGCGAATCTTTGGCTGAGATAGCGCAGAGACGCGCCGAGTTCGCCGTCCGGACCGCCGTACTGGCTGATGATGATCTGTGCATACTTCGGATTGGGGTTTTTGATCCTGACAGGGTATTGCAGCATTTTTTCGTAACTGAACATCAGTCGCACACCTCCGATTCCCACGGCCACGGATTCTTCAGCCAGGCGACGCCGGGGGCGAACTGGGTGACCGCGCCGTAATTCTCCTCAAATTCGTTCAGCAGTAAAACATATTTGGCCTCATATTTTTTATAAGCCGCGATACTTTCCAGGTCCTCCGGATGCGTATCCAGATAAAGATGCATTTCCCAAAGCGCGAACTTTGCACTCTGCAATCGCCGCATGGCCGCTTCACGTTTGTTCATCTGCGATCACCCACACCGGCAAAGGGTTTGTTGAGCGTCGGGAACAGTGTGCCTTCACGCAGCGCTTTGTCCGCGTCATAGACTGTCGTGTCCGTCTGCATGGGCACATACGCCATTGTAACGGTGAAGTCCGAAGGGAGTGCGGACAGAATGTTTTGTGCCGTCACGATCGGTTTTGACTGATTCTGCGTCGACTGGTTGTTCATGCGTGTTCCGTAATAGTTTCTTGTCATGTCGTTCAAGACGATGCTCCTTTCCGAATATTAGGGGTAGTCCCTTTTCCAGTATATGACGCTGTGCGCAAACGTGACGACGAATGATCCCATATCGTGTGCCGGACGGCAAAAATGTGGTCGTCAGCCAAAAGATATTGTATTCAAACCTTGAGTTTTGCGGAAAACTATGGTATACTTATAAAATAAAACTGAAGGGTGCGCCAGTTCGGTGCAGATAAAACAGTGCGGTGAGAGGCCGCACCCGGTAAAGCGTAGCGAGCAGCCGGTACTCAGCCTTGGAGCCGAAGCCGCGAGGTGAGGTTTAAGCGTAGGCAGAGGAGCACGAGAGCCG
>JAFSYP010000046.1 GCA_017449935.1 Clostridia bacterium
CACGGCCGTGTTCAGGAACTGGCCGAAGGCGCCCGCGAGGGCGGCCTCAAGTTCTGAAAGAGGAGGGAATACTTTTGGCTAAGATTGACGCATCGGCTCTGGAGCTGACTGAACGCGTAGTCAGCATCAACCGCGTATCGAAAACCGTCAAGGGCGGTCGTATCATGAAATTCACGGCGCTTGTCGTCGTGGGCGACGGAAACGGCACGATCGGCTTTGGTCTGGGTAAATCGAGCGAAGTTCCCGACGCGATCCGCAAGGGTATCGAGGACGCCAAAAAGAACCTGTTCCAGGTCTCGCTCAAGGGAACGACCATTCCCCACGAGGTCATCGGCAAGTTCGGCGCAGGCGTTGTCCTCCTCAAGCCCGCGGCTCCCGGTACCGGCGTTATCGCCGGCGGTCCCGTCCGTGCTGTCGTGGAGACAGTCGGCATCAAGGACATCCGCTCGAAGGCGCTGCGTTCCAACAACCCCTGCAACGTCGTCAGAGCTACGCTTAACGGTCTGCAGCAGCTTCGCAACGTCGAAGAGGTCGCCGCGATCCGCGGCAAAACCGCAAGCGAGATTTTAGATTAAGGAGGGTGGATTTCATGGCAAGAACTGCTAAAGAGAAAGTCAGCTCCCTTGAGGTCAAGCTCGTCAAGAGTCTCATCGGCAGCAAAAAGGATCAGATTGCCACCGCCTATGCACTCGGTCTTCACAAAATCGGGGACGTTTCCGTTCAGCCGGACAACGCCGCCACGCAGGGTAAGATCAAAAAGATCTCTCATCTCCTTGCAGTTTCCGAAGCAAAAGGAGGTACCAAATAATGCGTTTACATGATCTTTCGCCGGCCGCCGGTTCCAAAAAGGAACGCAAGCGTATCGGCAGAGGCCCCGCTTCCGGTCAGGGCAAAACCGCCGGCAAGGGACACAAGGGTCAGTTGGCCCGTGCGGGCAGAGGTATGCGCGCCGGCTTTGAAGGCGGCCAGATGCCCCTGCAGAGACGTCTTCCCAAGAGAGGCTTCGTAAACATTTTCGGTAAGGATTTCTCCATCGTGAATGTTTCTGCACTCGAAGATAGGTTCGAGAGCGGCGCTGTCATCGACATCGACGCGCTCGTGAATGCCGGCCTTGTGACCAAGGTTCTGGATGGCGTGAAAATCCTCGGAAACGGCGATATCTCCAAGAGCTTCACAGTGAAAGCCAATGCCTTTTCCGAGAGCGCGAAACAGAAAATCGAGGCTGCCGGTGGAAAGGCAGAGGTGATCTGAATTGTTTAAGGTCATCGCGAATGCGTGGAGGATCCCGGAGATCCGCAAAAAGATCCTCTTTACGCTTCTGATCATCTTCCTGTTCCGTGTCGGCGCGGCGATCCCCGTACCGTTCCTGGACATCGGCGAAGCCGGTATCCTGACGCAGGAGAGCACCGGAACCTTCATGGAATACCTGAGCATGATGACAGGCGACGCGTTCAACTACGGAACGATCTTCGCCATGTCCATCACGCCCTACATCAACAGCTCCATCATCATGCAGCTGCTGACCGTCGCCATCCCCGCTTTGGAGAGACTCTCCAAGGAAGGCGAGGAAGGCAGAAAGAAGATCGCATCCATCACGCGTTATGTGACGATCGTTCTGGGCCTGATCCAGAGTACGGCGTATTACATCTACCTGAAGAATCAGGGCTACCTGATGAAGTCGGTGGAGGGCACCGCGTACCATGGCTTCTGGGCATTCTTCCAGGGCCTCGTTATCATCGCCACGTTCGTCGCCGGTACGGCGCTGATCATGTGGATGGGCGAGCGGATCAATGAAAAGGGTATCGGCAACGGTATCTCGATCATCCTGTTCGCGGGTATCATTTCCCGTATCCCCACCCTGATCGCTTCGCTGTACAGCCCGAACATCCAGGTCGGCTACATGGCCAGAGGCGGCGCGTACTACGTTCTGGCGCCCCTCGCCGGCGTGCTGATGCTCCTGATGATCGCGTACATCGTCTGGATGGACAATGCGGAGCACCGCATCCCCGTCCAGTACGCCAAGAGAGTCGTCGGCCGGAAGATGTACGGCGGCCAGAACACCCACATTCCGCTGAAAGTGAACATGTCCGGTGTTATGCCCGTCATCTTCGCATCCTCCATCCTGTCGCTCCCGCCCACGATCGAGCTGTTCGTCAAGAACCCCAACAACTTCTGGAAGGGCTTCTTCGGCGTGTTTAAGTCCACGCACTGGGCCTATGCGATCATCTATTTCGTTCTGATTATTGCGTTTGCGTATTTCTACGCATCCATTCAGTACAACCCCATTGAGATGGCCAACAACATCCGCAAGAACAGCGGCGCGATCCCGGGCATCCGTCCCGGCAAGCCCACATCGGACTACATCGCCCGCATCCTGAACCGGATCGTCCTTCTGGGCGCGCTCCTTCTGAGCGTTGTGGCACTCTTCCCCATCATCTTCTCGCAGGTCACCGCCCTGATCACCATCAAGGACGTGAACTATGCGATGAACATCTCCCTCGGCGGTACGTCCATCATCATTATGGTCGGCGTCGCGTTGGAGACGGTCAAGCAGCTTGAGAGCCAGATGATGATGCGTCACTACAAGGGATTCCTTGATTAAGTGAGGCTAAACCGCATGATAGTGCTCAAAACCACCGGAGAGCTTGCTCTCATGAAAGAGGCCGGAGCGATTTCGGCCGGAGCATTAAAGGCAGCGGGAGAGGCAGTGGAACCGGGCGTCTCCACCTGGGAGATCGACCGGATCGCGCATGAGTATATTCTCAGGCACGGCGCCACGCCGACCTTCCTGGGATACGGAGGATTTCCCGCTACCGCATGCATTTCCGTAAACGATGAGGTTATCCACGGCATACCGAGCAAGAAACGGATCCTGCGGGAGGGCGACGTCGTCAGCATCGATCTGGGCGCCACCATCCACGGCTATGTCGGCGACAACGCCGCCACTTTCGCGGTCGGAGATATTTCCGACGAAGCGAAGCGGCTGATCGACACCACGCGCGAGAGCCTGTACGAAGGCATCGCGCGGGCTGTCGCGGGCGGCAGACTCGGCGACATCGGCCACGCGGTGCAGAGTTATTGCGAGGCGCGGGGCTACGGCGTGGTCCGGGAATACACCGGACACGGCGTGGGGACCGAAATGCACGAGGATCCTTCCGTACCGAATTATGGTACACCAGGTCGTGGTGTACGCCTGCTGCCGGGTATGGTGATCGCGATCGAGCCCATGATCAACGAGGGCACGCACGCGATCCGCAATATGCCCGACGGTTGGACTGTGAAAACCCGCGATGGAAAGCTGTCCGCCCACTTCGAGCATACCGTGGCGATCACCGCCGACGGGCCGAAGATCCTCACGAAAGTGTAGGGGAGGCGCAAGATGCTGGAAAAGGGCAGTGTCGTCCGGTCGTTGGCCGGACGGGACAAAGATAGACTTCTGGCAGTGACGGACGCTGCGGACGGCGCCGTGTGCGTTTGCGACGGCAAGGAACGTCCGCTGGAAAGGCCGAAGCGCAAAAACCCGCGTCATCTTGCGGATACGGGGTTGCGGCTTCCGGAACATGCTGCCGACAGTAACAGAGCGCTGCGCAAAGCGCTCGCCGGTTTCGCGGAACGCGTCTGACCGGACGAGAAAGAGCCGAAGGAGGTTTTTGCTGTGTCAAAGCAGGATATGATCGAAATCGAGGGGACCGTCGTCGAGGCGCTTCCCAACGCCACGTTCAAAGTGGAGTTGAAAAACGGCCACCAGATCTTAGCGCACATTTCCGGCAAGCTGCGCATGAACTACATCCGCATCCTGCCCGGAGACAAGGTAACGGTCGAGATGTCGCCATATGACCTTACCCGCGGGCGCATCACTTGGCGATCCAAATAATCGAAGGAGGTATTCAAATGAAAGTCAGACCTTCTGTAAAGAAAATTTGCGAAAAGTGCAAGATAATCAAGCGCAAGGGAAAAGTAATGGTGATCTGTGAAAATCCCAAGCACAAGCAGCGTCAGGGCTAATCCGACGCATACCGATAATGGAGGTGTAACTGACACATGGCGCGTATTTCAGGTGTCGACTTGCCCAGAGATAAGAGGATCGAGATCGGCCTCACGTATATCTTTGGTATCGGTCGCAAAACGGCGAGCGATATTATCGCCGCTACCGGTGTTAATCCCGATACGAGAGTCAAGGATTTGACGGAAGACGACGTTTCCAAGCTCAGAGAGTACATCGACCACAACGTGAAGGTGGAAGGCGACCTGAGAAGAGAGACTGCGTTCGACATCAAGAGACTCATCGAGATCGGCTGCTATCGCGGTGTTCGTCATCGTAAGGGCCTGCCCGTCAGAGGCCAGCGCTCCAAAACGAACGCGCGTACCCGCAAAGGTCCCAAGAAGACCATTGCGAACAAGAAGAAGTAAGGAGGAAAAATATGGCAATCAAGGGTGCAGGTAAGAAAAACACTGCTACACGCAGACGCCGTGAGCGCAAGAATATCGAGCGCGGCGCGGCCCATATCCAATCCACCTTTAACAACACGATCGTCACCATCACGGACACGCAGGGCAACGCCGTTTCGTGGGCAAGCGCCGGCGAAATGGGTTTCCGCGGCTCCAGAAAGTCCACGCCGTTTGCGGCGCAGACCGCAGCGGAAACAGCTGCCAAGATCGCGATCGAGCACGGCATGAAGACTGTTGAAGTGTACGTCAAGGGCCCCGGCCAGGGACGTGAAGCCGCCATCCGCGCGCTGCAGGCCACCGGTCTTGAGGTCAACATTATCAAGGACGTCACTCCGATCCCCCACAATGGCTGCCGTCCGCACAAGAGAAGAAGCGTATAATTATTGGAGGTGAATCACCAATGGCAAGAAACATGCAGCCCATCGTCAAACGCTGCAGAACGTTTGGCATCTCTCCCGCGGTCCTGGGCTATACCGAGCATTCCAAAAAGAGTTCGACTTTGCGCAACCCCAACGCCAACAAGCGCGCAAAGAAGAGTGAATATGCCAGACAGTTGAACGAGAAGCAGAAGGTCAAGTTTATCTACGGCGTTCTGGAAAAGCAGTTCAGCAAGTACTACGAAAAGGCAGAAAAAGCGACCGGCAGCACGGGCGAAGTCATGCTCAGCCTGCTTGAGCGCCGCCTGGATAACGTAGTGTTCCGTCTTGGCCTTGCAAAGACCCGCAGAGAAGCCAGACAGTTTGTGACCCACGGTCACTACACGGTCGACGGCCGCACTGTCAATATCCCTTCCTTCCAGGTTAAACCCGGCATGGTGATCGGCGTGAAGGGCAAGAGCAAAGAGATCGAGCGCATTAAGGCGTATATGTCCGAGGACGCGTTCCGCGGTCTGCCCCAGTGGCTGACTTACGACGTCGAGGCCGGCGAGGGCAAAGTGGTCGCCCTGCCCACCAGAGAAGACATCGACTATGACGTCGAAGAGCATCTGATCGTCGAGTTCTACTCCAAATAATGCCGCATAAGCTTCTTTTAAGGAAGCTCGGCGCCACATTCGGGGACAACCCCCAAGTTTAACAAGGAGGGTTTTGAATGATAGGAATTGAAAAGCCCAAGATCGAAACTGCAGATCTTCTGCCCGACGGTACTTACGGCAAGTTCGTGGTAGAGCCGCTGGAAAGAGGCTACGGTACGACGCTCGGCAACAGCCTGCGCAGAGTGCTGCTCTCCTCTATGCCCGGCTACGCGATTACCTCCGCAAAGATCGACGGCATCCTGCATGAGTTTTCCACGATCCCCGGCGTCAAGGAAGACGTGACCGAGATCGTGCTGAACTTAAAGAGTGTAATACTCAAGATTCACGGCGACGGCCCCAAAACGATCTATCTTGACGCCAACGAGCCCGGCGAAGTTACGGCCGGCGACATCAAGACGGATTCCGAGGTCGAAATTTTGAACCCGGAGCTGCACATCGCCACGCTGGACGAAGGCGCGCATCTGGGCATGGAGCTGACCTGTGACAAGGGACGCGGATATGTTTCCGCCGAGCGCAACAAGCAGATCATGCAGCCGATCATCGGCGTGATCGCGATCGACTCGATCTACTCCCCCGTGCTCAAGGTCAACTATACCGTGGAAAACACGCGTGTCGGCCAGATCACCGACTACGACAAGCTCACGCTGGAAGTGTGGACCAACGGTACGATCTCCGCAAAAGACGCCGTGTCTCTCGGAGCCAAGATCCTCAACGAGCATCTCAGTCTCTTCAGCGATTTGTCCGGAGAGATGTACAACACAGAGGTTATGGTTGTGAACAAAGACAGCGGTAAGGAAAAAGTCCTGGAGATGACCATTGAGGAACTTGACCTGTCCGTGCGCTCTTTCAACTGCTTGAAGAGAGCCGGAATCAATACCGTAGAGGATTTGACCAACAAGACCGAGGACGACATGATGAAGGTTCGCAACCTCGGCAGAAAGTCGATCGACGAGGTTGTGGCGAAGCTGAATTCTCTTGGCTTCGACCTCAACAGAGAAGACGAGTAAAATTCCCTATTTACCTTAAATGAAGGAGTGATTGGAATGCCCGGTACCAGAAAACTTGGTAGAGCGTCGGACCATCGCAAGTCCATGCTCAGAGGCTTAGTCACCTATCTTTTGGAAAACGGCAAAATCGAGACGACCGTCACCCGCGCGAAGGAAGTGCGCGCGATGGCTGAAAAGATGATCACCATCGCCAAGGAGCCGACCCTTGCCGCGAAGCGTCAGGTCCTCGCTTACGTTACGAAGGAAGATGTTGTCAAGAAGCTGTTTGATGAGATCGCGCCCAAGTATGCCGACGTCAAGGGCGGCTATACGCGCATCATCAAGACCGGCCCGCGCCGCGGCGACGCAGCGGAAATGTGCATCATCGAACTGACCGGCAACGAAAAAGCCGCAGAAGATAAGAAGGCCAAGAAAAAGAAATAAGCCTTTGCACAAATAAAGAGCTGCCGTTTGTTGGAAACGCTCCAACAGCGGCAGCTCTTTTTTTGGCTCATCACGGATTTCGTGCAAATACCGGCAAAGCGGAATATAACGGTGTATTGTAAAAAGCCATTTGCGTCGGGTGTGCAGGGGCGCCTATCAGGCACCGCTGCCGTTGTCAGATGATATTTATTGCGGGCGGCATGTTGCCCCTACGGGTGTGCGCGGCGCCGATCGTTGATATATAACGGCTTTTGCGGACGGCAGGCGTGTAGGGGCGGGCATGCCGCCCGCAAAACGAAATGAAAAAACGTCATTCCGAGCGCGTCAGCGCGTGGGAATCCGTATCCCCGTTGAAGCGTATAATCACAATAACACACGGTGAACGGATCGCCGCGCTTCGCTCGCGATGACGCCGCCGGGAACGGCAGCGAACAGGGGGCGACAGGCGGCTCGCACTGACACACGCGTCGAAACCGTGTGCGCATGTGGGGCACGGATACATCCGTTTCGCCGCAAGACGCCATCCTGTCTTATTCTCCGTTTCGTTACGCGTACCCGCAGTCGTCCACGCTCCATGCGCCGCCTTTTCCGCTGCGGATGAGCGTCCAGCCGAAATCGGTGTATACGTCGTGCGGATTGAGCGAGCCGGTATTGCCGCCGGTCACAAAATCCGTGAACAGGACGATCACGTTTTCCTCCGACACGCCGTTTATCGCGCCCTTGCCGTGTGTCAGATAGCTGTGCACGACGGCGTCCGACCGCGTTTCGTCGTATTCGATTTTCGTGACGAAGGTCGCGTCAAACGCGCTTTTCCGCACGACGTGCACCGCCGCATCGATCTCCTCTTTCGTGAACTTTTCGCTCTCCCCGATCCGTACCGCCGCAAAGCGCGCGACGCCCGCGCAGCCGGACAGCAGGAACAGCAGACAGACGAACAGCGCAAGACAGCCGAGTTTTCGCATTATCTCACCTCCGGGATCATTCTATCATACCGCGCGCAAGATATGATAAAGAATAAGTTAAGATTGTTCAAAGAATTTTAAACCATTCTTAAACACCTTGCGTATTGTTTTTTAAAACCCTTTGCGCTATACTTTTCTTACTGATCAAAAGACAAAGGAGAAAAAAAGGATGAAACGGTTATTTTCAGGCGTTCTGGTTATCGTGCTGCTGTTTTGCGGCAGTATAGGCTTGATCCCGGCACAGGCGGCGGACGCGTTGTCCGGCACGTGCGGCGTCGATCTGACGTGGACGCTGGAGAACGGTACGCTGACGATCTCCGGCACGGGCAATATGCAATCGTATCAAGCGTACAATATGGGTTATTTTCCGGAATCGGTTCCCCCGATCGCTCCGTGGTTTGACGCCAGGGACGATATCCGTTCTGTTGTTATACGCGAGGGCGTTACTTCGATCGGCAACGGCGCATTCGGGTACTGCGAAAACCTTCAGACCGTTACGCTGCCGCAAACGCTGACAAGGATCGGCACCGGTGCGTTCTACGATTGCCGGAGTCTGGATAATGTGCAGATCCCCCGCAGTGTAACGGACATTTCCAGGTGTGTGTTCATCCGCTGCGGAAAAGTTTTTGTGGATGCGGATAACCCGGCGTACGCCGGCGGTGAGGACGGGCTCCTGTATTCCAAAGACCGCACGGAATTGCTGCACTATCCGGCCAATCACCCTCAGACGTCGTTTTCAATCCCGGAAAGCGTGCGCAAAGTGGAGGAATTCGCGTTTGAGGGATGCGAATTTCTGAAAACCCTGACCGTGCCGAAAACATTGGAATCGGCGGCATATGCTTTCTTCTGCTGCCTGAGTCTGCAAAGCGTAATTGTGGAAGAGGGCGTGAAAGTCATCGAAAGAAACATGTTCTACGGCTGCCGGAATCTGCGCAGCGTTACGCTCCCGGACGGCCTGGAGGCGATCGAAGCGTTTGCGTTTTGCTACACGGCGCTCGAATACCTGCATATCCCGTCCAGCGTTACACAGATCGATCCGTTTTATGATAACGCAGAGGACCTTTTTTCGGACAAAAACGCACTTCGCAACGATCTGCCGTATATGCGGCGGTTCTATATCTGTTCGGACAGCGCGGACTGCGCCGCGGCAGAATTCGCCGAAGAAAACCAGTACCGATTCTATGTCTGTAACGGAAAACACAGCGATCAGACGGCGCGTTTGCACAACAGCGTCGCGAGTTGTCTGCTGTATGTGCTGCGGGACGACGCCAGAATGACGAAGCTGCTCTCGGCGCTCATAAAGAAGCTGGGGACTGTCCTTAAATCATTCCCGGGGCCGCAGGGCGCTGCGGGATAAAGCCGTCGGTCCGTATACGATCGGCCGGATAACTTGCTTTAAAACGAAATATAAAAATTCAGCCGCACGGGATTGCTCCCATGCGGCTGTCCGCATTTCTGTGAGACGGCAAGACGGCCCCGTTACGGCAGCAGCTTGTACATCGACGCGGCGTTCTCTTTTGTCGCATATTCCGTGACGGCCAGCACTTCGGCGCGGATGCAGTTGGCGCCCATCTGGATCTCGATCACGTCGCCGACCTTCACGTCGTAAGAAGCGCGGGCGACTTTTCCGTTTACGCTGACGTGTTTTGCGTCGCACACCTCGTTGGCGACGGTGCGGCGCTTGATGAGGCGCGAGACCTTGAGGTATTTATCCAATCGCATACATGATCCTTTCCACAGAAAAACGGGGCGCTCCGAAGAACGCCCCGTGATTCGCTGTTCTGATTATTTGTTTACGGCAACCTTCAGAGCAGCGCCGGCCTTGAACGCAGGGACCTTGCAGGCGGGAGCGGTCACGACTTCGCCCGTTCTGGGATTGCGCGCCTGCTTCTCCGCTCTTTCGCGGACCTCAAAGGAGCCGAAGCCGATGAGCTGGACTTTTTCGCCGGAAGCCAATGCTTCGGTGATGGCGTCGATCACAGCGGCAACAGCCTTATCTGCGGCCTTCTTGTCGAGTTCTGCCTTGGCGGCGACTGCCTGGATGAGTTGTGCTTTGTTCATGATGTACTTCCTCCAAAATAATAATGATTGAATTTACGATGAAACGGATGATCCGTATTCATTTTGATTTGATCTCGTCCCAGAGCTTGTCCATCTCGGCGAGGGACGCGGTTTCGAGATCCAGCCCGCGTTCGGCGGCAAGCGCCTCCAGCTTCTGGAATCGGGCGATGAATTTGTCGGTGGCGCCGGTCAGCGCTTCCTCAGCGTCGCAATCCACGAACCGCGAAACATTGACCGCGCTGAACAGCAGATCGCCCAGCTCCATAGAGATCTCCGCGCGCTCTCCGGAAGCGATCGCTTCCTTCAACTCGGCGGTCTCCTCCTCGAGCTTGTCCAGCGCGCCGGAAACGTCCGGCCAGTCGAAGCCGAGCTTTTTCGCCTTGCCCTGGACCTTGTCCGCGCGCATGAGCGCAGGCATTTCGCGCGGGACGCTCAGCATCGGGACGCTGCCCTTCTTCTGTCCCTTTTTGGTGCGCTTGACGTTGTCCCAGCTGGCGAGCGCGTCCTCGGCGTTCTCGGCGTGTACGGAGCCGAACACGTGCGGATGCCGCTCGACGAGCTTCTGACAGACGCCGTTGCACACGTCGTCAAAGGTAAAGCCGCCCTGCTCGGTCTCCATCTCGGCGTGGAACACGATCTGCAGCAGCAGATCGCCCAGCTCCTCCAGCAGCAGATCCTTGTCCTGCTTGTTGATGGCTTCGATGACCTCATAGGTCTCCTCGATCAGATTCTTCCGGATGCTCTCGTGCGTCTGCTCCCGATCCCACGGACAACCGTCCGGCGCGCGCAGATAGCGCATGATGTGCAGCAGGTCGTCGATGGAGTAGCGATCCTTAAATTCAAAGCGTTCGATCATGGCGACTCCTTTTCCAACTCAACGGGGTACTTTCCTATTTTAACCCAAAACTTTATATTTTTCAAGTGTTTTTGCAATTTTTTCTCCCTTTGGGAGCATAGAAATATCGTCTTTTGACAGCCCTTTGAACAAAAGAAGCGCAACGAGATACACGATCCCGGCCGCGCCGACGGAAAGAACCAGTTCGACGAGGATCAGATATGGGATGCGGCCGGCGAGAAAATGCTCGCAAAGCCGGTACACGCCCCAGGCGGAAACGGCGCAAAGACCGGAGCAGAGCAGGGGCTTGAGCAGGATGGAAACGACGTTGATCCGCACGTCGCTCTCGCGCAGCAGATAGAACAGATTGACGCCGACGATCACGATATAACACGCGATCGAGCCGACCGGCGCGCCGTTGATGTTGAGCTTCGGATTGCCGATCAGGATAAAGTTGAGGATGATCTTGACGATGGCGCCGGCAAACGCGGATTTGACCGGAATATCCGTGCGCCCGATGCCCTGAAGCATACTTGTGATCGGCGTGGACACGGCCATCAGCGCCGTGGCGTAGCCGTATACGGCCATGATCGGCGCGGCGATCGGTACGATGTCCGGGTGGCTGCCGTACAGCAGCGACAGGATCGGCGTCGCCAGCACGGCCATGCCGAAGCCGGCGGGCAGGGAAACGAGCATCGTGATGCGCAGCACCGATTCGATGTTCGTGCGGATCTGCACGCGGTCCTTGATCGCCCAAGCCGCCGACAGGACCGGCAGCGCGCTGATGCCGAGCGACATCGTGATATTGGGGATCAGGTTGCGGAAATCCAGCGCGGCGCCGTAGGTGCCGTACAGATAGGTGGGGATATCTTCGTCGAGCGTGCCGGACACGTCGAGGGAATAGGCGAACATGGATTTGATGATGTCGGGGCCGGTCCTGCACGCGTAATCCAGACGTGCCTGGATCGTCGAGGTGTCGATGAGGTTCGTGATGTTGGTGACCAGCGAGCCGATGACCATGGGGATGGCGAAGGTGATCAGACGCTTGGCGATCTCCCGATCCGTGGACAGCGCGGGAGAATTCACAAGCTCCGTGCGCGTGATTCCGTCGCCCTTGATGCGGTGCAGGATCATCAGGTACACAAGGCCCGCCGCCGAGCCGATGGTCACGCCCAAGACGGCGGCCGCCGCCGTGTAGGGGTAGATCACGCTGTATGCCTCGTCAATGTTTGCCGCGGCTTTTCCGAACACCAGGCCGGCGTTCGCAAATTGCGCGAGCCCGTACTTCAGCACGCCCCATGCCAGCGCGATGCCCAGAAGCAGCTTGCCGAGCGCTTCGATGATCTGTGAGATCGCCGTCGGCGTCATGTTGCGCAGACCTTCATAATACCCGCGGTACGAGGACATCGCGCAGCAGAAGAAGACGGACGGCGCGATCGCCAGAATGGCGGGCAGCGCGTGGATGCTGGACGCATGGCGCACATACGGGTAGGAGATCAGGAACATTAACGCCGTACCGACCGCGCCGGTGATCAGGAAGATCTTCGTGGCGACGTTCCGGATCTGCCGCACCTCGCCGAAGCGGTTGAGCGACACGCTTTCCGAGACCATGCGCGAGACCGCCACCGGCAGTCCCGCCATGGAGATGGCGTAGATCGGCGTATACAGATTGTATGCGGCGCTGAAATAGCCTCTGCCCACGCCGCCGATCAAGCCGGTCAGCGGGATCTTGAACAAAGCGCCGATCAGCTTGGCGACGATGGAACTCACCGCCAGGATCAATGCGCCGTTGAGCATCGTTTGTTTTTTGTGTTCAAAAGCCAAGTCATCACATCCTGTGTTGTTTTACTCCGAGGGCTTTACTCAGGGGCTCCTTAATATGTATATTCCTCGTAAAAGGTTTTTATACGGGTCTTGCGTTCGGCCAGCTCGTCGAAGCGGCTGATGTATTCATACGGGTATTTGAAATTGAACACGCGTTCGATCTGCTTGCCGTGCGGCTCGCGCAGTTTTGTCACCGCGCCCGCACCGCAGGCCAGAACGGTATGCACTTCCTCCATCATATAGACGTTGTACAGCCCTTCCGTGCCCGGTCTGCACCAGCCGACGTTTTCAAAGTTGCCGACGCAGCGGCTCTGGCGGTACATATAGTACGGCGTATACCCGCCGAGCGTCAGCATTTTCTGCGCGTCGGAAAGCATTTCGGCGACGGCCGCGCCGCCCTCGGCCTGCGCGTTCTCCTCGGTCACCATGCGCGAGGAACGCTTGAGAGCGAGCGTGTGTACGGTTATGTTTTCCGGCGAGAGCGCCGATATTCCGTCCAGCGTGCGGCGGAAGGACGGCGGCGTATCGGTCTCAAGTCCGGCGATCAGATCCATATTGATGTTGTCGAACCCGATCTCCCGCGCGAGGCGGAAGCAGTCGACCGCTTCCTTTGCGGTATGCCGGCGGCCGATGTGTACGAGTACGTCGTCGTTGAGCGTCTGGGGGTTGATGCTGATGCGCGTCACGCCCGCGCGCAGCAGTGTTTCCAGCTTTTCACGCGTGACGGTATCCGGTCTGCCGGCCTCCACCGTGAATTCCCGCGCCGTGTCCATCGGGAAGTTTGCGGCGAGCGCGCCGCAGACGGCGGAAAGCTGCGAAGCGGACAGCGTGGTCGGCGTGCCGCCGCCGATGTAGACCGTTTCCAGCCGCAACCCCAGATTCCGCGCGATCGCGCCGGTCTGTTCGATCTCCCGCAGCAGCAGCGCGACGTACGGCTCGACGAGCTTTTTTGCCGAGGCGCTGCCGATGGAGTGCGAAACAAACGAGCAGTAGCTGCACCGCGAGGGGCAGAAGGGGACGGAGAGATACAGACTGAAGGAATCCGGCCGGGATGCGCGCAGGATGCGGTCCTCCTGCCGTGCGACGGCCATGGCCAGCGCCGTTTTGTCCGGCTGCACGAGCAGCGTTTCTTCAAAATACCGCCGCGCGCCGTCCTCGCCCATTTCGTGTATGAGTGTGATCATCAGCTTGGACGGACGCACGCCCGTGAGCATCCCCCACGGCGGCGTGTAGCCGGTTCTGCGCCACAGCAGACGGTAGATCGCCAGGGACGCCGCCAGCTCCTGCGCTTCAGAGAGGTCCGGCGCGTCCTGCGGCACGAACACGTCTTCGCGCGCGCCGTCCCACGCGGCGGACAGGCAATAGCCGCCGTCCGCCTTTTCCATGCGGGACGTCAGCACGGCAGGATCGACGACGTCATAGACGAGCTGCACCGCGTCGTTCGGATAAAAGACACGACAAAGGTTTTCACACTCATAGTGAAAGTCGTGTCCGCACAGATTCAAAAGCATTTATTTCCCCAACCGTCTCATGAAAAAATTGCGTTTGCGTTCGTCGTCCAGCGTAGTCGCGCGCTCGTGGCCGGGATTGACCGTCCAGTCGCCCGGAAGATCGCGCAGCGTTTCCAGCGAACGCATCAGATCCTCATAGCTGCCGCGCGGGAAATCGGTGCGGCCGGCCGTGCGGCAAAAGAGCGTGTCGCCGGAAAACAGCACGTTGTCCGCGTCGTGCAGAAAGCATATGCTGCCGGGCGTGTGACCGGGCGTGTGCAGCACGCGCAGCGTGGTTTTGCCGAACGTGACCGTATCCCCGTTTTCGAGCAGACAGTCCGCCTTGAACGGCGCGAAGTCGTACCCGCAGTCCGCCGCCAAAGACAGCGCGCTGTCGGTGAACGCGTCGTCCAGCGTGTGGATGCAGATCGGCGCGCCGGTCAGCTCGCGCAGCGCGGGGGCGCCGCCGATGTGGTCGGCGTGTCCGTGCGTGAGCAGGATCTTTTTGACGCCTGCCGTCTTTTCCCGTATCAGCGATACGAGCTCCGCCGCGCACGCGCCCGGATCGACGACGGCGGCGGTCCCGTCGTCCCCGACCAGAACGTAACAGTTTGCGCACAGCGCGCCGAGCGGCAGTTTAAATACTTGCATAGTTTATCTCCGGCTTTGTTTAAAGATCTCCGAATCGAGCCAGATCGTGACCGGCCCGTCGTTTTGGATGTCTACCTGCATATCGGCGGCAAAGATCCCCGTGTCCACCTTCCGCACGCCGTTTTCACGCAGCTTCTGCGCGAAATATTCGTACAGCGCTTTGGCGCGCTCGGGCGGCGCAGACAGCGAAAAGGAGGGGCGGTTCCCCTTGCGGCAGTCGGCGCAGAGCGTGAATTGAGAGATCGCCAGCACCTCGCCGTCTATATCCAGAACGCTGCGGTTCATCTTGCCGTCCTCGTCCTCGAAAATGCGCATCTTCGCGCATTTGGCGGCCAGCAGCTCCGCCTCTTTTTCCGTGTCGCCGTCCATGACGCAGACCAGGATATTTAGCCCCTGCCCGATCTCGCCGACGGTCCTGCCGTCGACACGGACCGCGGAACGGGTCACACGCTGTAAAAGAACTCGCATAGTTTTCTCCTTTATAATAACGCCGTCGAGAGCCGCTCCCGCCTTACTTTCCGGCTCTCTCCACGCTCAGGACGCCGTCGACCTTTTCGATCTTGGAGATCACGCTCTTGAGATGCTCGATGCTGTTGACCGTGATCGTCACCGTGACGGCGAAGCGGCCGTCCTTGGTGTAGCGCGTGCTGATGTCATGGATCATCACGTGCATATTGGCGAACTGCACGGACACGTCCGCGAGCATCCCGACGCGGTTGAAGCAGGACACGAGCAGCGTGGATTTAAAGTCGTCGTGCACTTCCTTGTCCCAATACGCGTTGAGCCAGCGGTCCGGCTCCGCGCAGGCGGCGATGTCCTTGGGGACGTTGGTGCAGTCGCGCTTGTGGATGGAAACGCCGTGACCGCGCGTGATAAATCCGATGATCGCGTCGCCCGGCAGCGGATTGCAGCAGCGCGAGAATTTCAGCAGGCAGTTGTCGATGCCTTCTACAACGACGCCTTCACTGCTGCGGCTGCGTTTGGGCGGGGTGATTTGGATATGCTTTTCTTCCGGTTCGGGCGCTTTATAGAGCTTGTTGTATTCGTCGCGTATACGCGGCATCATGCGCGAGAGCGACAGACCGCCGTACCCGATGGCGGCATAGAAATCTTCGACCGTATTCAGATGCTGCTTCTCGGCGAGCGACTGTAAGAATTTTTGCATATCCTCGTCGCTCAGCCGGATGAAGCTGCGGCGGAATTCGCGCTCGACCTCGGCGCGGCCTTCCTCGATGTTTTCCTCGCGGCGTTCCTTTTTGAACCAGCCGCGGATCTTGGCGCGCGCGCTGCTGGTCTTGACGATCTTCAGCCAGTCGCGGCTCGGGCCTTTGTTGGGATTGGAGGACGTGATGATGTCCACGATCTCGCCGGTTTTGACCTTGTAGTCGATCGGAACGATGCGGCCGTCCACCTTGGCACCCTGCATCCGGTTGCCGACGGCAGAGTGGATCGCGTACGCGAAGTCGATGACCGTCGCGCCGGTCGGCAGATTGATCACGTCACCCTTGGGCGTGAAAACGTAGACTTCCTCCGGCACGAGATCGGTCTTGATCGTCAGCACCAGATCCTCCGCGTTTTCCGAATCCTTCTGCGAGTCGAGCAGCTGCCGGATCCACGCCAGACGGTCCTCCATCTTGGCGTCGCTGATGCCGAGCTTGTATTTCCAGTGCGCCGCGATACCGTATTCGGCCGTCTGGTGCATGGCGCGCGTGCGGATCTGCACCTCGAACGGGATGCCCTCGGAGCCGATGACGGTCGTGTGCAGGGACTGGTACATGTTGGGCTTGGGTGTGGAAATGTAGTCCTTGAAGCGTCCGGGCAGGGGGCGGTACATATCGTGCACGATGCCCAGACAGTTATAACACTCGATCACCGTGTCCACAATGATGCGCACGGCATAGATGTCGTAGATCTCGTCAAAGTTTTTGTTCTGCATATACATCTTGCGGTATATGCCGTGCACGCTCTTGATACGTCCGTCGATGCGCGCGTCGGGCGTCTCCTGATGCACGCGGTCGGCGATGGACGTTTTGATCTCGTTCAGATACTCATGGCGGCGCGTGCTCTGCTCGCTGAGCTTTTGCTCGATCTCCTTGTATGCGACGGGATCGAGGAAGCTGATCGCCAGATCCTCCAGCTCCTCCTTGATCGGACGGATACCGAGACGGTGCGCCAGAGGCGCGTAGATCTCCAGCGTTTCCAGCGCGATGTCGCGCCGGCGCTGCGGTTTTTTGAACATCAGCGTGCGCATGTTGTGCAGACGGTCGGCGAGCTTGATGATGATGACGCGCACGTCCTTCGACATGGCCAGCAGCATTTTGCGGATATTCTCGGCCTGCTGCTCCTCCTGCGTCGTCAGCGGCACCTTGCCGAGCTTCGTCACGCCGTCGACCAGCTCGGCGATCTCGCCGCCGAACTGACGCTTGACTTCCTCGAGCGTAACGGGCGTATCCTCGACCGTATCATGCAGCAGCGCCGCGATGACGGAGGAGACGTCCATGCCGATGCCGACAAGGATATCCGCCACGCAGATCGGGTGGATGATATACGGCTCGCCGGACAGACGGAACTGTCCTTCATGGGCGCTGCGGGCAAGCGCGTACGCACGGTCGATCTTTTCGATCTCTTCCGGGGTGAAGTGTTCTTCCAGATGTGTGCGCAGCGCGGCGTAGCCGTCGCCTCGATCAATCGGTACAGACATGGCGTTCCTCCTTGCGGACAGATTCGTTTCGGACGGTCATAAACGGTTTTCTTTATTGCAGACACTTGCGGGCGTTTTGCAGGACGGACGAGTCCTCCAGATTGACCTTCGCTTTGACGGCGGTCAGACGGAAGCTGCCGTCTGCCGTCGTTTCGCACAGATGCAGTTCGCACAGCGCGTCGAGCGCCAGGCGGATCGGACAGATCGCCGCGCCGCCGCGGCCGAGCTGCACGCAAAGCGCGTCCGCGCTGCGGCAGGCGCCGCCCATGGCGCGCAGCGTTTTATAGACGTCTGCGATGAACGCGCGATCGGGCACGCAGTCGGGCGATGCGTCCGTGTGCGCGCCGCAGCGGATGTTTTCGTAGGTGCGGACCGCGTGCAGGTACGAATCGTCCGCCAGCGCGGAAAAACGCACGTTGCGCACCAGTATGTTGACCCGCGTTTCCCCCTGGAAGACGTTGGCGTCCAGCGTCGCCGCCAGATCGACCGTGCTGCCCACGGGGAACGGGAATTCTTCGGGAGATATGCCAAAGCGTACGGCGGATATGCGCGCGTCGCGCTTGGACAGGCCGAGCCGGATATGCTTTCCGCCGGAGAGCGGCGTGATGCTGTCCAGCCGCATCCCGTACAGCCCGAAAACGGGCTTCGGGTTGGAAGCGCCGAACGGTTCGAGCGCGTGCAGCGCGTCGAGGATCTCGGTGCTGACGCTGCGGGGATTCAGACGCATGTCGATATGCTGCACGGGGAACGGCATTTCGATCCCGCGCGCATAGCGGTTGATCGCCTCGCGGAACGCGTCGATATTTTCCGGTTTCACGGACATGCCGGCGGCAAGCGTATGCCCGCCGAACTGCTCCAGCAGATCCTCGCAGGCCTTGAGCGCGTCGTAGAGCGAAAAGCCCTCGATGCTCCGGCCGGAACCGCGCGTGATCTCGCCGACGGAGGAGAGGATCAGGCAGGGCTTCCCGTATTTTTCGACCATGCGGGAGGCGACGATGCCGATCACACCGGGATGCCAGTTGTCGCCACTGCAGACCAGTACGGGATCGGCCATCCGGTCGGGATGCTGCCGCAGCTGTGCCTCGGCTTTTTCAAAAATGTCCAGCTCCGTCTGCTGCCGCTCGGCGTTGCTGCGCTCCATCACCCGCGCCAGCTCCGCCGCGCGGTCCGCGTCCTCGCACAGCAGCACGTCCAGCGCGCGCATGGCGGAGCCCATGCGGCCGACGGCGTTCAGGCGCGGCGACAGCGTATAGGCGACGGTCGTGGAGTTGAAGGGCTTTTCCAGATTGCCGGCGCTCTCGCGCATGGCGTAAATGCCGGGCCGCGGCTCGCGCAGGATATTGCGGATGCCGCGCCGCACAAGCGTGCGGTTTTCGCCCGTCAGCGGCACGACGTCCGCGACGGTGCCAATGGCGACGAGGTCCGCGAATTCGTCCAGCAGCGCCTCTTCCTCGCCGCCTTCCAGCGCGCAGACGAGCTTGAACGCCACGCCCACGCCGGCCAGTTCCCGGAACGGCGCGCCGCAGTCGTCGCGGTGCGGATTGACGACGGCCGCCGCGTCCGGCAGCACGTCGCCCAAATGATGGTGGTCGGTGATGACCACGTCGATGCCCAGACTGCGGGCATATGCAGTCTCTTCCACGGCGTTGATGCCGTTGTCCACGGTGATGATGAGCTTTGCGCCGCCTTCGTGCAGGCGGTCGATCACGGCGTTGTTCAGTCCGTAGCCCTCCGTGCGCTCCGGCAGCAGATAGAAAAAGTTCGCCTCGCGCATGGACAGGTACGCGCTCAGCAGCGCTGTCGCCGTTACGCCGTCCGCGTCGTAGTCGCCGAACACGGCGATGCGCTCGAAACGGTCGATCGCTTCGTTGATGCGCGAAGCGGCCTTGTCCATATCCCGCAGCGCGAACGGATCGGACAGCGGTTCGTTCTCCGGGAAAAAGAAGGACAGGATCTGCTCGTCCGTCCGGACGCCTCTGGACACGGCAAGCAGCGCCGCGAACGGATTCAGGCTGTACTTCTGCGCGAAGTGCGCGGCCAGATCCTTATCGCAGTCGGCGACGATCCATTGTTTGACGGACAAAGCGATCCACTCCTTTTGCACTGCTTGCCCAATAAAACCGTGAATGCTTTATGTGCCGTTTGAACAAGCAAAAAATAGTCAAGTATTTATTGGGCGAGCAGTAAGATTCGTGTTTTTTGTTTCAGCACTTTGCGAGCGCCTGCTCGATGTCGCGCAGGATATCGTCCACATGCTCGATGCCGACGGACAGACGCAGAAGATCGTCTGGCACGCCGCACGCTTCGAGCTGCTCGTCCGTGAGCTGGCGGTGCGTCGTTCCGGCGGGGTACAGCACGCAGGTGCGGCAGTCCGCGACGTGTGTGGCGATGGTCGCGAGCTTTAGGCTGTCCTGGAACACGGTCGCCGCTTTGCGGCCGCCCTTGACGCCGAAGGAGATGACGCCGCTGGTGCCGTGCGGCATGTATTTCTGCGCGAGCGCGTAATAGGTGTTTCCGGGCAGACCGGGGAAATTGACCCACGCGACTTTTTCATGCGCCTGCAGGTATTCCGCGACGCGCTGTGCGTTGGCACAGTGGCGCTCGATGCGCAGCGGCAGCGTTTCAAGGCCCAGGTTCAGAAGAAACGCGTTGTGCGGCGAGGGGATGGAGCCGAGATCGCGCATGAGCTGGGCGACGGCTTTGGTGATGTAGGCGCCCTTGCCGAAGCGCTCGGTGTAAACGATGCCGTGATAGGAGTCGTCGGGCGTCGTCAGACCGGGGAACTTGTCGCTCGCGGTCCAGTCGAAATTGCCGCTGTCCACGATCACGCCGCCGACGCTGGTGGCGTGGCCGTCCATATACTTGGTCGTCGAATGCGTCACGATGTCCGCGCCGAATTCAAACGGGCGGCAGTTGACGGGCGTGGGGAACGTGTTGTCCACGATCAGCGGCACGCCGTGCGCGTGCGCGGCTTCGGCAAACAGAGCGATATCCAGCACCGTCAGCGACGGATTGGAAAGCGTTTCCGCAAAAACGGCCTTCGTGTTCTCACGGAACGCGGCGTCGAGCTCTTCGCGCGTCGCGTCGGGCGAAACGAACGTAAAGTCGATGCCGAGCTTTTTCATCGTGACGGAAAAGAGGTTGAAGGTGCCGCCGTAGATCGCGGCGGACGCGACGACGTGGTCGCCCGCACCGGCGATGTTGAAGACGGAATAGAATGAAGCGGCCTGACCGGAGGAGGTCAGCACGGCGGCGACGCCGCCTTCGAGCGCGGCGATCTTGGTCGCGACGGCGTCGTTCGTCGGGTTTTGAAGGCGGGTGTAAAAGTAGCCCTCTGCCTCGAGATCGAAGAGCTTCGCCATCGCCTCGCTCGATTCGTACTTATACGTTGTGCTCTGATAGATCGGCAGCACGCGCGGTTCTCCGTTCTTCGGGGTATAGCCTGCGTGCAGACATTTGGTTTCCAGTCGCATTTCTTCCTGCATGATGATTACTCCTTTTCATATTGGATCAAGGCGCCAGCCTCGTAAATGGTTTTTGTGACGCCGCAGGCGGTCATGGCGAACAGCGCCGCGCCGAACGCCGCCTCCTCGCGGTGGTCGGGCAGTACCGTCCGCATCCCGAACTGCCGCGCGAATTCCTGCCGCAGCGCGGGATTTTTGCGCAGACCGTTGCCGGAACAGACCAGCGTGGTCCGTTCGCCGTGCGGCGCGCTGTCGTAAAACGCGAACAGCTCCGCGGCGATGCCGTGCAGTACGCCGTACAGCAGATGCTCCGCGGTGAAATTACCGACGCCGACGTTCCCGATGACGCCGCGCGAGAGCGGCGACTCGCGCGTGCCGCAGAAGCGCGTGTCCACGTCGAGCGGATCGTCCGGCGGTTCATGCTGCGCGAGGTAGCGGTCCATCGCGCCGTACACATTGTCGAAGTCCTCGCCCGTGACCAGCTCCGCCGCCGAACGAAGGAACGCTTCCAGCAGCGCGAACGCTCTGCCGCCGCACAGCGACGCGCCGACGCGGATGTATCGGTCGCCGAAGCACGGACGCAGCTCCGTGCCCGGCACGTCGGCATAGTCGGTCAGGAACGACACCTGTCCGCCGGTGCCTATGTTGCACAGCACGCTGCCGGGCATGTCGCGCACCGAGCCGAGAAAGCTGGCCTGGTTGTCGCCGACGGCGCACGCGACGGGGACATTGTCCGCGTACTGTCCGATCACCGCGAAATCCGCGGTCACGGCGGGGAACAGGAAATCGTCCAGCCCCGCTTCGGCGATCGCGCCGCGGTCGAATTCCAGCGTTTTGAGGTCGAACAGGCCGAGGCTCGCCGCGTCCGAAACGTGCGAGAGCGGACGCTTGCGTCCGGCCAGATGCATGGCGACGAAATCGTGGATGGTGCACACGCCCACCGCGCCCGCCGGCACGCGGCCGGTCAGACTGTGGACGAAATAGGTGCAGCCGCCGAAGCCGGATGCGGCTTTGTATCCGCTTTTCTCACGCAGCAGCTGCGAATAGGTCTGCGTGTCGGTCGCCATGCGGTTGCCGCTTTCGTCCTGCCAGGTGAACAGCGGGGAAACGGAGTTGCCGCTTTTGTCGTAATACAGAATGCCGTGCATCTGCCCGGTCACGCCGATGGCGCCGAGCGTATACGCTTCGTGCAGCTGCTGCACGAGCGTGCGGCATTTGTTCAGGATCTGCATCGGGCTCTGCAGCTTTTCATACGGCAGGCCCTCGATGCGCGTATCGTTCGGCAGCGTGCGGCTGCAAAGCACCGCGCCGCTGTCGCTGTCCAGTACCACGGCGCAGATCGTTGTGGTGCCGATATCCAGTCCTAAAACGTGCATATTTTCCCTCCCTCAGCAAAGCGCCGTCGAACCGAGATCCAGCCGGCGGATGATGTCCTGCTGGATGGCGGGCGACAGATCGAGGAAATTGACGAACGTGCCGTGGATGCGCATGATGTAAACGCCGTTCGGCGCGTATTTTTCCGGCTCCGCCAGCACCTTGCGCAGCGTTTCCGGCGTGGTGACGTTGACGTAAAGATAGAACGGAGACAGGTGATCCGCATTAGGGTTGAAGAACAGCGGCTCCATGACGCGCTTTTTGAATTCCATGCCCTTTTCCTCGCAGTCCGCGCCGCGGAAGTACTTCGGGTCGATGCCGAAGTGCGACGCGTAGCCGCCGTTGAACTTCAGGAAGGGCAGCTTCATCGTCGACAGCACGCGGAAGCCCAGCCCGCTGCCGGCCTCGCCGTAAAGCGGATCGACGCCGTAGTTGATCTGCTCGCGCGCGAGCCTGCCGTCCGGCGTCGCGCCGACCCAGTAGCCGTACAGCAGATGCGTCGAGGGACTGCTCCAATCGGGACGGAAGGGATTGCCGAGATAGTTTTTCTGCGAAGCGATCAGATCGGAGATGCGGTTCGCGATCTCCACCGCCTCGTTGTCCGGTTCCTCCAGATTGTTGCCGAATTTCGGACACTGCGCCAGGTATTCACGCAGCGCCTCGCAGCCTTCAAAGTTATGCCGCAGCGCCTCGAGCAGCGCGTCGGCGTCCTGCGGACGTTCGGCCAGAAGATGGTCGATGGCGACGAACGAATCCGCGACCACGGACAGACCGTGGATCAGACAGCCGCTGCCGTTGTATTTCGTGCCCTGCCGCGTCGGGTGCCGCGCGTCGATCCCGCTTTCCGCGCCGCCGAGGAAGGCGGACAGGAACGGCACGCGCAGATTGGACAGCGCGACGGACGCGCCGTTGGCGGCCTCGGTCATGCGCGCGGCATAGTGCGCCGCATTCTTGTAAAATGCCGTGCGGACGTTTCGCAGCAGCTGCGATGCGTCGGCCGGCTCGCAGACCGTACCGATCTCGCGCCCCGTGATCAGCGATTTGCCGCCGTTCAGCGTCAGCTCCAGTATCTTCGGCAGATTGAACCAGCTGTTGGTGGTGTTGGCGTTGTCCTTGCCCATAATGAGCGGCTCCTGACAGCCGGCGACGGAGTAATCCGGCAGATCCTCGCGCGCGACGCCGTTGCGGCCGAGCGCGACGAACACGGAGTCGTCGTTGAAGAAGGACGGCGTCAGGCAGCCGGGCGTGAAGAAGAACTTGCCCATCGCGCGGTACAGATCGTCCGGCGTGTTTTTGTGCAGCTTCACGGACAGGATCGGCTGCGGGAGGTTCATATCGTAATATGCGTCTAAGATCGCATAGGTCGTTTCGTTCGTCAGATCGTTTCCGTCCGCGTCCCGGCCGCCGAGCAGCACGTTCTGGCTGATCGCCCAGCTGCGGTCGCCGACGTTGTAAAACACGAGAAAATGCTCGAACAGCGCCGTCGTTTCTTCACGCGTCGCGCCGCACATCCTGCGGTACGGCTCGAAGATGCGGTCGGCGTTGCCGACGGAGAAGGCGAACGGATTCGGCGCCTGCTCCAGACACATGCACTGCCACAGCAGCAGATACGACTGCATCGCTTCAAACAGGGTTTCTGCGCCGTATTCGGGGACCTTGCGCAGCGTCTTTTCCAAAAACAGCAGATAGTCGCGCCGCGTATAGTCGGCCGAAGCGGCCTGCTCTGCGGCGATCGCGGCGTAGCGGTGCGCGAGCACGACGGCCGCGTCGAGGCTCAGCAGGATCGCGCGGAACGTTTCGAGCTTTTCCGCGTCCGTTTCGGTCTGCATCCGCGCGCGGATTTCCTCCGAGATCGCGCGCACGCCGTGCCGCAGCGCCGGACGGAAATCGGGGATCAGATGCCCCGTGACCTGTTCGATGAAAAACGCCACCTCGGCGGTGCAGTCCTCGTTGTCGGCATAGACCTTCGTCAGCGCGCGGACGTAGTCGCCCTGCTTGGTGTATTCGCGCAGCGAGTCGATCCGCTCTTTGGTGAAGACGTCGTTTACTTCGATAT
Source organism: Clostridia bacterium (assembly GCA_017449935.1). GTDB lineage: Bacteria > Bacillota > Clostridia > Oscillospirales > Acutalibacteraceae > UBA1425. The sequence continues at coordinate 24,331 of JAFSYP010000046.1, forward strand.
CGTCAAAGATCGCCGTCGGGTCGCAGTAGCCGGAGAACGTCTCGACCTGAAAGGCGGGATTTATGAGCGCATAGGTGCGCGCGAACGCGTCGCGCTGCGTGCCTGCAAAGACGGCGTTGTCGCTCAGGGACAGCGGGATGCTGCGCACGATACCGTCCAGCGCGTATGCCGCCTGCATCTCCTTGGACGCGTCGGGATGCGCTTCGTCCGAACGCCGCGCCGCTTCCCGTGCGAGGAACCAGCCGTCCAGCCGCGGGATCGCGCGTTCTTCCCGGAACAGGACCTTCGCCATATCCGACATTTGCTTTGCCGTATAGACCATTTATGTACACGACCTTTCTGATTATGTATGCGCCAGACGCAGCCCGCCCGCGGACAAGGCGGCGCAGAAGCTGCGGTATCCGTCGTCGGAAACGAATGCGTCCCGCACGGTGTAGTCCATGCCGCACCGGCGCCATTTGTCCTTGCCGTATTCGTGATAGCGCAGCACCTCGACGCACTGCGCATCGCCGTGCAGCGCCGAAAGGACGCGGACAAACTCCGCGGCGTCCGCGGGAGTGTCGTTAAAGCCCCCGATAAGCGGGATGCGCACGAGCAGCTGCCTGCGCGTTTCGGCGGCCAGCCGCAGATTGTCGAGCGTCTGCCGGCAGCCGACGCCGACCGTGCGCCGGTGCGTTTCGTCGTCAAAGTGCTTGCAGTCGAGGATCAGGAAGTCGATCCGATCCAAAAGCTCCGGCAGGCGCGGATGACTGCCGTTCGTTTCGAGCGCGGTATGCACGCCCGCGTCGCGCAGTGCGCCGAGCAGCGCGTCGAGCGCGTCGAACTGCATCGTCGCTTCGCCTCCGGTGAACGTCACGCCGCCGCCGTCGAAAAACATCGCGCGGCTGCGATCAATCTCGCGCAGTACGTCGTCGATCGGCTCCTCGGTGCAGCTCAGGCGCAGCCGGCGGTCGTGCGCGGCAAGGCACGGCTTTTCGCACGTCCGGCATTTCGCCGCGTCCGGGACGCCGCCGCGCACCGCGCCGAACGGACACAGCGCGTCCGCCGCGCCGCCTTCGGTCAGGATGCAGCCGTCGGCGGCCATCCCTTCCGGATTGGCGCACCACGGGCAGCGCATGTTGCAGCCCTGCAGGTGGTAAACCAGCCGATTGCCGGGGCCGTCCTGCGAGAAATTGAATCCCCGCTGAAAGATACGCACTGTCATGTATCGTTCCCTTTTCAGTAATAAATAAAAATACAAATAATATTCTACTCCTTTTTTGATGGATGTACAATAGAAAAATAACGGTTTTTTAAAAAATTTTTCGGCGTATGGGCAAAATCTTTTCCGCAGGGTTTGACATCGCGTATAAAATCCGATAAAATAAACGCGATGAGCAGACCGGACGGTCGCGGGCACGGTTCTCCGTGCGTGAGGAAAGTCCGGGCTCCGCAGAGCAGGATAACGGCTAACGGCCGCCGAGGGTGACCTTAGGGAAAGTGCAACAGAGATATACCGCCTGCTGCGGCAGGTAAGGGTGGAAAGGCGAGGTAAGAGCTCACCGGCGCACGGGAGACCGTGCGGCCCTGCAAACCCTATCCGGAGCAACATCGACAGGGGCAGACGCTTGCTCGGCGCAGTTCCCCGAAGGATGGCGAGAGCCGTTCGGCAACGGACGGCGTAGAAAGATGACCGTCTTCAACGACAGAACCCGGCTTACAGGTCTGCTCA
>JAFSYP010000047.1 GCA_017449935.1 Clostridia bacterium
CACGCCTTGCTTGAATCTGTTTCCGTCATGCTGCACAAAAATCTCTTGACTTGCGCCAGCAAGCCTGCGATCTTTTTGTACAACCTGACGAAAAATCTTACTTCGCAATCCGCACACCCCAATTGTGCGGTGTTGCCTTAAGTTTTTTTCCCTCCCGCGCTTGTGACGAACCAAAGCGGAATAAACGCAAAAGCCTCCGAGCTGTACAGGATTTCTCTGATTCCATGCAGCCAAGAGTGCGGCAGGGTGTTTGTCGACAGAACATTTCTTGACATTTCCCTAATGCGTTCCGCAGATCACGCGCGAAGCGCACATCGCTTGCGAAGCAATCATCGCGCCCTCGGGGGCATCACGTTCCGCGCAAGCGGAACACATCATTGAAAGAAACAAGGGGCTGTAAAAAAAGTCCCGACGAAAAAAGAGGGCTGCAAACCTACAAAAGAGTATCCAAAAAGCCGAGACTTACCATCTTAAAGTGAATCTCGGCTTTCTTGACGCTGTTTTTTTACAACCTCTTTTTTCGTGGCAAGGTTCGGTTATATGGATACAATGCAACCATTTTCCGTGAAACTTTGCGCTATAAGGATTTTGACCGCCGTCAAGCCGTTTGAAACGGTATTGGAAACACTCCCGAAGCGCCCGTGCTGAACCCCCGGCTCAACGGGAGCCGTTGTATATCAACGATTTTGGGCATAAAAAATCGTTCGGTTACATTGTATCAAAATAACCGAACGATTATGGTGGACCTGAAGAGATTCGAACTCTCGACCTCTCGGATGCGAACCGAACGCTCTCCCAACTGAGCTACAGGCCCAAAACATTACAGGCGCTATTATAGGCCTTTTTGCGCCGTTTGTCAAGTCTTTTCCGAAAAGTTTTTCACCCTTTCGGGATTTGTTTTTTGTTTTTTTCTGCCGAACAGTTCCCGGAAGTCCGCAGCGGCCAGAACGCCGAAACACAGCACGGCTGCGGTGCACAGGAGCGTGACGGGGGAGAGCAGCTCTTTCCTGCCGAGGAACAGGATCGAAAAAATGACCGCCCACGCGCAGTAAGTGCTGTCGAGCGCCATGGATTTCGCCGCGCCGATGCGCGAGATCGCGCGGTAATAGAACAGATACGAGGCGGTGGCGAACAGCGACGCCAGCGCGATCACGGGCAGCAGCCGGCCGGTCCCGCGAAACAGGGAGACGGCAAAGCCCCAGCCCTTCATCAGCGGCAGGATGACCGCGCCGTAGACGAGCGCGGAGGTGGTCTGGCGGATCTGCAGCGCGGCCTCGTGCGTCACCGCGTCGTCCTGCACGCATTTGGCGATGACGACGGCTTCGATTCCCCAGCCGAACGCGCACATCAGCGCGCCGAGGACGCCCAGTCCGATGTTGCGGATCGACAGGTCCGGCGAGCGGCTCAGGCAATACACGCCGAGCAGCGACAGCAGCAGAAAGATCCAGCGGTACCAGCGCATTTTTTCCTTGAGGAAGATACAAGCCAGCACGGCGCCGATCGCCGGGAATACGGCGCTCGCGACCGCGCCGACCGAAGCGCCCATGTTGGCGACGGCGAGCACATAGCCGGTCATGCCGACGGGACCGCCGATCACGGCGGCCAGCGCGACGAAGCGGCCGCTGCGTGTTTTCAGCGCGCGCAGCGTGTCCGGCAGCCTGCCGCGCACGCCGTTATACAAGCAGGCCCAGAGCGCCGAGCATACGTCGTGCAGGAACGTGCCGACAAAGGGCGCAAGCAGCACGGCCTGTGCTGTCGATACAAACGGCGTCATGGACAGCGCGGCGCCGAGTGTGATCGTTTCCAGCGCCCATGCGACGCCGGCCAGGATCCCGAACAGCATACGGCCACGCTCCTTTTCCGTTTATCGTCAAAAGCATTATATATCGGGCGCTGCGGCTTGTCAAGGCTCGCCGCGCCCGCGCATTTTACCGCGAAGCGATTATAAAAAAAGAGCATCTCTTCCGTGTCAGAAGAGATGCTCGATGCTGTTTTACGTTTGGATCATTCTTCCTCGGCAGCGGCCTTCGCTTCTTCGATGACCTTCTGCTGCACGTCGGCCGGCGCGTCCTCATAGCGCGCGAACTCGATGGAGAAGTAGCCTCTGCCCGCGGTGACGGAGCGCAGGATGGTGGAGAAGTTGCCCATTTCCGCCATCGGCACTTCGGCGATCAGCTCCTGCATCTTCGGCTCGTCGGCGGGGCCCATGCCCAGCACGCGGCCGCGGCGCTTGGTGATGTCGCCCATGATGTCGCCGAGGTTGTCGTCCGGCATATACGCCTTGAGCGTGCCGATCGGCTCGAGGATGGTGGGCTTCGCTTCGGGGATCGCGTTCTTGAACGCGATCTGTGCGGCGGTCTTGAATGCCATTTCGGAGGAGTCTACCGGATGGTAGGAACCGAAGTACAGCGCCGCCTTGATGCCGACCATCGGATAGCCGGCGATCATGCCCTTGGCGATGCTTTCGCGCAGGCCCTTTTCCACGGCGGGGAAGTAGTTCTTCGGTACCGCGCCGCCGACGACTTCGTCGGACGTGAAGACGAAATCTTCGCCCTCGATCGGCTCGAAGCGGATGTACACGTCGCCGAACTGGCCGTGGCCGCCGGACTGCTTCTTATGGCGTCCCTGCTTCTCGACGGTCTTGCGGATCGTCTCTCTGTATGCCACTCTCGGCACGGTCAGATCGACCTCGACGCCGAACTTGGACTTGAGCTTGGAAACGATGACGTCCAGATGCTGCTCGCCCATGCCGGAAAGCACCTGCTCGCGCGTCTCGGTGTTGGTGCCGTAGGAGATGGTCTGATCTTCCTCAGCCAGACGCTGCAGGCCGGAGGTGACCTTTTCTTCTTCGCCCTTCTTGCGCGTCTTGACCGCCATGGACAGGCAAGGCGCCGGGAAGTTGACGGGCGCCAGCTCCACGGGGTTCTTCGCGCTGCAGAGCGTATCGCCGGTCTTGAAGCCCGCGAGCTTCGTCACCGCGCCGATGTCGCCGGCGGGGATGGCCGCGGAATCTTCCTGCTTGCCGCCGCGCACGGTGATGATCTTGCCCATGCGCTCGGATTCGCCCGTGCGGGCGCAGAACGCGGGAACGTCGGACGTGATCTTGCCGGACACGACCTTGAAGAAGGACATCTTGCCGACGAACGGGTCGGCCACGGTCTTGAAGCAGATGGCGGCGAGATCGCCGTTTTCATCGCACTTGAGATCGCCTTCGCCGGCGTTGTCCGCGGCGTTGGGTGCGTAGGCAACAAGACAATCCAGCAGCATGTCCACCGCTTCGCCCGTAAGTCCTGCGCAGGCAAACACGGGATAGATGGAACCGGCCGCGATACCGGCGCAAAGACCGTTTTTGATCTCGTCCGCGGTGAACGGCTCTTCCGAGAAGAACTTCTCCATCAGTTCGTCGTCCGCCGAAGCGACGACTTCGTTGAAAATAGCCTTCATCTCTTCGATCTGATCGCTTTCGGGCATCGGGACCTCGGAAGCCTTCAGGCCGTTGTACGCGAACGCCTTGCCGGTGGCGAGGTTGACGTACGCCTTGACCTTGTCGCCTTCCATATAGGGGATGACCACGGGGCAAAGCTCGGTTTCATGCACCTCATGCAGCGCCTCGAAGGTCTTGTAGAAATCGGTGTTTTCCGCGTCGCAGCGGGTGACGGCGAACATCTTCGCGATACCGCGCTGGTTGGCGGCCTTGTACGCCTTTTCGGCGCCGACGTCATAGCCTGCGCCTGCGGCGGCGACGATCAGCACGGCCTCGGCTGCGCGGACGCCTTCGCTCAGGCCGCCGGCAAAGTCGAACAGGCCGGGCGTGTCGAGCAGGTTGATCTTGGTATCCTTCCACTCCAGCGGCGCGACCGCGGTGGAGATGGAGGCCTTGCGCTTCTTTTCCTCGGCGTCAAAGTCCATGACGGTGTTGCCGTCGGCGACCTTGCCCATACGGTCGGACGCTTTGCTCAGAAACAGCATCGCTTCCGCGAGGGTCGTCTTGCCTCTGCCGCCGTGGCCGGCAATGGCGATGTTGCGAATGTTCTTTGCGTTGTAGATTTTCAAGAGAACTCCTCCTTAAGATTTTCAGAAATCCTTATCAGTATACCATACCCGTTTTCATTTTTCAATAAAAAAACCGGAAATATTTCTCCGGATTTCACATGTTTTTTCTGTTTTGCGTGCTTATTATAGCACAGGATCCGCAAAATGTCAATTCTTGACTATATGCGGTCGGGATGGTACAATTCTGTCAAAAAGGATCTAAGGGAAAAAGGGCACGCAGTGAGATCAGATTTTGCGCTGTGACAAAAAAGTAATGCCGCTGTCACACCGCTTTTATTATGGCTCCGTATACTGTAAGCTGAAGGAGGAGCATTTACTGTCGGGACACAATGTGTCCGATCAGCACTTTTTCCGTTCGGAATGGAAGGAGAGTGAAAAAGGTCGATGAAAAAAGAGAAGAAAGAAAAAACAAAACAGCCGTATTCCTATTTCAGCAACCTGCGGTTTATCTGCGCCGCGCAGTGGAAGTTCCGCAAGTCGTATCTGTTCGCAGCTGCTGCCGCGGCGCCGATGGCGTCCGTGTCGTCGGTGCTGGCGGCGTTTCTGCCGAAGGTCGTGCTCGACTGCATTGAGCGGCACGTTTCACCTGCGGAGCTTCTGTGGAGGGTCGGCGTTTTGTCTTTATGTGCGGTGCTGCTGGTCGCGGCAGAGAATCTGCTGAACACGTACTGCGACACCTCCATGATAATCGCTGCCGACAGTTTCTGGCGGATGCAAATCACGGACAAGATCATGGACATGGACTACCATATCTTCACGCGCAAGGGTACGCGCTCAAAGCGGGAGAAGGCGATGAATTCGCTCATGCGCAGCGGACCGGACGGATTCATCAGAATTAACATTCATTTGTTTTCCGCGCTGTTCGGATTCTCCGCGTTCACGACGATTATCGTGCGCTGCAGCTTCTGGTTTATCCCCGCGCTGATCGCTGGCTATGCGTTGAGTATGCTCGGCTGGAAGGCGCTGCAGAAATTCCGCGACAAGCTCAAGGACGAGGAAGCGCGCATCCGGCTGCGGATGGACTATATTTCGCAGCGTTCCAAGGATTTTGCCGAAGCAAAGGACATCCGCGTCTACGAAATGCAGCCGATGCTCGACCGCAAAGCGGAACAGGCGTTGGAGAAACGTGTTTCGCTGCTGCACCGCATTCACACGGGGCATATGCTCAATACGCTGCTCGAGGATGTGCTGACGCTTGCCGTGACGATCGGCGCGTATGCGTACCTGATCCACCTGAAACTGCACACGGACATGACGCTGGGCGATTTCGCGCTGTATCTCGGCGCGATCACCGGCTTCGGCAGTTGGCTGACGCGGCTGGCAGACGCTTTCTCCGAATCGCTGGAATGCGCACATTCCGTCGGCGACTATCGCAGCTTTCTCGACATTCCGGACGAACGAAAGCGCACCGGCGAAGCGCTGCCGACGGGCGATGCGCTGCCGTGTGCGATCGAGTTCGATCACGTGACGTTTGCCTATGAGGACGCGGAAAAACCGACCATCCGGGACTTTTCGCTGACGATCCGGCCGGGTGAGCACGTCGCGATTGTCGGCGACAACGGTGCGGGCAAGACGACGCTCGTCAAGCTCCTGTGCGGACTGCTTGCCCCGGACAGCGGGCATATCCGCGTCGGCGGACGGGACGTGCAGGCATACGGGCGGGACGACTACTTTACACTGTTCGCGACGGTGCTGCAGACGGTCAATTTCCTGCCCGCGACCGTGGCGAAAAACGTCGCGCTTTGCCCGGAGGAGGAGATCGACCGCGACCGTCTGTGGGACTGCTTTCGCAAGGCGAACATAGACGAAAAGATCGCGTCGCTGCCGAATAAGGAAAACACCCTCATGGTCAAGGACATCCACGAGGGTGCGACGGCGTTCTCCGGCGGCGAGCAGCAGCGGCTGCTGCTGGCGCGGGCGCTGTATAAAGACGCGCCGATCCTCGTGCTCGACGAGCCGACGGCGGCGCTCGACCCGATTGCGGAGAACGATCTGTATATGCAGTACAACACGTTTGCCGCCGACAAGACCTCGATCTATATTTCCCACCGTCTGTCCTCCACGCGCTTCTGCGACCGCGTCGTGCTGCTCGCGGACGGGACCGCGGCGGAAGTCGGCAGTCATGACGAACTGATGCGCGCAGGCGGCGCGTACGCCGAGTTGTTCCGCCTGCAGAGCCGATATTACGAGAAGGAGGCGAACGCGCAATGAAAAACTTACGTGCAAATCTGCGTGTGCAGCTGCGCGGTCTGCGCCTGAATCAGCAGATCAACGGCAAATGGTATACGCCCTTCAATATCCTTGCGTTCTATCTTCCCGTTCTTGCGAATTATATCACGATCCATTTTTCCGGCAGCGTGATCACCGCGTTGACCGAGGGCAGGAGCTTTTGGGCGTGTTTCCGTTATGTCCTGATTTCCGCCGGATTGGTTTTTGCCGTGTTTCTCGTTCGGCGTTTCATCATGCGCGCAACGATGGATATGAACTGGACGGCATGGTACCGGCGCGAAATGTATATGACGCGCAAAGCGCTTTCGCTCGATTTTGCGCAGACGGAAAATCCGGAGATCTCCGCCATGCTCGGTAAGGCGGAGAACAACTCGCAGACGTATAACGGTCTTGCCCACCAGCCGATTCTGATCCGCAGCATTGCCGTGAGTCTGCTGTCGGTCGTCACGGCGACCGGAATGTCTTCCGGGATGCTTACTGCCCGCGGCGACACGTCGCAGGGCGGCGTTCTGCAGTGGGTGAACAGTCCGTTGTTTGCGGCGCTGTTTGTTTTGTTTGTCGTGCTGCTGATCCTGCTGAGCGTTTGGGGAAACGATGCGCGGTCGAAGCACAGGTTTGAAGGGCATCAACTGCTCGGCAAGCTGCACATGGTGCGCCGGTATTACGAACGCCGCGTGCTCAACGAATCCGGCAGCGGCGAGGACATCCGCCTTTTCCGTGAGCGGCCGCTGATTGCGGAGGAGTTGGAGAACGGCATCTCCGCCGTCAGCCGTCGTGCGGCAGCGATCAATCTGCGCGCGGGCAGCACATTCGGCATGATTACTGCGGTCGTGACGGCGGTCATCGGCGGGGCGGTCTATCTGTTCGTCGGCCTGAAGGCGCTGTCCGGCGCGTTCGGTCCCGGCAAGGTGGTCGAATACTACGGCGTGATGACCGCCATGATCTCCGCATTTTCCGACCTTGCGCTGCAGCTCGGCATGATGCGCAGCAACCGCCGCTTTCTGGAAGAGGATCTGGCGTTCTTCGACCTGCACAGCGAAATGAAAAACGGCACGCGCTCTGTGGAGGGGATCGACCCGCAAAACGTGGAGTTCGCGTTTCACGACGTGTCGTTCCGCTATCCGGGTTCGGAACCGCTCGTGCTCGACCATCTGAATCTGACGATCCGCACCGGCGAGCGGCTGGCCGTCGTCGGGCGCAACGGCTCCGGCAAGTCGACGATGATCAAGCTCCTGTGCCGCCTGTACGACCCGACCGAGGGCTCGATCACCGTCAACGGCGTCGACATCCGCGAGTTCGACTACGCGGAGTACCTCAAGCTGTTCGGCGTGGTGTTCCAGGACTTCACGCTGCTGTCGTTCACCGTTGCGGAGAACGTCGCGGCGAGCGAAACGTACGACGAAGACAAGGTGATGCGCTGCCTCGACACGGCGGGCGTCGGCGAGCGCGTGCGCCGGATGCCGAAGGGCGTCCGGCAGTGCGTCACGAAGCTGTATGAGGAGGACGGCGAGGATCTGTCCGGGGGCGAGGCGCAGAAGGTCGCCATCGCCCGCGCACTGTATAAGGACGCGCCGTTCGTCATCCTCGACGAGCCGACCGCCGCGCTCGACCCGAAGAGCGAAGCGGAGATCTACGCCCGGTTCAACGATATGACCGGCGGCAGGACGGCGGTCTACATTTCGCACCGCATGTCGTCGTGCCGCTTCTGCGACCGCATCGCCGTGTTTGCGGACGGCAAGGTCGTCGAGCAGGGCACGCACGCGTCGCTTCTCGGCGAGAACGGCGCCTATGCCGCGCTTTGGAACGCGCAGGCGCAGCACTATACGCAGTGAGCGCAGCGTCTTTTGGTACATATCGACAAAAAACGGCCGAAAAACGATCGAAGTTTTTTTCAAAAAAGTTGCCGTTATCCCTTGCAAACGGGGACGGGAATGCGGTACAATAAAGATGGTGCTTTACCGAAAAGTGAATATACATTGTTTGGGGGGTTCATCTTATGTCTGAATTGACCGCTGCGTTGACCGGTATTCCCGTAGGTCCGCTGGGCGTGATCGCCCTGCCCGGATGTGCTGAGTTGGCGAGAAAGATCGACAACTATCTGATCTCTTGGCGCACGGCGAAGGACACGGAGAGTATGCGTACCACGTCCTACAAGAATTATTTCCGTGATTCTTATCTGATCCACGTGGAGTTCCCGCGTTTCGGTACGGGCGAGGGCAAGGCGCTGATCCTCGACTCCGTGCGCGGACTCGATCTGTTCATCGTGTGCGACATGTTCAACTACGGCGTGACGTACGATATGTACGGCATGACGGTGCCGATGAGCCCGGACGATCACTTCGCCAACCTCAAGCGCGTCATCAGTGCGACGGGCGGCAAGGCCAAGCGCATCACGGTCATCATGCCCATGCTGTACGAAGGCCGCCAGCATAAGCGTTCCCGCCGCGAATCCCTCGACTGTGCCGACGCGCTCAAGGAGCTGTGCGAGCAGATGGGCGTGGACAACATCATCACCTTCGACGCGCACGACCCCCGCGTGCAGAACGCGATCCCGCTGCACGGCTTCGAGAACATCGCGCCGACCTACCAGATGATCAAGGCCATGGTCAAGAACGTGCCTGATCTGCACATCGACAAGGACCACCTGATGGTCATTTCCCCCGACGAGGGCGGCATGAGCCGCTGCATTTACTACTCCACCGTGCTCGGCCTGGAGCTGGGCATGTTCTACAAGCGCCGTGATTACAGCACCGTCGTCAACGGCCGCAACCCCATCGTCGCGCATGAATTCCTCGGCGCCAACGTCGAGGGTAAGGACGTCATCATCGTGGACGACATGATCTCCTCCGGCGACTCCATGATCGAGGTCGCGCGCAAGCTCAAGGACCTGCACGCCAACCGCATTTTCATCTGCGCGTCGTTCGGCCTGTTCTGCAACGGCCTGGACGTGTTCGACACCGCGTTCGATACGCGCATGATTGACCGCGTGTTCACGACGAACCTCATCTACCGTACGCCCGCGCTGCTCGAGCGCGAATGGTATACGGAAGTAGACCTGTCAAAATACATCTCGCTCGTGATCGAGACGCTCAATCACGACGAATCGCTCAGCGGTCTGCTCGATCCTTCGGATCGGATCGACGATCTGCTGCACAGATACGGATACAGATAAACCCATACATAAAAACGATTCAGGGCTGCCGCACGGCAGCCCTGGTTTTCTTCTGTATTCACGCAACGAGGATCTCGTACACCTCCGGCGACGCGCGGCGTTTCGGCGTCCGGATGCGCTGCAGCCAGCGCTCGAACAGCGTCCGTATGAGCCGGAACAGGTCCTGGTACCATTTAGTCACGGTCGTATCGACCTGATTGATGTCGGCATACAGCTCACGCAGCACCTTGTCGTAGTACAGAAACTGCGGATACGCTTCCAGACTGTCTATGGTCAGCTGCGATGGAGAGCGCAGAAGCGTCTGCGTAAACTCCTCCATCGAGGGGTCCTTCTGGGTGTGTTTATAGTTGCGCACGAACCACGTCTGCTGCGGGAACAGGCAGGTGGACGCGTCGATCGCGCCGCTGGGCGAGATCAGCTTGTGCGGTTCAAAGGTCGGAGAAAAGAACGAGAATGGCTCGCACGTCGCGCCGAACGATTCGCTTTCCGTATTCAGCACGCCGTCCGTGTTGGCCTGCCATGTTGCTTCCAGCGGGACGCCGGGATAGCCGTACCGCGCGATCACATAGAGATTGCAGTGCGCGTCGACCTCGCGCAGACACGCTTCGCGCTTTTGGCGGATCTCGCGGTTGAAGCGGTCGACCTTGTCGAAGAAGATCCGGTTTTCCGGCGTGTCCGCACTGCGGACCGTCGCGCGTGTGAAATCATACGCGCCCTGCAGCTTCGCGTCCGGGACCATCGCCCAGGCGCTGAGCCAGTTGTTGAAAACGGGCAGGATGGAATCCTCCCAGATCCTGTCGGACAGGTGGACGAACAGGCCGTTCAGGAAATTGCACAGGAACTTTGCGCCGCCCAGGTCGTCAAACAGGGAAACGACGGCCAGCAGCAGGCTTTCGTAGTCGGTATGGTCGACGAGGCCTTCCAGAAAGGCAGTCAGCGCGTCGGTGCTCATGTTGACTTTGCCGTTCATCAGCTCGCCCGCGAACGCCGCGCCGTAGACGGCCGTCGCGTTAAAGCAGACGCTCTGCACTTTTTCCGTCCCGTAGGTCGCCAGATACGTCAGCGTCACGACGCCCGCATAGCTGTGACATTCCAGTGATACGCGATCGCACCCGCACGCATCGGTCACATAGTCGATGAAATCACGCAGCTGCGCGGCGCTGACGAACGGATCGTCCCGCCAATCATAGTTGAATCGGATCGTCTCCGACGCAGCGATCTCCTGCGGCGTCGGATAGGCGAACTGCACGCCGGTGCCGTTCCGCGGCACGCCCAGCTCGTCGTTGGCGATGGGCATGAGCAGATCGTTGAGCGCGGGGATCAGGCGATCGCCGAACTTCGTCCAGTTCTTGTTGACGACGAACGCCGAAACAGACGGCAGCAGCTTCTTGACAAAGCCGACCACCGCGTCTTTCTCCATCGGGAACAGACGCGTCTGTCCGTCTGCGGAATAGATCGGACAGCTCATGAAGCCGTAGATATGGATGATCGGCACGCGGTCTGTCTGCTGGGCGAACACGAATACCGGCAGTGAGCCGAGCAGGATCAGCAGACACAGCACAAAACTCAGGATCTTCTTCATGATAACACCTCGCGTTCCATAATAAACCTTTTTCAGAAGAAAGTAAAGACTCGAATTCTCGGAATAATCGCGGCGGAAGGGGATAAACTATCAGCGCGAGCGAAAGCGCCGCCGCTGCGCGGGATCGACCGACAGGCAGCGTGCGGCGTTTTGCGGCGGCGGACCGCCGTTCGGCTCGCTTGATATAGACAGCCGGAAGACCGAACAGTCTCCCGGCTTCTTTTTATTTATCCTGTTTCGCTTTCCTGTTTCGCTTCGGGCGTATCGCGGTAGTAATACGTTTTTGTCTTCGGGTGCGTCGTCGAGTTCCAGATGCGATCCGCTTCCGGCGCCCACGCGGCAGCGAACCTGTCGCACTTTGCGCAGAGCGTTTCCGCCGATTCGGTCGACAGGACGTCGGTCGGTTTTGCGCCCGTTTCGGCGATGATGTGCCGCAGACACTGCGGATTCTCCAGCATCGGACATGGCCGCAGGTGGTTGTCGTTGAAGGGCTGCGAGCGGTAATACGCCTGGAACAGGGGCCGCTGCAGCGCTTCCAGCAGCGTATGCGTGCGGATATTGGAATCGGAAAAGTGAATGAAAACGCACGGCTCGATGTCGCCGGAGGAGTTGATGTGGAAGTAATTGCGGCCGCCGCCGATGCAGCCGCCGACATACTCCGCGTCGTTCTGAAAATCCAGGACGAACAGCGGCTTGCCGGTTTCGACGCTGCGCATTTTCCGCAGCCAGTTGTACATGAACTCACGCTGTGCGGGGGAGGGGATCAGCTCCGGGACGGCGTTGCGTCCGACGGGCATATAGTTGAAATACAGGCCGAACTTTACGCCTCTTTCGCACATTTCGTCGATGAACGCGTCGCTCGTGACGTATTCGACGTTCCGGCTGGTGTAGCAGACCGACATCCCGTAGAAACAGCGGTGCTTTTTCAGCAGCTCCAGCGCACGGATCGTCGTCGCGTAGCTGCCTTCGCCGCGTCGGGCGTCGTTGCTTTCTTCGGTGCCCTCGATGCTCAGCGCCAGCGTGAGGTTGCCCAGGCGGTTCATCTCGCGGCAGAAGTCGTCGTCCACCAGCGTCGCGTTCGTGTAGCACAGGAACATACAGTCAGGGTTCTCCTCGCAGAGACGGAAAATATCCTCCTTGCGCAGCAGCGGCTCGCCGCCCGTGAGCATATACAGATGCGCGCCCAGTTCGCGTCCCTGCCGCACAATGGATTCCATTTCCTCCATGGACAAGCTGTATTTGTGTCCGTATTCGGCGGACCAGCAGCCCTTACAATGGCGATTGCAGGCGCTGGTCGGATCGAACAGGATGATGTTCGGGAAATTACAGCGGTGTTTTTTGCGGTTCTCGCGTACGGTTTTGGTGGCGACGTAGGTGCCGTAGCCCATCGCCATGATCGCCTTCTGCAGGGCGTCGCGGTCGGTATCGCGAATGATGGACAGCGCGTACTCGACCCACACATGGCCGGGCGTCGCAAGCGCCTGACGGAACTTCTCAAAGTTCACCTTCGGGAAGGTGCTGCCTGCCAGCTTCTCCGACATGCTGACAAGATTTGTCAGATTACCGAGAGGGTCCTTGTCGATATATTTCAGAATCTGCCCCAATGCGAGATCGGCCGCACGAAACTGCATTTTTTCTTTTCGATCCATCGCCTCGACACCACCTTTCCGTTTTGCATATTCCAAAGTATCTTAGCATGAAACGACTAAAAAGTCAATAAAAAAAAGTATTTCCGCGGCGCGTTTCCTTATTCGTTTCACGGCATACGAAACAGGCGGCCCGCATACATTTTCTTGTGCCGTACATTGACAATACCGGCAGGATATAGTATAATATTTTTATATAGTGTCGAAAGAGGTCGAAAGAATGAAGCCCGTGCGCAAACTGCTTTGTGTTCTGCTGTCTGTTCTTGTACTTGCAGCGTCTGCGTTCCCTTCCGTACATGCCGCCTGCCTGCTCAACCGCGGCACGCACAAGGAACATGAATATACCATATCCAAAAAGCTGCAGTCCGAACTGAACAAGATCTACGACCGCTATGATTTTTCCATCGCGTGGGGGCTTTACGACATCAGCGGCAAGACGCTCAAAGAGGTCGCGTCCTATCATGCGGGGCAGAAATTCCAGAGCAACTGCACCATCAAGGCGATGATGCTGCTGTATATCTGCAAGCAGATGGACGCCGGAAAGCTGTCGCTGGATACGAAACTGAAGGTCAATCTCAGCCAGCTGTCCTATGACGATTTCGGCTCCGGAAGCGGAAAATACACGGTGCAGTATCTGCTCAAGCGCATGATCCATATTTCCAACAATACGAGCTACGAAGTCCTGCTGCGCTATGTGGGGCGGGATAAATTCAATGCGTTCATCAAGAGCCTGGGCAGCGGGACCGTCGTGGAGTCCTATAACTACATGGGAGAGTGCACGACCAAGGACCGCGCCACGGAATGGTTCGCGCTGTATCATTATTGCCATTCGGGCGCCAAGCACGCCTCGTACGCATGGGATGTGCTGTGCAAAGCGCGTTCTTCTCCCATACGGGACGGCATCGGGCGGCCTGCCGCGCATAAGAGCGGCTGGTACTATTCCAGCGGCAGCAGCGGCACCGCGGGCGATTGCGCGGTCGTCCAGACCGAAAACGGCGGCTGCTATTTGATGATCATTTTCACCAAGAACCACGCCAGCGGCCGGTACAGCATGGATCTGATCGAGGAGCTCGCCGCCACATTGGATCGCGTCTGGGACGAATACTATCTGTCGATCCCGCGCTGCCGCAGAAAAAAAGCGGCGTTTTGATCGGACGCTTGACAAGGCGCGTTTGACGTGCTACAATACGTGTGTCTTCGGGGCGGGGTGCGATTCCCCACCGGCAGTGAAAGTCTGCGAGCCGCAAGGCTGAACCGGTGCGATTCCGGTACCGACGGTACAGTCCGGATGTGAGAGGATGCCAAACTCTATACTTGATGCTGTCTCACGAATTGTTTTCCCGACGATTCGTGGGACTTTTTTCGGGAGGGGACGAAATGTCTGCAAAACACAAGCTGAACACCCGCACGCTTGCCGTCTGCGCCATGCTCTGCGCGATGGCCTTCGCACTGACCGCCGTATCGCACTTTCTGCTGCCGCCGCTTCTGCCGGGCGCCGCGTGGCTGAAGTACGATCCGAAGGACGTGATCCTCGCGATCACCGCGCTCATGCTCGGCCCTGTGCCCGCGCTGCTGGTGACGCTCGTCGCGTCGCTGCTGGAAATGCTGACTTTCAGCGAGACGGGCTGGATCGGTCTGGTGATGAACGTGGTCGCCTCCGGCGCGTTCATTCTGCCGGGCGCGCTGCTGTACAGCCGCCGCAGAACGCTGCAAAGCGCCGTGATCGGTCTGCTGTGCGGCGTAGCTTTCATGACGGGCGTGATGCTTTTGTGGAACGCGTTTTTGACGCCGCTGTATATGGGCGTGCCGCGGGAGGCCGTGATCGGTATGCTCGTGCCGGTCTTCCTGCCCTTCAACGCAATCAAGGGCGGCCTGAACGCGGCGGTCACGCTGTTCGTGTACAAGCCGCTGACGCGTGCGCTGCGCGCGGCGAATCTGCTGCCCGCGCAGACGTCCGAAAAGAAAAAGAGCGTGACCGGTATTACGATCCTGATCGCTGCCGCGATCGCCGCTGTCTGCGTTCTGGTCCTGCTGCTTCTGCGCCGCGGATAAAAAAATCGACTTTTTTCAAAAAAAATTTAAAAAAACACTTGAAAAATGCAGCGGCTTCTATTATAATATAGAAGCTGTCTACGCTGATGTGGCTCAATGGCAGAGCGGCTCACTCGTAATGAGCAGGTTGTCAGTTCGATTCTGACCATCAGCTCCATCCCGCAGATCGTTGGTTATCAACGGTTTGCGGGTTTTCTTTTTACTCAATGCACGGTGCGGCGGTCGGAAAAGGATCACAGAAATGAAAAAAGCCGGGGAACAATCCCCGGTCTTTTTGTTTGGCTCTTGAGAGACAATAAACCACCAGCTATGCTGGTGGAGAAAAACGCTTATAGCAAGAGAAGGCCTCCTATGATAGAATAGTGCCGGTTCGCCAACCGCACAACAATCAAAGGA
>JAFSYP010000048.1 GCA_017449935.1 Clostridia bacterium
AAAGCCTACGAAACATCTTGTGCTTCATAGGCTTTTGGCGGAGAGCAAGGGATTCGAACCCTCGAAGCCGCTTTGACGGCTTACACGATTTCCAGTCGTGCTCCTTCGACCAACTCGGACAACTCTCCGTTTGCTCAACGGGGTTTATTATACTATATGTTTCTTGAAAAATCAAGCCCTTTTTCAAATATTTTGCCGTCTGCACGTTCGTAGAAAGCGTGCGTGACAAACGTTTGAAAGTGTGCTATACTAATCTCATAATTCATTCAAAAGGATGTGTTTCATGTGGGTAGTTCCACCCCATCCGCATATGACAGTTCCGTCTCCCTCGTCCGTCTGACAGGAATGGTTTGTATCCTGCTGTGCCACCTGTTTTCCTGGATCGGGATCGCGGCGCTCTCGCAGCTGTTCAACGTCGGCGTTCCGCTTTTTTTGCTGATCTCCGGCTTTCTGTATGGCGGAAAAACCGTCAAGCTGCGGTCCTTCCTTGCGAACCGCTACTTGCGTGTGACGCTTCCTGTAGGGATTTTCATTCTGTTTCTGAGCGTGTACCTCTATTCCTTCGCGCGGGAATCCGCGTCTTTCGGCACGATACCGCTGTATATGCTGAATCTGCAGGGCCTCAGTTTCCTCTGCGGCTATATCCCCTACCGAGAGCTGTGCGGAGGAACCGGACATCTTTGGTTTATTACGGTGCTGATGCTGTGCTATCTTCTTATGCTTGCGTTCAAGCAAATCGAAAACCGTTTGTACCCTACCGGCAAAACCCTGCTTTTGACGCTGATCGTCTCCTGTGCGGCAGTTGCGCTGCTGTGTATGGTCAAGCTCTATGTGTCGTATCTGCAGATCTTCTTCATCGGATATGCCTGCAAAAAGCACGCATGGAAAAGCCGTTTCAAACCGTGGCTGCTGTGGACGGGATTGATGATCGCTGCAGTCGGCGTACGTCTTCTGCTTGTGTTGCGCGGCATGGACGGCGCTGAATGGTATCTGTCTGTCGTTGCTCTGCAGCAGAACATGCTCGCTTTCTGGATCTTTGCGACGTTCCGCCTTGTTTACGCGCGATGTCCGGCACAGTTCGACGCCATCGCACAAAACAAACTGATCCGGCACTCGGACACCCTGTCTTTCTATGTCTACATCGTGCACTATATGTTTCTGGTCAAGCCGTTCGACGTGTCGCAACTGGGCATCGGGCGGATGTGTGAATTCGTCGTTTTTGCGATCGCGACTGTCGTCTGCGCGGAAGCACTTCGTGCCGTTACGATCCTCGCACAAAAAGCGATCCGTCTGCCTGTCCGAAAAACGTCAGCGCAGGCATGATGCTGTCCAGATAAGAGTATCGGCGCAGCCGGGAATTTTGCTCCGCTGCGCCGTTTTATTGGCTCTTGAGAGCCAGACAAATAGGCTTTTGACGGCTTACACGATTTCCAGTCGATCCACAAAGCCGGAAGGCGTTGAGATGTCAGGAAATTCAAATGCTTTTCGTGACGTCCAAACCGTCGCAGTGATCCGGCTGCACGATTCATTGGCGATCGTTTTGTACCGATTTAAATTGACAAGGACAGGATTCTGTTGTATTTTATAATTGACATCGGGTGATCGTCCGTTCGTCTTTGGGCAGATGTGTCGGCAGACGAACGGCGCGAGCCGGTGACGGAATCGCGGCGGCCGCGGCCAGACGCGGCAGTCATAAAAGTGGAGATGTGTAAACCATGTATGCCAAATCGTATGTGTTCTTCAAACGGTGTATTGCCCTGCTTTCCATGATCATGCTGCTGATCGTCAGCTTGGACGAGCGAAACCTCCCGGACCCGGACGGCGCCCGGATCATCGCAAAACAGCGCTACGTTCTGGAGGACTACTATATGAGCAATCAGGGCGTGACGAACGACGGGACGTATTATTATTTCAGCGGCAAGAAAAACCTCGGCAAGGCGGATATGCGTACCGGCGAGATCTTCCGCATCAACACGTCGCCTATTCCGAAGGAGCTGAAAGCGCTGGGCTGCGATCACATCGGAGGCCTGAGCTGCTATAACGGGATCGTCTACGCCGCCGTCGAGGACGGCCCGGAGTATCTGCATCCGTATATCGTTCTGTACGACGCGAACACGCTGGAATACACGGGCAAATGCTATGAGCTGCCGCAGGAACTGCATACGGAGGGTGTGCCGTGGTGCGCGGTCGATGCGCAGCAGAAGCTCCTGTACACGGCCGAATGGAGCAACGCGACCGTTCTGAACGTGTTTGCGATCGATGATTTGCGTTTAATCAAGACAGTCCCGCTGTCCGCGCCGATCGACCGTATGCAGGGCGGAGAAATGTTCGGCGGCAAGCTCTACCTGTCCTGCGACGAGGAAAACGATCTGAAACGCGTGTTTTCCATCGACGTCCGGACCGGCGACGTGCAGGTCGTGTTTACCCGTAATATCGGCCGGTCGTTCGAGGCGGAGGATCTGACGGTATACGCGGATACGGACGGCGAGCCCGTATTCTGCGTGCTGGACAGAGGCGCCCGCCGCAAGAGCATGAATCTGACGCAGTACCGTTTGGTATAAAAATAGGAGGGATCATTCATGAAGTCGCTGTCTGTTCGTTCCGGATTGGCTGTATTATTATGCTGCGCGCTGCTGTGCGCGTGCGGTCTGCCGCTGTGCTGCGCGGCGGCAGACCAGAGCGCCGAAGAAGTGATTCTGTTCACGCAGATGGACGAGGAAAGGGGACTGTATCTGCGTATGGACGAAACGGTTTGCGGCGTTTCGGAAACGCTTTCCGCGGCGTTCATCCCGAAAAACGACGCGCAGACCGTTCCGCAGATCGACAGCGGCAGGATACGCTCTCTGCTGCCGTGCGCCGAGAACGGCGAGCGTCTTGAACTGTTCCTGCCGGTCAGCTGGACGCCGAGCAACGCTGTGCTGCGCATTTCAGGTCTTTTGGACGGCGCCGGCGCCGCGATCGAACGGGATATTACGTTTTCACGCGGCAGCTACGCCATAGACCGCGTCAGGATCGAATATCCCGATCCCGAGAAAACAGAAACGATCCGCTGTTACACGCGCGACACGGACACGATCTACTGCTTGCAGGGCGATACGATCCGCTGCGGCATGGACAGCGACGCGCTGCTGCGCCGCACGCAGGCGCTCCCCGGCAGCGATGCGCTGCGCGTCGACGCGGACTGCACGGTTACGGCGGTTTCCGCGGGAGAATGCACGCTCACACTGCGCATCGCGCAAAAGATGGAATACACCGTCAAGGTTCATGTTTTCGTATCCGCACAAGCGCGAAAACAGTTTCTGCTCCGATCGGCGGTCGCCGATACCGGAACGATCCTGAGCCGATACTTCCATAAGGTGGTTTCCCAGGCGATCATACTCGATTCGTTCTCCTTTTTGGTCGCGCCGATCCTCTATCCGCTGGCCGTGATCGCTGCGCCGATCGGGTACGCTGCGGAATTAGTCAAGCTCATGTTAAACAACTGAATTTTCTTTGACAAGGAATTGCTTCCGGCCGAATTCTGTGATATAATATATTATCGGCTTTGTCCATCCGTCGTGTTTAGGGTAAGAAAGGAAGGAGATAATACCACAGTAAACTTAGGGACGTGTCATGGTTTTCGGGCAAAATAACAAGCAGAGGATTGAAAAAAGAACATGGAAAAAGGATTGCATCAGGGGATTCTTGCAGCAGTACCACTTCTTCTTAACCAGCATCCCGGCGTCGTTTTCGGCGTGATCGCCGCGGCTGCGCTTGTCGTCGTTCTCCTCGTGCTGCGCAGCGCAAAGAAGAAAAATAGGTCACAGGCGAAACAGCGGCTGATCAACATAACGGAAACAGACGAGTTTACAGGTTTTTATGATAAAAACGATTTCTTTAAATACGCCGATCGACTTTATCAAAACGATCCCGGAAAACCGATGAAAGCCATCGTGCTGAATATCGAACAGTTTCACTCTGTAAACGCTTTGTACGGCAGGGACTTCGGCGATCAGATACTAAGCGCGATCAGAAACGAGATAAGCGATTTTTTATTGGAACAAGACGGCGTCGCCTGCCAAATGGAAGCGGATTGCTTTGCGATCTACTGCTCAACGTTTGTTGATGCGCGCGCCCTGCTCTCCCGTCTGGAGGGAAAGCTGGACATGATTACTTCAGACGCCGGCATCATGCTGCGCATGGGCGTGATGCCGTGGAAGGAAAACACAGAGCCTCGGCAGCTTGTCGAGCAGGCGCTGATCGCGTGCAATCGTGCCCGGGGACAATATGACGATCGCCTGATCGTGTTTGACGACTCTGTGCGCGAGCATGATAAAAATGAGCAGCACATGATCAACGATCTTCGCCATACGATCAATAATGAGGAATTTATCGTTCGTTATCAGCCTAAGTTTGACATCGCCGTCGACCCGCCCAGGCTCAAGAGCGCTGAGGCGCTCGTCCGGTGGGTACATCCTGAGCTGGGGATGATTCCTCCGAATGACTTTATCCCGCTTTTTGAGCGAAACGGTCAGATCGGTCAGATCGATCAATATGTGTGGGCGGAGGTCGCGCGACAAATCGCGCAATGGCGTAAAGAATACGGCGTAACGGTCAAGGTTTCCGTCAACCTCTCACGCATCGACGTATTTGATGTTTCGCTCGATTCGACGCTCGATTCAATTTTAAAGAAAAACGGTTTGGATGCGTCTTCGCTCGAGATCGAGGTGACGGAGTCTGCATATCTCGAGAATACGCGTCAGTTTATCGGCGCTATAGAAACTCTGCGCAAAAAAGGATATCAGATAGAAATGGACGGTTTCGGGTCAGGGTATTCCTCGCCAAACCAGCTTTCATCCTTGCCGATCGACGTTTTGAAAATGGACAGGGCATTGATCCGGAATATTGATTTCAGCGAAAAAGATATGCAGCTTGTAAAGCAGATACTTGAAACAGCAAAGAGCTTGAATATCCCCGTTATTGCAGAGGGCGTGGAAACGCAGGAGCAGCTGCAGCTGCTCAAAGAGAACGGCTGCACAATGGCGCAGGGATTCATTCTCTCTCCGCCGCTGCCTCCCGAAGATTTTGCCTTAAAGTTTATTGAGAAACAGATTGTGTGAAAAACTAATAAACGGGACTGTCGCATTTAGCGAAGAACGAAAAGAAGGGACTTTTCTTTCAAGGAATCATCCGGAGAAAAGTCCCTTTTTCATTTTAAAATCGAAGAATCGGTTGCAGATTATAATTCTTTCCTTCTGTCTCTTCTATATCTTTCCTACGCCGGTTTCCGCCGCCTTGTCCCTGTCGGACAGCGGCGTTTCGTTTTTCAGATACGTTTCCCAGACGTGCATCCTGTCCTGCTCGTCGATCTTGCGGATCACCTCGGCGGGCACGCCGCCGACAATGCTGTCCGACGGGACGTCCCGCACTACCACGGCGCCTGCCGCGACGATGCTGTTTTCGCCGATCGTCACGCCGCCCGCGATCGTCGCGCCGGAACAGATCCAGCAGTTTTTGCCGATCACGATCGGCTTTGCGTATTCCAGATCGTGCACGCCGTCGGGATATTCCCGCGGCAGACGCTCTTCCGCAAGAAACGGATGCATCGGCGTCGCGAGCGTCACGTTCGCGCCGAGCCAAACGCCGTCGCCCAGCGTGATGGGAGCGACGTCTAAAAACGTGCAGTTGTAGTTGATGAAGCACCCCTTGCCCACCCGGATGTTGACGCCGTATTCACAGTAAAACGGCGCGAAGACCACCAGCTCGTTTTTGCGGGAAGAGGGGATGAGCCTGTGCAGCGCGATCTGCTTGGACAAAACGCGCCAGAGCGCGATACGGTTATAGCGGTCGCACCGCATCAGACCGAGCGCGTGGTTTTTGATCAGGTCACGGCTCATCGCGTTGTACAGTTTTCCGCTCACCATGCGGTCCCATTCGTTCGGTTTTTTCATAAAGATTCCTCTGCCTCGTTTTTTCACGGTCAAATCCGCCAACCGTCCTTCGGCGCTCTTGTCACGTCCATAAATTCGTTTTGTCTGCGTCCCAAGCGGAAAAAACCGTGCGGAAATTCTTCATGGCGACGGCGAGCTTGTCGGGGAAATGTCCCGAAGACCATTCCACAGAGAGGAACAGTCTTTCCGGTTCTTCCGTGCTGAAATCCTGCGTGTCCTTATACCGGACGTCTGTCTCGCCCATCTTTCCGCTCCTTCCGAATCATTTCCGTGATGTGAGATTTAACGCGCTTTTTCAAACACAAAGTCTATGCCCGGCGCATCGCACACGAACAGCCTTGTCGTCAGCCTGCCGCCGTCGTATTCAAACCGGCTGAAGCCTTCCCATTCACAGACCGCCGGATCCTGGTCCGCGATCAGATACCGCCCCTGCGGCTCGTACGGACTTTTAGACCGAAGGACGCAGATCTTCCGTTTCTTTCCGTTCCACTGCAGTTCGTCCCTGCGCACGACGATCTCGTATAAACCGTCCGCGGTTTTCCACGTCCCCTGCAATTCCCTGAGGACGCCGTCCGCGATCTCGTAATTCCCGAAACGAGAGTTTTCGGTCTTTGTCAAAACGGTGCAGCTCTCGCCGGTGATCGGGAAATACTCGCACAACGTCAGCGCGCCGTCACGGTATCCGATCCGCTCGACCGTCGCATAGTCGGCCGCGCTGCCCGCGTACCGCAGACCGTTCTTTTTGAGGATCAGGTCCAGCTCGCCGCCGTTTTCCTGTATCTTGAATACGGTCTCCAGCACCGGCGTGTTGCACCACAGCACGGTGATCCTGCCGCCGTCGATCTCGATCCTTGTACCGATCACGCCGCGCTCCTCCCACGCGCCGTCCAGCTGTGCATACGCTTTTTTCATCGGGGCGTCTCCTTTCGTTTCTTCGGGGCGGGCAGTTCGTCGGCCACGGCGCTGAACAATTCCTGCAGAAAGTCCCGATCGTCCACATTGTCGACCAAAAGCATCTCCTTTGCGCCCTCGTACGGCAGCTCGAACGGCGCGTCCGGCATCAGACGTTTCGCCGACGCCGTCGGCTTCACGAGGAGCCGATCGTCATAGATCCCGCCGACGATCTTTCCGCGGCAGTACAGGATGTATTCCCCCATCATCGCTTTATAAGAAACTTCCTCCGGCGACGACAACTGATCCAGAACAAACGCCAGATATTGTTTGCTTGACGCCATGTTTTCCCCTCTTTCGCAAATCAACAAAGAGTTCTTTACCCTTTCAAAAATTCCGACGCCCAGCGACTGTCTATCCGAGCTTCTTTGTCTCCTGCGGCATTCAGCTGTTCCTCGAAACCGTCTTTGATCCTTTCGTACATGCCCGCCGGCAGTTCTGCACTGAACGACTTATCGCCGATAAACTCCAATGAGTATTTGCCGTCTGCCGCCATGAAGTAAACCGATCGGATGTTTGCGTCCGGCGCCCGTTTGACGGCGTTTGGGTAACAGAACAGCTTGATGATCTCAATGACGCGATCGTCCAGCTTTTGATCAAATATGATCGCCTTTTCCCGCAAGGCATTCTGATCGGTCACAATACGCTGGTGGTATCCTGCCTTTCCCATGCCGAACCGCTGTTCATTGTCCCTCATTGTGGCCAGAGCCTCATCAACGGATCCTTTATCCACAAAGAATACCATCGCTTTGTTGGACATATCGTGGTACAGCATTCCGTAGTTGACCATGATTTTTTGGCCGCATTTGCTGCATTCAAAGCGGAACAGCGTTCCGTCCAACAGCTGCTGCTTGGCTTCCGGGTCCAAATCGCCGTTGAGTGATTGCCAGACGACATAATCCTGTACATGCGCGCATTTCGGGCATGTAATTGTTTTTTTCTGTCTCATTGACATGGTAAGCTCCTCCTTGCTTTGTTTCTCTCCCTGTGATCGGGATCACGAAACGCCTGCAATAAACCCTCTGCTCTTTTCTCCGGGTGCGCCCGGATGTATTCCGATCCTTTGAGCGCATTCGGCATGAACCGGACATTTTAACCATATGCCTTCAATCTGCGCAGACCTATTTCCTTTTCAAGCTGAACAAACGATTCGCCTAAAATGCCGCGCGAAAGACTTACAACAGCAACATTTTTAATCATAGAGGTTCTCCTTATACTCTTAACAATCGTTCTATGGCCTCTCCCCAACCCGAGACATCAGGACGACTGTTTCCACATGATTCGTGTGCGGAAACATATCGACCGGTCGGATCGCGCGGACTTTATAGCCGCCTTTTGTAAGCGCAGCCAGATCGCGCGCCTGCGTTTCGGGATTGCAGGAAATATACACGATCCTTTGCGGCGCCAGCCGGAGCGCGGATCGCAGAAATTCCGGGCTGCTGCCCGCGCGCGGCGGATCCATAAACAGCACGTCCGCCGTCCCGCCGTTTTCCGCCGTCGCGGTCATGAATTCGCCCGCGTCGCCGCAGTAGAACCGCGCGTTGCGCACGCCGTTTCGTTTGCTGTTTTCGATCGCGTCCCGCACCGCGTCGCGGTTCAGCTCTACGCCGATGACTTTGCCCGCGCGGTCCGACGCGACAAGACCGATCGTCCCGATCCCGCAGTAGGCGTCGATCACCGTTTCCGTTCCGGTCAGTCCCGCAAAATCCATCGCCGTGCCGTACAGGATCTCGGTCTGGACGGGATTGATCTGGTAAAACGATTTCGCCGAAATGCGGAACACCTTGCCGCAGAGCGTGTCCTCGATATACCCCTTGCCGTACAGCACGCGTTCGTTCGGGCCGAGGACAAGATTCGTCGCATAGGGGTTCACGTTCAGGATCACCGTCGTGATCTCCGGATGCTTGTCAAGCAGCGCCCGGACGAAATTGTGAACAGAGGGGAACGCCGGCTTTGCCGACACCAGCACGACCATCACCTCGCCGCTCTGAAAGCCGCGCTTGACCAGCACATGCCGCAGGACGCCGCGTCCGCTGTCCTCGTCGTACGCGGGGATCTTGAAGCCGCGCAGCATGGAGCGGATCGTCACGATGATCGCATCCGCCGTTTCGTCCTCCAGCAGACAGGAATCCACCGGGACGACGCGGTGCGTCCCGGACTGGTATACGCCGGAAATCACGCGTCCGTCCCGCAGCGGCTTGAACGCCGCCTGTACCTTGTTGCGGTAATGGTACGGATGCTCCATGCCGATGATGGGCGACACCTTGCCGAACCGGTCCAGCAAGATCCGCACCTGTTTTTCTTTCCATTTCAGCTGCTCGGCATAGGGCAGATTCATCATCTGACACCCGCCGCATTTTTTATACAGCGTACAAACCGTTTCGCTCATGCTTCATCCCTTTTTTCGACGCTCTCCGCGATCCGATCCGGCCAACGCGTCGTCACGTTGTCCGGCTGCATCGGCAGAACGCGCCGCGCCTTCCGCGCGCTGTCGATCGTCCACACGGACGTCAGCAATCCGTTTTGCCGAAAATATCGCGTCAGCCGCTCGGACAGATTGCCCGCGCTGACGTTGACGCCCACCGCGCCGAGAGCGCGCGTTTTTGCCGCGAGCTTCTCCACGCGCGTGTAAAACGGAACTTTTACGTTCAGATAGTACGGGACGTCGGGACATTTTTCGCGCACCGCAGGCACATCCTGCACGCAGATCCCGGTGAAAAAGATACGATCCAGAACGCCTGCCTGCCGCGCCATCGGCGCCACGCATTCAAGATGTTCCGTTGTCTTGACGTCCACGTTCGCGCGAATGCCGGGATGCGCCGCCAAAAACGCGAACGCTTCCCGCAGCGGCACGCATTCGCCGACCGGTTCGTCGTGCGACAAAACCGGTTCGCCGCGCGATGTAAACCGCAGATCGAATTCCACGATCTGCGCCCCGGCCGCAACGCCCGCTTCCATCGCCTCGATCGAATTTTCGGACAGCCCCATACAGCCCGAATGCGCCGTCACCGTAAAGCCGTGCGGCACGGAGAATTTCCTGCCCCGCAGTTTCTTAAAACCTGCCATCCGTTCACGCCCTCTTATTCCCCGCCTTGCAAAAGCTGCGCGTATTCCGTTTCCTTAAAGCCCGCCAGAACGCGGCCGTCCGCGATCAGAAGCGGCCGCTTGACAAGCATCCCGTCGGACGCAAGCAGCGCGAACTGCTCGTCCTGCGTCATCTGCGGCAAACGCTCTTTCAGATGCAGCGCCTTGTACTGCAAGCCGCTGGTGTTGAAAAAACGCTTGAGCGGCAGACCGCTGCGCGCGTGCCATGTGCGAAGCTCCGCCTCCGACGGATTTTCTTCTTTAATGTTGCGCAGCGTGTACAAAACGCCGCGTTCGTCCAGCCACCGCTGCGCCTTCTGACAGGTGGTGCATTTCGGATAACAAACAAAGAGCATTTTCTCATCCCCCGTAATCATCTGCTTGACTTGGTTTTTTTGTATTCGGCGAAAAGAAACAGCGGCAGATCGTCGTTTTTTCTTTTTTCGGCATAGATTTTCGGCTCGTCGACGTGCGTAAGACACAGGCCCGCGTCGGCTGCGGCATTCAGATAACAGGAAAGCGGCCGGTGGTAATGCGTCGTTTCGCCCCAAAAACGGTTTTCAGACGCCTCGGGCGTAAGATATGAAGTGACCAGTTTGCCGATTTTGCCGACGCTTTCGTCGTATTTCCAGTCACCGTTAAAGAGCGCCGGATGCACAATCGAAAAACAGAACACGCTTTCGCTCTTCAGAATCCTTGCGCACTCCGAAAGAACAGGCCCGATCGGATCAACATCCATCAGCACCTGATTGCAGAACGCTAAATCGAACGAGCCGGCATCAAAAGGCAGCGGCTGCGTAATATCCAAGACCGAAAACGTGCAGTCCGGATACTTCTTTTTGCGATGGCGATCATCGCCTGCGCGCCGTCGACGCCAACGGCGCAGCCGCCGACGTTCGGAAATAATCTGTATAATACCCGTATCCGCAGCCGAGATCCAAAGCTTTTTCGCCGTGCAGTTTTTTGAATCGTGCTTTGACGACGGCTTTATTCGCATCCGCGTAGGCGGATCGCTCCTGCGCGTCGGTATACGATTCCGCGGCGTCGTTCCATTTCTTGAGAGACGCATCGCGCATATCCATATCCTCCGTTCAAACCGTTCGCAACGCCGCGCGGCCGGACCTCTGTCAACCCGTGCCGACGTTGACGGTAGGCCGATTGCATTTTAGTGCAATTCTTTCTCAGAGAACTGCAGCTTTATGAAAAACTCCCCGATTGCACTTTAGTGCAATTCTCCTGGCGGGATATTTGTTTTGCCGATTTCGCGGAGTTACATCTTAGTGCAATTCGTACCACGCTTGTTTTTCCGGAAGTCGGGAGAGTTGCATTTTAATGCAATTCTTCCATCGGAAACAATCGTGTTTTACAAAAACCGCGCGTTGCACTTTAGTGCAACTCTTCCTCAGAGAACCACCGCTTCGAGAAAAGCTCCCCCGGTTGCACTTTAGTGCAATTCTCCTGGCGGGATGCGTGCTCTGCCGATTTGGCCTCCTTTGCATAAGCGTTCGGAAAACGGCATGCCGCGGAAGTTATTCTGCCGTGCCGCCCCGTCACAGGCCGTGCTTTTGTCGGACGGTGCGCGGATTATCCGGTCGTTCGTTTTCCGCCATCTCGATGACCTTGCGCAGAAACGCCGCGCGGTTTTCTTCGGGCACGGACTCAAACACGAGCAGCAATTTTTCCTGCTGCACGGCGAGCGATTCCTGTTTCGCGCCGACGAGGAAATCCACCGGCACGTCGAAAAACTGCGCCATGCGGCGAAGCGTATCGCCCTTCGGCAGACGGCCCTTTCTCCAATGTGTCATGTTTCCGCAGCTGACGCCCATGATCTTCAGCGCCGCGGACACAGGAAGATCTCTTTCCTTGCAGAGCACCTGCAGTCTGTCATAAAACATATCAAGCGTTCTCCGTTTCCTGCACGATGTTGTTCATCCAAACGTTCTTTTTGACCAATATCACGCCGATCGCGCATTTGATCCACTCGGACATTTCGACAAAAGCAAAGATCCACACGACGGACAAATTCGTAAAGCGGCTGAGCACGAACGCGACCGGCACGCTCACGACCCACATGAACACGCTGTCGAACAAGAAAGTTATGATCGTCTTGCCACCGGAACGCAGCGTGAAATACGACGTATGCAGCAGCGCGGTCTGCGGCGCAAAAAGCGCCTGCGCCATCAGCAGCAGCATCGCCACGCGCTTCGCCTCGGGCGTGGTGTTGTAGATCTGCGGGAACAGCGGCGAAGTGGCAAAGATGGCGATCCCGGTCAGCGTCGCGATAAAAATCGCGAACGCAATGATCTTGTTGTCCTCGTCCTTCGCCTGCTCATACCGCTTGGCGCCGAGGTGCTGTCCGATGATGATCGCGATCGCGTCGCCCATCGCAAAAAAGACGACACTGAATAGATTGCTGACCGTACTGGCGATATTCTGGCCGGCGACGACGTTCAGCCCGCGCAGGGAATAGCACTGTGTGAGCATCGCCATACCGCCCGACCAAAGCGCCTCGTTGACCAGCAGCGGCGAGCCGGTACGGAAAAAGCGTCCGACCAGCGAGAGCGGCACGCGTACCGTCCGATACGCGCCGCGGATATAGGGGCACTTGTCCGCGTGCCGGTGCGTCCAGATCACGACGATGGCCATTTCCACAAAGCGCGAAAGCACCGTCGCGATCGCCGCGCCCTTGACACCCATGCGCGGAAAACCGAGCTTGCCGAAGATCAGCAGATAGTTGAATGCGAGATTGACAAAAACCGCCGCCATGCCCGCGCGCATCGGCACAACCGTTTCGCCGCATTCGCGAAGCGTGTTGGCGTAGACCTGCACGATCGTATAGGCCGGCAGTCCCGCGAGAACGATCCACATATACTCCAGCGCATAGTCGAGCGTCGCCGCAAGATCGCCGCCGTCGGCGCTGCCGTTCAGATACAGTCCGATCAGCCGCGAGCCGAATCCGCCGAAGACCGCGAACGCGCCGAGCAGCAATATCGCGCCCATCCACAGCTTATAGCGGAACGTATGCCGCACGCCCTCCTGGTCGTCGGCGCCGTAATACTGCGCGGTGAATATCCCCGCGCCGGCAAAGCCGCCGAACACGCACAGATAATAGACAAAAAAGAGCTGGTTGACGATCGCCACACCGCTCATCTGCTCCGTACCTATCCGGCCGACCATAATGTTGTCCAGGAGGCTCACGAAGTTCGTGATCCCCGTCTGCACCATAATCGGCACGGCGACCGCAAGAACCCGTTTATAAAACGCGCGGTCGCCGATAAATTTCTTTCTCCAGTTCATTTTTCTTCTGCTTTCTGTTCAGATAGAATCAATATACCGACAGGCTGCGATCGCCGCAGCGGCGCCGTCCGCCGTGGCGGTCGTGATCTGCCGCACACCCTTGCGGCGGCAGTCGCCCGCGACGAACACGCCGGGCATATCCGTAACACAGGATTCGTCCACGTCAAAATATCCTTGCTCTGTCAGCGGCACAAGATCGCGGAACGGTTCATTTTCCGGCTCCTGTCCGATGGCGACAAAAATGCCGTCTACCGGGAAGTCGGTCGTTTCGCCGTCCGATTCCAGCACGATGCTCCGCAGCTGGTCGCCGCCGCGCAGCGCCTTGACGACCGTGCCCGTGATAAACGAAACGTTGTCGCGTGCGCGCAGGATCTCCAGCAGCTTTTCCTCGCCCGTGAATACGGGAAGGTTCTGCACCAGCGTCACATGCGCACACGATTCCGACAGCAGCACCGCCTCTTGCAGCGCCGTGTTCCCGCCGCCGATCACCGCGACGTTTTTGCCCTGATAAAACGCGCCGTCGCAGACCGCGCAGTACGACACGCCTTCGCCGACCAGCTCGTTCTCGCCCTCCAGACCGAGCTGCCGGTGATGCGAACCGGTCGCCAGAACGACCGCCTTCGCCCTGTACGGCTCCCCCTCGGTCTGCACAACGAACGTATCGCCGTCGCGCCGTACGGCGGTCACCGTCTCCATTTCGACCTCGGCGCCCTGCGCGAGCGCCTGTTCCAGAAGCTGATCCGCAAACAGCGTTCCGCTCATCTGCGCGATGCCCGGATAATTCTCCACCTTGGGCGAATGCGTGATCTGCCCGCCGAAGGTTTCTTTCTCCAATACCAGCACGCTCTTCCCCGCGCGGCAGGCATACAGCGCCGCCGTCAATCCCGCAGGTCCCGCGCCGACGATCAGAATATCTGTCATATTTGTTCTCCTTTTCGACCTATGTTCTTCGTACCTTTATTCCATATATTTATAGTACAGTTTTTCGCCGGACATGCAGTTGACCACTTCGCTCGTGCCGTTGCCGTAATACGTCAGATACAGAATGTTTCCGATCTCATAACAGTTGATGATCTCTTTTTCAAACAGCATCCTCTGCGTTTTGATGTTGTACAGATACTCTCTGCGCGCTTTGCCCTCGGCGTTTCCGCTCAGATACAGCACCCGCCGGCCGGCGTACACCTCTTCCGCATTCGCGTCCGGGATGCGCGCGGTTTCCTGCCCCGTTTTGATCTCGCGTATCGACACGCTGTTGTCGTCGTTCTCCACCAGCGCGTACCGTCCGTCGATGTAATACGTCGACGCAAAATCCTTCGGCGCCTTTAACGCCGCGTCCGAATCCATGCGCCAGTATTTTCCTTCGTCCGGATACGGCGAATCGCTGTACGCTCTGACGCCGTTCACGATCGTCAGATAGGGATGGAACTTTTTCGGCGTTCCGACGGCGTTGAGATTCGTGTCCATGATCAGGAATTCCTTATCTTTCTTTGTAATCAGGTACGGCGTTTCCCAGAGCGTTTCGACATGCATGTAATTGCTCTTTATTCTTTCTTTGCCGGACAGATCGATCAGCGAATAGGCGTCCTTGCCCGTTTTGACGATCAGATACTCTCCGAAAAGCGTACAGTCCAAAGCGCTTTGATACTGCTTGAGCTGCTGTTTTCCGGAAGACGACGTGAACGTATACGCTTTCTTTTTGCTGCTGCCGCTTTTATAGACGACTTCGCTCATCACAAGATCTCCGGACAGGACCTGCACGGAAACCTCGCCCTTGTGTTTGCTCTCCACCGTGAACCGCTGTTTCCCCGAATAGTCAAATACGCGAACGGTGCAGTCCTTGGATTCGGTGGAATACTCAGCCGATGGGTA
Organism: Clostridia bacterium; assembly: GCA_017449935.1. Lineage (GTDB taxonomy): Bacteria > Bacillota > Clostridia > Oscillospirales > Acutalibacteraceae > UBA1425. The sequence continues at coordinate 15,132 of JAFSYP010000048.1, forward strand.
AACGGCAACAAGCTTCTGGCCAAACGCCGCCGCGTGGTCGTGCGGCACCTGGAACGCCCATGTGCCGTCCGCCGAAATGTACCAGCAGTTCGGCTTGTCGGGCGTCTGCTTCGTGATGCGGACCCAGTCCTTTTCCGAATCCGCGCTTTCGATGCGCATGGACTGCGCGCCGCGTTTGGCAAACGGCTGCGCCCAGTAAACGCCGCAGGCGCCCTCGTCCGGAAGAAACCGCACCTGCGCAAAAACGTCGTCCACCACGATCCGGCCGTCGTCGGTCATCATGCCGTAGCGGAACTGCGGCGTTTTGTTTTTGTCGTCCTCAAGATACGGGTTGTCTTTGAAATAATACGTGTTGCCGATGAACGGAACGATCCTGCCGTAATCCTTTTGCGGCTGGAACGAATCACGGAACTCATTGTAATAACGGCCGCGCGCCGCGCCTTTGCCGCGCGTGCCGATCTCCGGCAGCCTGTTGAACTCCATATACTGCGCACCGGCTTCTTTGGTTTCCGGGACCGCCGCCTGCGTCTGCGTCTGTGCATCCGTTTGCTGCGACGCGCCGCACGCCGTCAAAAAGAGCAGCGAAAGGGCGAGCGCCGCCGCAAAAACTCGTTTCATGCATTATCCCCCTGCATTCCTGTGTGCTGTATCAATACTCTGCGGTTTTTTCCAGTGAGAAGCTGACCGAAAAGACTTTCCATCCGTCCTTCGTTTCCCTGAGCATCAGCTCCGCATCCTCTGTGCGTTCTTCCTCGCCGGAATCCTCGCCGTCCTCGCCGTCGTACTGCCACGTGTAGGCGTACTCTATCTCAAACGTGAACGTCATGATGCTGTCGAACGGCAGCTCTTCCTGCGTCTGCTGCGGGCGGAACTGCGTGACGCGGATCTTGGAGAAACTGAATCCGTCGGAGGACGCGTCTTTAAGCTGCTCCACCACGGAATCGACCGCTTTCTGAATCTGCTGTCTGCTGTCCTCGTCATAATATTCCACGCCGGAGACCGTTCCGGTCTCGTTTGCCGCGGCGGAAACGATGGCGGCGGCATAGTTTGCGGCGCGGCTCTGGAGCGCCGTCTGCAACTCCTGCGTACAGATCGGATAAACCTTGTACTCGTTATCCGACGTACCGCCGCTGCCGGTAATATCGGAATCATCGACGAATTCAGTGTAGTTCTGCGGATACACCGTCATCTCGGCGGTATAATCCTTGCAGCCGCTGTGCTTCACGGACAAGGTATACTTGCCCGGAAGGATCGCGGAGATCGTGTACTCGTCCGTGGTCGCGCCGCGCGCGCCCTCTTTTTCCGGCGACGTGTTCACTTTCTTGCCGTTCACCGTCACGGTGCTGCCGTGTGGCGCAAGGATCGAGTATTTCACGACCGGCGAGTTTTCCGGCACGGCGACATACTTGTCAAAGAACCAAAACCGCTCGGCCTTGACCACACGGAACGACAGAGACGCGCCGCTGCCGTTGCGGCCGTAGCTGCGCATGAAATAGGCCTCCACGCCGGCGCCGTCGTTCTGCGAAACGGTACCGTCGCCGAAAATATCCAACCCCATATTTGTCCCGTATTCATTCGCCTGGCTCAGATCATAGCGCAGAGAATCCGAAAAATCTCCGAACAGATCCGGTGTTTCCTTACACGCGGCAAGGAAAGCGTCCTTCGTGACAAAAGCGCCGTCGCTGTTCATATCCATCAATGAATATACGCTGTTCCAGTTGCCTTTATAAACGGCTTTCGCAAACGCTTTGGCCGTATGCTCGAAAGAGAACGCGGACTTCGTTACGGAGAAGAGGACGATCACCGCGACGACCGCCGCGAGCGCGATCGCCCCGACACGCAGCTGCTCTGCGGTCAGACGGATGGTTTTGCCGCCGATCGCGATCATGGTCGTTCGCGCGCGCTTTTTCTTTTTCTTCTTTGTCTTGGCCTTTGCCGGACCGGACGCCGCCGCGGGCGCCTTGACGTGCGGCTGCGCGGGCTTTCGGTCGGTCGGCTGCGCGGGCTTTCGGTCGGTCGGCTGCACGGGCGTGCGGACGTCGTCGGACATCTCCGACAGCCAGGCGTACGGGTCTTCCGGCTCCCGGACGGCCGTCGGTTTCGGCTGCTCGCTGCGCGGACGGAACGCTTCCGGCTCGCCGGAGGTCGTCTGCGGACGGATTTGCGCCGGCTGCCGCAAAGGCTCCTCCCCGCGGTTCTGCGCGGGCAGCCGGACGGGCTGCTCCTGAATGCCGAATATCTTTTCGTTCTTCTGTCCGCAAGCGCCGCAAAACAGATCGTCGTCGTCTAAATACGCGCCGCATTTCCTGCAATACATTTTGTCACCTCATCCGTATTCTCGTGCCCCGTGAAAACACAAAATATATGGCCTTTTCCGACAAAAAAGCAGACCATACTACAATATATTATTTTATAACGACTGCATCGTCCTGTCAATATGCATTTTGCAAGAATGCGGTATATTTTTTTCTTCGATGGTATGACAGAAAAGGCTGAACAGGGACGCCGCCACGGGCAGCAGGCACGCCGGGCACCCGTACCGGGGCACCCGCCTATACAGGCAGAGGAAGCGCAAGCGTCACGACACCACACGCCGAAACCATACGGACGGAACGCCGTACAGGCGGCGCGAAGCCGTCACACGGCAGACACCCGTGCCATACGGACGGACGGAACGCCGTACAGGCGGCTTCAGACCGCCACGGACGGCGCAAGCGTCACGCACGCACGCACACACACCCGCACCATACGGACGGACTGAACGCATCCGTGCGTCCGTGCGTCCGCAACTCATGTTCCTACACATTAGGACGCTACCAAAAACAGAAAGGAAGTAAAAACATGGGATTTTCAAAGCTCTCGGAAGACGTCAAGGAAATCTGGTCAGACAACCAGTATATGCGGGGCAACTATACTTATGAAACCAAGCCGCGACCGCCTTTTTCGGCGCCCTCCCGGCAGAAAGAAACAAAAAGCCAAAAAAAAGACAGCGATTCCCAAATTCATTGAAAAGGAGATAAGACCATGCAAAAAAGAATCCATGCCAGAATCCGCCGTGACAAGGAGGAAAACGAAATGTTGGATCTTGACGCCATATGTGCGCTTGAGAAACTGTATCTCGATTACATCGATTCGCAGTCCGTCGAAGATTACGAGGTCAATCCGCCGCAGATGGACAGGTTTCTGGAAACGCTGTCCTTCTTCCGCGACGCGGTGCAGCGGCTCGGCGGCGAGATCGAACCGTTCCGAATTGATCCGCGCGCACAGCACGCCGGTTTTACCGCCGTCTTTTCCGTCTTTGATCTGTACGGCCTGCACATCCTGGACTTCGGGCGCATCCTGCCGTATCTCTCCGCGTTCTCCGTAGACGGAGACGACGGACGCGTGTTTGTCAGCCTGACCGTTCCGAATGTTTACATGCGAAAGAACGACCGCTCATAAATATGAAAAACTGTTCTGCCTCAGTCAATCCGGTTCTACCGCGGGACAAGACGTAATATAATGATGCCGGAAGGAGATGATCCGCATGGCGCAGAGCTTCGACGAGGCGGCGCAGATCCTGCCCGACCGCCTGCGGCAGCCGCTTTTGCAGATCCCGCCGCAGACAAAGCATACGGTTACGGAGATCCGTCTGCGCGCGTTTGCGCCGCTGCTGCTGACGACGGCGCAGGAACCGCTGTTCGTGCGCGCCGCGGGACAATGCGGCAGCTTCGGCGGCACGGACGTGCTCAAGCCCGGCGCGCAGGAGATCCGAGACACGTTTCTGCGCGCGTGCGGATACTCCGTGCACGCGTATGAAATGCAGATCCGCGAGGGCTTTCTGACCGTGCCGGGCGGGCACCGGCTCGGTTTGTGCGGCCATATGGATATACGCGCGGACAACGCGCCGCAGATGCTCACGACGATCACTTCGCTGAATCTGCGCATCGCCCGCGCGATCCCGTCGGCCTCCGCCGCGCTGTGCGAAGCGCTGTTCTCGCGCGGACTGTGCAGCGTGATCGTGGCCGGTCCGCCGCTGAGCGGTAAAACGACGATGCTGCGCGATCTGGCGCGGCGTCTTTCCGAAGGGCTGTGCGGACGGCTGTACCGTGTGAGCGTCATCGACAGCCGCGGAGAATTTGCGCCGCTGCCGTACTGCGATGTGCTTTCCGGGTGCGACAAGGCGACCGGCGTGCGCATGGCGCTGCGCGCGCTTTCGCCGCAGATGCTGCTGTGCGACGAGGTCGGCACGACGGCGGAGATCGACGCGATCGCGCAGAGCTTTTCCGCCGGCGCGGCGTGCGCGGTCAGCGTCCATGTCCGGGACGCCGCGGCGCTGCGGCTGCGCAAACCGGTCCGGCAGCTTTTGCAGACCGGCCAGTTCGATCACGTCGTCCTGCTCGACGCCGCCTCCCCGTGCGCCATCGACACGATCTACGACGCGCGGGAGCTTTGCCCGTGAGGGCGGCGGCGTCCGTGCTGCTGTGCGCGGCGGGACTGTGCGTCGGCGGCGTGCTGCGCGATACGCTGCGCCGACGCGTGCTTGTACTCGATCAGCTGTGCCTGTTCCTGCGTCAGCTCCGGTTTCGCGCGCGGCTGCATCAGCCGCTCGGCACGCTGCTTTCCGAATGTTCGCGCGACAGCGGCTATTCTCTGCTGACGTTTCTGCCCGACTGTGCGTCCAGACGGCAGAGCGGAACGCCGCTGCCGACGGCGTGGGAGCAGGCGGCCGGCGCTTTTCTGCGCACGGCGCGGCTCTCCCGGCGGGAGGGACAGATGCTCGTGCAGCTCGTTCCGGCGCTTTGTACGGCAGACGGACAGCAGCTCGACGCGCTGCTGGAAATGTATGAAGCGCGCGCCGCGGAAGCGGTGCAGCGCGCAGCGCAGACCGACGCGTCGCTCGGCGGGCTTTGCGTGCGCATCTGCGGCGCGGCAGGGCTGCTGTTGGGGATCATGATTCTGTAAAGGACGGAAAAAGATGGATATTGCGTTCGTGTTCAAGATCGCCGCCGTGGGGATCATCGTCGCGGTGCTCAACCAGATCCTGCAAAAGTCCGGACGGGACGACTATGCCATGCTCACGACCATTGCCGGGATCCTGGTGGTTTTGGTGATGCTGCTGCCGAAGATGCAGGCGGTATACCGTACCGTACGCAGCGTGTTCGATCTGTGAGCGCGTTCAAAGCGGCCGCGTTCGCCGCGGCGGCAGCCATGCTCGCGGCCATGCTCAAAAAGGAAAAAGCGGAGTTCGCGCTGCTCGTGCAGCTTGCGGCGACGGCGGCGATGCTCGGCGCGATCGTGTCCGGCGCCGTCGGCCTGTTCCGCGTACTGGGCGACTATACCGCACGCAGCGGACTGGACACGGGGTATATGAAATTACTGCTGCGCACGCTGTGCATGTCGGCGGCGGGAGAATGGACCGCGGCGTTTTGCCGCGACGCGGGTTTTTCCGCACTGGCGCTCACGGTGGATACGGCCGTCAAGGTGCTGATCCTCAGCGCGTGTCTGCCGCTGCTGGAATCGGCGCTGCGCTTCGCGGCGGGATTCTTTGTGTAATGGATTACGATCTTTCTTCTCTGACCGACGCCCTGCCGCGCGATGCGGCGGAGCTTCTCGAACGCATGGGTATCTCCGGCGCGGATTTTTCCGGTCTGTTCGAGGTGTCGTTCCGGGACGTCGCGGAAGGCGTGCTCGGCGTATTCCGCGGAGCTCTTCACGCGCCGCTGTCGTTCCTCGCGGCAGGCGTCTGTGTGCTGCTCCTGCTCGTCGTCATGAACGTCTTCGGCGAAAAGCAGAGCGCGCTGCGGTCATTTCTGTCCGGCCTGTTCCTGCTCACGGTCTGCGCCGTTCCGTTCCGCAGCGTGATCTCGACCGCCGTATCGGCCGTGCGCACGGGCAGCGCGTTCCTCGCAACGCTCATCCCCGTGCTCGGGGCGGTGGTCGCCGCGTCCGGCAGTCCCGTGCTGTCCGTCTGCTGGCAGACCGCCGTGTTCGCCGCCGCGCAGACCGTCGCCGCCGCCGCGTCCGGCTTCATGGCGCCCGCCTGCGGGCTGATGCTCGGCACGGGCGTGCTGGATTGCCTGTCGCCGGACGGCGAGGGCGCAGGGCTCACCGAAAAGATCCGCAAGTGCAGCGTATGGATCTTTTCCGCGTTGGCGACGCTGTTCACGGCGTTCCTGTCGCTCAAAAGTATGCTCGCAGGCGCGGCGGACACGGTCGCCGCAAAGGGGATCAAGCTCGCCGTCAGCAGTCTGATCCCGGTCGTCGGACCGCAGCTGAGCGACGCGTATGCGGGCGTCGCGGGCAGTCTCGCCGCCGTTCGTTCCACGGCGGGCGTATTTGCCGTAGCGGGCGTTTGCGCCGTCGCGCTGCCGGCCGTCGCGCAGATGCTCCTGTGGATCGCCGCGCTGCGCACGCTGCATATGCTCTGCACCCTCCTGGATCAGAAGAGCGCCGCAAAGCTGTTTGCCGCGTTCGCTTCGGCGCTTTCCGTGCTGCATGCGTGTCTGCTGTTCGTCACGGCGCTGTATGTGATCTCGCTGGGCATTATTCTGACAGTAAAGGCGGATCTGTAATGGAGGAGATCAGCGGGCTGCTTTTCGGCTTTTGTTTTGCGGCGGCGCTCGGCGCGATCGTGCGCCTGCTCGCGCCCGGCGGCAGCACGGCGCGGCTGCTGCGGTTGTGCGCGGCGCTGTTCGTGCTTTCGGCCCTGATGCGTCCGGCCGCCGGCATTTTGCGCGCGCTGCCCGTGCCTTCCGTGCGGGACAACGCGCAGGCGGCTGCCGATGCGGTGCGGGAAAACGTGCGGCTCGCCATCGAGCAGACCGCGCGCAAAGCGCTGGACGCGCACGGCTTCACGGACGCGCAGATCTATGTGCGCACGCACACGGAAGACGGCGAGGTACATGCCGAAGCGTTTCGGATCTCCGGCGTTCCCGCCGCCGACAGACAGGAGATAGCCAATGAAATATTTGCACTTACCGGAGAACGGCCCGTCATGGAAGACGCTCCTTGAAAAGCTGCGCGGCAGCAAGAAGCGTACCGCCGCCGTGATCCTCTGCGTTCTGGCGCTGGCGCTTTTGGCGGCGTCGGAGTTCACCGGCTCGCGGAAAGCGCCGACGGAATCGACGCAGACACAGGCGGACGCGTATGCGAAGACGCTGGAAACGCGGCTCGCCGCTTTGCTCTCTTCGATCGACGGCGCCGGAAAAACGCAGGTGCTCGTCACGCTGCGCACGGGCGCGGAAACCGTCTGGGCGCAGAACGACAAAATGGATACGCAGACGGACGAGTCGGAAAGCCGCGTGCAGAGCGAACAGGAATACGTCCTCGTCCGGACCGGCGGCGACGAAAGCGGTCTGCCGCTCAAAACGCGCACGCCGCAGATCCTCGGCGTCGCGGTCGTCTGCGAAGGCGCGACCGATCCGCAGGTGCGGCAGCGTATCACACAGACGCTCACGGCAGCGCTGGGCATCGGCGCGTCGCACGTCAGCGTCGTACAAATGGAATCGGAAAGGAAATGATGCATCATGATCCTGAAAAAACGCCAGCTCGTTACCGCCACGCTCGTGCTCGCGCTCGGCGCGGCCGTGTTCGTCAACTGGTATTATGCCAAACCGCACGCAGACGTTTCGCCCGCGCAGGCCGAGGCGACCGTGACGGCGGCCGCGGAAAATCTCGGCGACGCGCAGTACGTTCTTTCGGACGTCTCGGGCAAACACGATCCCTTCGCCGAAGCGCGGCTCAAGCGCGAACAGGCGCAGGACGCCGCATTGGAAGCGCTGCAGGACGTCCTGCGCGACAGCAGCGCGACGGAGGCAGCGACGGCAGAAGCGTCCAAAGCGCTGGCGGCGCTGACCGGACGGCTGACGGCGGAGTCGGATATCGAAACGCTGGTACAGGCCAAAACCGGTCTTTGCTGTCTGGCGATCTTAGACGACGATTCGGCGCAGGTCCTGCTGGAAAAAACGCCGCAGGAAAAAAGCGTGCTTTTGCAGATCTCGGAGATCGTCGTTCAGAAAACCGACCTGGACGCCGCGGACGTCACCATTATCGAATCCGTCTGAACGTCCGCCAAAGGAATCCCGCGCCGACGCCGCCAGCCGCGTCGGCGCTCTGTTTTTTCGCCTGTCAAGAACTTTTTACGATAATCACATCCGCAAAACGCTGCGTCCGGGCGCCGCCGGGACGCTTTTTGCGTGAATCGGGTGTTTTTTTGCGTGAAAGGGGGTTGATTTTTGTGTTCCGGTCCTATATAATAGCAATATGGATATTTTCATATAAAATCCGTGCGTTATAATCTGTTTTTTGTACGGATCGTCATAATGTATCAAGGAGGCGTTTTCGGTGAAAAAAATCATCTCCGTTTGTCTGGCGCTCGTTCTTCTTCTGGCCTGCGTTCCGCTGCAGGTCTCGGCGGAGGGCGCCCCCTCGTTTTCCGTCGGCACCGTGTTTGCAAATCCGGGCGATACCGTGCAGGTCCCCGTCAACATTGAAAACAACCCCGGTATCGTCGCCTGCAAGATCATGGTTTCTTATGACCAGAGCCTGCTGACGCTGACGGCCGCGGAGTTCACAAGCCTGTTCTCCGCCGGCAGCTTTACCACCAGCGGCTCCCTGTCGTATTTCCCCTTTGCGCTGATGTGGGATGACGGCACGGGCGAGAGCAATCATACTGAAAGCGGCGCGTTCGCCATGCTGACTTTTGCCGTCAGTGACGATGCGCCCCGCGGCGTGATCGAGATCTCTTTGAGTTATACCGCGTCCAACGTCTTCGATGTGGACATGCAGAACGTCTCGTTCCAGACGCAGAGCGGCGGCATCGAAATCGGCGGCTGGTCGATCGAAGAGGACAGCACGCTGTATACCTATGAGGGCGAAAGCGGCGTGAACTACATCGCAGGCGTCGACATTCTGGACGACGACTTCATCTCGCCGCACATTGTAACGACCGGCGGATGGTCATTTGAAGTCGAAGAGAACTCCCAGCACAAAGAATCCACCGGTGCAAAGCTCGTCATCTATGACTATCAGGACAACGTGGTGGAAGAATACTTCGTCGTCTTCTTCGGCGACGTCAACGGCGACGGAGACATCACCGGCATCGACGTTCAGGCATGTATCAAGGTACGTTCAAGAGATGACTTTGATGTGCCCGACGAATATGCACAGGCTTTTGCCGCCGACGTCGACCATAACGATGAAGTCACCGGTATTGACTGCCAGTGCATCTTCAAAATGATTGCCAAAGGTCCTGAAATCTATCAGTTCATTAACGACTAAGTGTCCGCGCACAGCGTCGAGCCCCCCCGGCAGTTGAAAAAACGAAAAACAAGGATCAGAGCTTCTTCTCCGTTTTGGAAAAGAAGCTCTGTTTTTCTGCTTTGTTCAGTTGAGATATTCCGAATAATCCGTTTCCTTCAGCGCGTCATGCAGCACGCGGATCGTTTCGGACGCCGTCTGCGCCGTCAGCTCGCCGCTGCCCTGCGCCATCTCCTGCGACATGCGGTCGTTGATCTCCGGCTTGAAATGGATGCTGTCTTTATACAGCGAAAGATCCGTCGTCCATTCCATGCGGTCAGCGAAGAAAAAGACCCGCGCATTCGTCTGCCGAAGCAGCACGTTCGCCACATATTCCATCGAATAGAACTTCGCGTCTATAACGCCGTCGTGTTCGGCGCTGTACCAATACACAATGCTCTTCGGCGGAAAACAGAAGTAAAACTCCGTTTCCGGGTGTGCTTTGAGCAGCGCCAGCACATTGTGTTCCAGATTGTCCCGGACGTGCTGCTGATAGTACTGCACGTCCCGTTTTTCTGCCTGCGGAGAATCGCGAAGTCCGCGCAAGACCACGTCTTTTCCGAAGGCGTCGCTGTGTCCCCAAATGTCGCCGCGCAGCAGCGCAGGCGTAGATAATCCGCGCAGAGAATTGAACACATCCTTGAACGAGTAGTTATACAGCACGGAAAGGTTCAGCAGATAGTTGACGTCATTCGGCAAAAAATCGTCGTACAGATACATCGGCAGTTCGTGCGACAGATCGCCGCTCTCGTTGAAATACAGCGTGTCGTCCATGACCCAGATGACCGTTTTCAGCGTATGCGTGCGAAACGCCACATCCAGGATCTCCCGATTGTTGCGCGACGTCCCGCCGGGATAGATCAGCTTGATCATTTTTTCTCCGAAAAACGTCTCGCATTTGTCCATATCCGTATTTTCCGCCAGCGACGTCCCGACCAGCACGCCGTCATATTCGCTGTTCTTCGCAAGGCCGGGATTGATATAGTCATAATCAAACGCCACAAACGTCAGCGCCGGATGCAGCGGTCGGTACTGCATCAGCGGGTCGATCAGAAAATTGACCGCGCCTGCGCCGAGGATCAGACACAGCGCAGCGCACAGCACGGCGATCCACCATTTTTTCATCTGTGTCCCTCCTCAGAAATTAAAATACAGGAACGTGCTGACGCCCGACAGCGACAAAACGCTGACCGTCAGCAGCGCGATCACGACAACGGCGCTGCGCACAGTCGGACGGAAACGCTCGATGCGCTCGTTGGTGTTGCGGCACAGCAGCGCGAGCAGAACGGCAGCCGCCAGCAGAAGCACGATATAGACAAGCTCCGACTGCGGAATGCCGAAATTCATCAACAGGTTTTGCAGGATATTCTTTTCCAGCGATTTGCGCAGCGCTGCGCTCAGCGTCAAACCGCCTGCGCCAAGCCGCCGATACAGCGCAGCCGCGTCCGTCATCGTCGGCGCGCGGAATATGACCCACGTCAGATTCAGAAACGCAAAGTTTGCCGTCCACCGCACCGCTTTCGGCAAATACCCCAGCGGCTTTTTGAACGCGCGGCAGAGGATATTGGCGACGCCGTGCAGTACGCCCCACAGGATAAACGTATATCCAGCGCCGTGCCAGATGCCGCTGACCAAAAAGACGATAAAGATATTCAGATATGTCCGCGCCGTGCCCTTGCGGTTGCCGCCGAGCGGAATATATACATACTGCGTGAAAAAACGCGTGAGCGTGATATGCCAGCGTTTCCAGAATCCCACAATGTCATCCGCCTTGTAGGGCGAATTAAAATTCATCGGCAGCTCGACATTGAACATCCTGCCGATGCCTGTCGCCATGTCGCAGTAGCCGGAAAAATCAAAATAGATCTGCATCGTATAGCACAGCATCGTCAGCCATGCCTCGACGCCGCTGAGTGAAGATACCGCGTCAAAGCCGGCGTTGACGACCATGCCGAGCGCATCCGCGACCAACACCTTTTTTGCAAGGCCGAACGCAAACGCCGTCACGCCGCGGCTGAAGCTGTCTGACTGAAAGCTCTTCTTGCTCACGTCCGCAAACTGCGGCACGATCTCGCTGTGCAGCACGATCGGCCCTGCCACAAGCTGCGGAAAAAACGACACAAACAGCGCATAGTCCAAAAAATTGTAGCGCGGAACGGTGCGTTTGTAGCAGTCGATTACATAGGAAAGCTGCTGGAACGTGAAGAAGCTGATACCCAGCGGCAGAACGATATGCCGCAGCGTAAAGTCTGCGCGGAAAACCAGGTTCAGGTTCTGCAAAAAGAAATCAAAATATTTGAAATACCCCAGCACGCCGAGATTCGCCAGCACGCCCAGCCAAACAACCAACCGACGAGCTGCCTTCGGCGCGTCGGAAATCAATATCCGTCCGAACAGATAATTGATCAGGACGCTTCCCAACAGAATAGGCAGATACGACCAGTTGAAATACGCATAAAATATCAGCGACGAGATCACCAGCGAGACCTTTGCGGCAGCATACAGCCGAAAATGATTCAAGCCGTACCAAACGAGCAGCGTCAGCGGCAGCAGCAAAAAAACAAATTCATAGGAATTGAACAGCATGACGTGTGTTTCTCCTTCTTATTCACCCAACACTTTTTTCAGGTACTGTCCGGTCAGGGAGTCGGGATTCTGCGCCACTTCCTCCGGCGTGCCGCAGGCGACGATCTCGCCGCCGCGGTTGCCGCCGTGCGGGCCGAGATCGATCACGGCGTCCGCCGTTTTGATCACATCCAGATTGTGCTCGATCACGACCACCGTGTTGCCCGTCTCCACGAACGTTTGCAGCACGTCGATCAGGCGGTGTACGTCGGCGGTATGCAGACCGGTCGTCGGTTCGTCGAGAATATACATCGTGCGTCCCGTGGAGCGTTTCGACAGCTCCGTCGCCAGCTTCACGCGCTGCGCCTCGCCGCCGGACAGCGTCGTGGACGACTGGCCGAGCTTGACATAGCCCAGACCGACGTCGAACAGCGTCCGTATCTTGCGGTAGATCTTCGGGATCGGCTCGAAGAACATCATCGCTTCCTCGACCGTCATATCCAGCACTTCATAAATGTTCTTGCCCTTGTAGCGCACCTCCAGCGTTTCACGGTTGTAGCGCGCCCCGTGACAAACGTCGCAGGGCACATAGATGTCGGGCAGGAAATGCATCTCGATCTTCACGATGCCGTCGCCCTGGCACGCTTCGCATCGGCCGCCCTTGACGTTGAACGAAAAGCGGCCGCCGGTATAGCCTCTGCGCTTGGCGTCGGTCGTGGCCGCGAACAGCTCGCGGATGTCAGAAAAAACACCGGTATACGTCGCGGGGTTGGAGCGCGGCGTGCGGCCAATCGGGGACTGGTCGATGTCGATGACCTTGTCCAGATTCTCTATGCCCAGCATGTCGCGGTGCTTGCCGGGGTACGTCTTGGCGCGGTTCAGCTCCGCCGCCAGACGTTTAAACAGTATCTCATTGACCAGCGACGATTTTCCGCTGCCGGACACGCCGGTCACGCAGACGAATTTTCCCAGCGGGATCGTCACGTCGATGTTTTTCAGATTGTTTTCCGCCGCGCCGAGGATCTGCAGCGTTTTGCCGTTGCCTGCGCGGCGTGTTTCCGGTACGGGGATCTTTTTTCTGCCGGACAGATACTGCCCGGTCACGGACTGCGGACAGTCCATAATGTCCTGCGCCGTGCCCTGCGCCACCACCTCGCCGCCGTGGATGCCCGCGCCGGGACCGATGTCCACGATATGATCCGCCGCGCGCATGGTGTCCTCGTCGTGCTCGACGACGATCAGCGTGTTGCCCAAATCACGCAGATCGCGCAGCGTGCCGAGCAGCTTTTCGTTGTCGCTCTGGTGCAGGCCGATGCTCGGCTCGTCCAGGATATACAGCACGCCCATCAAGGACGAGCCGATCTGCGTCGCCAGCCGGATGCGCTGGCTCTCGCCGCCGGACAGCGTCGCGGACGCGCGCGACAGCGTCAGATACTCCAGCCCCACGCTTTCCAAAAAGTGCAGCCGGCTGCGGATCTCCTTGAGGATCAGCCGCGCAATGCGCCGATCACGCTCGGACAGCTCCAGCCGATCCAGAAACCACAGCGCGTCCGAGATCGACAGGAGCGTGAATTCGTAGATGTTGATCCCGCCCACGGTCACGCAAAGGATCTCCTTTTTCAGTCGGGCGCCGCCGCACTCCGGACAGGACTGCGCCGTCATGTACTGCTCGATCTCTCCGCGCGACCAGTCGCTCTGCGTCTCTTTATACCGGCGTTCCAGATTCGGGATGATCCCCTCGAACGGCGCGTTGTATATGCCGGTGCCATACTCGCTCTTGCGCTGCATCGCGAGCTTCTTACCCTTCGTGCCGTACAGCAGCGCGTCCAGCGCTTCGCGGCTCCATTCGCAAAGCGGCGTATCCATCGTAAAGCCGTATTCCTTCGCCAGCGCTTCGAGATACATCTGCACGATCGTGCCGCCGTCCGGATACGACCAGCCGTTCACCTGCAGCGCGCCCTGCCGCAGCGACAGCTTTTTGTTCGGAAGCACCAGATCGGGATCGACCTTCATAAAGATGCCCAGTCCCGTGCATTTCGGACACGCGCCGAACGGATTGTTGAACGAAAAACTGCGCGGCTCCAGCTCGCCAATGCTCACGCCGTGTTCGGGGCAGGCATAATTCTGCGAAAACAGGACTTCTTCGCCGTCGATCACATCCAGCAGCACAAGCCCGCCGGACAGCGACGACGCCGTTTCGACCGACTCGGCCAGCCGCGTGCGTATGTCGGCTTTCATCACAAGACGGTCTACGACGACTTCGATGTTGTGTTTTTTATTCTTGTCCATCGGGATCTTTTCGGCAAGATCGTATAATATCCCGTCAACCCGCACGCGGACGAAACCGTTTTTCTGCTGGTTCTCCAACTCCTTGACATATTCGCCCTTGCGCCCGCGGACGATGGGAGACAGAATCTGAAACCGGGTGCGTTCGGGATAGGTCATGATCTTGTCCACGATGTCGTCCACGGTCTGCCGCGCGATCTCGCGCCCACAGACGGGACAGTGCGGCACGCCTACGCGCGCGTACAAAAGACGCAGATAGTCATAGATCTCCGTGACCGTGCCCACGGTGGAACGCGGGTTTTTGGAGGTCGTCTTCTGGTCGATGGAGATGGCGGGCGACAGGCCTTCGATCAGATCCACGTCCGGCTTTTCCATCTGGCCGAGGAATTGCCGTGCATAAGAGGACAGCGATTCCACGTAGCGCCGCTGTCCCTCGGCGTAGATCGTATCGAACGCGAGCGAGGATTTCCCGGAGCCGGACAGCCCCGTAAAAACGATCAGCTTGTCCCGCGGGATCGTGACGTTGATATTTTTCAGATTGTTGGCGCGTGCGCCCTGTATGGTCAGGTTCATTTGCTGTTCCTCAGTTTTTCAATCTTGTCGCGCAGGTACGCGGCGTGTTCAAATTCGAGTATCTTCGCCGCGGCGCGCATCTCGGCCGTCAGCGCGGCGATCAGCTTCTCTTTCTCCGTGCGGCTCATGCGGCGGGTAACGTCCTTCTTGTCGCTGCGGCTGATCTCCAATATTTCGCGCACGTCCTTGCGGATCGTCTGCGGCGTGACGCCGTGCGCTTCGTTGTACGCCTGCTGCTTGGCGCGGCGGCGTTCCGTTTCGCGGATGGCGTTTTCCATCGAGGGCGTGACCGTATCGGCGTACATGATGACCTTGCCGTCGGCGTTGCGCGCGGCGCGGCCGACCGTCTGGATCAGCGACGTTTCCGAGCGCAGAAATCCCTCCTTGTCCGCGTCAAGGATCGCTACGAGCGACACTTCCGGGATGTCCAGGCCTTCGCGCAGCAGATTGATGCCGACCAGCACGTCGAATTCGCCCAGCCGCAGATCGCGGATGATCTCCATGCGCTCGATCGTATCGACGTCGTAGTGCATGTAGCGCACCCGTATCCCGTAATCGTCGAGGTACTCCGTGAGCGCCTCGGCCATTTTTTTCGTCAGCGTCGTCACAAGCACGCGTTCGCTGCGCTCGACGCGCAGATGGATCTCGGAAATAAGATCCTCGATCTGCCCGTCGGTTGGCTTGACCAGGATCTCGGGATCGAGCAGTCCCGTGGGACGGATGACCTGCTCGGCGATACACAGGCTCTTTTCCCGCTCGAAGGGGCCGGGCGTGGCGGAAACGAAGATCTTTTGTCCGGTCTTTTCGTAAAACTCCTCAAAGGTCAGCGGCCGGTTGTCGAACGCCGACGGCAGACGGAATCCGAATTCCACCAAACTCTCCTTGCGCGAGCGGTCGCCGCCGTACATGGCGCGCACCTGCGGGAGCGTGACGTGCGATTCGTCCACAAACAGGATGAAATCGTCGGGGAAGTAATCCAGCAGCGTGAACGGCGGCGCGCCGGGCGCTCTGCCGGACATGATGCGCGAATAGTTTTCGATGCCCTTGCAGAACCCGGTTTCGCGCAGCATCTCGATGTCGTATTCGGTGCGCTGGCGGATGCGCTGCGCTTCCAGCAGCTTGCCCGCCTCGGTGAATTCCTGCACGCGCGCCTGCATTTCTTCGTAGATCTCCGTGATCGCCCGTTCCATTTTCTCGTTGGACACAACGTAGTGCGAGGCCGGATAAACCGCCACATGCGAAAGCGTATTTTTGACCTCGCCCGTCAGCGCGTTGATCTCGCTGATGCGGTCGATCTCGTCGCCGAAAAACTCGATGCGGAACGCGTTCTCGTTGGAGTAGACCGGGAACACCTCCACCGTGTCGCCGCGCACGCGGAATTTGTTGCGGGAAAAGCTGACGTCGTTACGCTCATACTGGATCTCGATGAGCTTGGCGATCAGCTCGTCACGCGGCTTTTCCATACCCGGCCTGAGCGAGATCACCATGCTGCGGTAGTCGATGGGATCGCCTAAGCTGTAAATACAGGAAACGCTGGCCACGATAATTACGTCACGCCGCTCGGACAGCGCGGACGTGGCGGAGTGGCGCAGCTTGTCGATCTCGTCGTTGATGGCGGAATCCTTCTCAATATAGGTATCGGTCGTGGCGATATATGCCTCCGGCTGATAGTAGTCGTAATAAGAAACAAAATACTCCACTGCGTTTTCCGGAAAGAATTCGCGGAATTCGGAGCAAAGCTGTGCCGCCAATGTTTTATTGTGCGCCAGGACCAGCGTCGGCCGGTTGGCCCGGGCGATGATGTTCGCCATCGTGAAGGTTTTGCCGGAGCCGGTCACACCGAGCAGCGTCTGCTCCGGATAGCCTTTTTGCAGGCCGTCGGCCAGCTCGCGGATCGCCTGCGGCTGGTCGCCCATCGGCGCAAACGGCGCGTGCAGAACAAAATGATCCATAGATTGACTCTCCTTCCAAACGGGATCAGACAAACAGCGGACGGAAACGCGGCTGCCGGACCATCGAAAAGCACTCGTTGTCCGCGACGATCATGTGATCGACCAGCCGTATCCCCACGCCGGACAGCAGCGACGCGATCTCCCGTGTCGTCTGCACGTCCGCGGCGGACGGCGCAGCTACGCCGCCGGGATGATTGTGTGCCAGCGCCGCGTATACGGCTCCCGTGCGCAGCGCGGTCTCCATCACGACACGGTTTTCAACCCGCATCTGCGTCACGCTGCCCGCGGCCAGTTTTGTGCTGTGTATGTAATTGCCCGACGCGTTGAAGGACAGCAGATAAAAGCACTCGACCCGCTCGCCGATGAAGCGTGAACGGACAAACGCCTGCATCGCATCAAAATCGTCGAAGCGGAATCGGTCGGTCGTTTTTGCGCGGGCATACCGCCGCGCAAGCTGCGGCAGCATCGAAAGAAAAACGGCTGTATACTGCCCCACGCCGCTGACCTGCATAAGCGACTGCACCGGCGCTTCCAGCACGCCCTGCAGCGAGCCGAACGTCTCGATCAGGCGGTGCGCAGTCAGGTTCGTATCGCCCTGCGGCACGGTATAGAAAAGGAGAAATTCCAGCACATTATGATCCGAAAATCCATCCAGTCCGCTTTGCAAAAACAGCTCGCGCACGCGTTCGCGGTGATGCTTGTGCGGATTCTTCGGCTTTTGTTCTGCCATGTTCTGAACGTCACCCCTTCAGTTTTTCCATGTTGACGGAGAAAAAAGCATGAGGATCGGAAACAGTTCCAGTCTTCCCGCGAGCATATCCAGCGTCAGCAGGATCTTGGACGCGTCGCAGAACAGGGAATAGTTTCCGGTCGGTCCGACCATTTCCAGGCCGGGTCCGATGTTGTTGATACAGGCGGAGACCGCCGTGAAATTCGTTACCAGATCGAAGTTGTCCAGGACCGCCAGCATCAAAACCGACGCGGAAAACATGAAAAGATAGGCGATCAGGAAAGACGCGGCGCCGCGGACGGTCTCCTCGTCCACGCGTTTGCCGTCGGTCCGGATCACGTGTACCGACCGCGGATGCAGCATCAGCCGCACCTCGCGCACGAACGTCTTGACAAGCAGCATGATCCGTCCGACCTTCAGCCCGCCGCCTGTGGAGCCGGCGCACGCGCCGACAAACATCAGCAGCACCAGGATCGTCCTGGACAGGACCGGCCATCGGTTGAAATCCGTCGTGGCAAAGCCGGACGTCGAGATCACGGTCATGACCTGGAAAAACGCATAGCGGAAGGAGCGCAGCACGCCGGAATACAGGTGCCGCGTGTCGAGCATGATCGCCGCCGTCGCGATCGCCACGATCGACAAAAACCAGCGCAGCTCGGAGTTTTTGACGACGGGGCGTACCTGCCGCAAAAACAGAAGATAATACAAATTGAAGTTGAGACTGAACAGCAGCATGAAAACGCTGACCACACCGTCCACATAGGCGCTGTGGTAGTGCGCGATGCTGTCGTTCCAGATGCTGAAGCCGCCCGTGCCGGCCGTTCCGAACGCATGGCACAGCGCGTCGAACAGCGGCATTCCGCTGAACAGCAGGAACAGCGTTTCAAGCAGCGTCAGCGCGATATAGATGCCGTACAGGATCCGCGCCGTCGATTTGACGCGCGAGACGAGCTTGCCCACCACAGGTCCCGGCACCTCTGCGCGCATGACGTGCATCAGACGCACCGAGCGTTCGTTTGACCTCGGCAGCACCGCCAGCGTGAACACCAGCACGCCCATGCCGCCGATCCAATGCGTGAAGCTGCGCCAGAACAGAATGGAATGCGGCAGCGCTTCCACGTTCGTCAGGATGCTTGCGCCGGTCGTCGTAAAGCCGGACGCCGTTTCAAACAGCGCGTCGCAGAAATACGGGATCGCCCCGGACAGCATAAACGGCAGCGCGCCGAATACGGACAGCAGCACCCACGAAAGCCCGACCACGGCAAAGCCTTCCTTGGCGTAGATCTCGCGCTTCTGCGGCATTCTGTAGGTCAGCACGGAGCCGAGCGCGACCAGCACGACAACGGGGATCAGGAAAGCCGTCAGCGTGTCCTCGTGATAGACCCATGTGCAAAGCAGCGGCAGGATCATCAGCAGTCCTTCCACACGAAGCATCTGCCCGAGCAGATATAAAACCATTTTGTAATTCATAGATTACCCCTGCTCTTTTCGACTCAATCAGCCAGGATATCGCGCAGATCCAGCAGCGCCTGATTGGTCGCGATCACGATCACGCTGTCGCGCAGCTCGATGGTGCTGTCGCCGTGCGGAAAGATCACCTTGTTGGAACGAATGATACACCCGATCAGTATGCCGGGCTTGAGCCGCAGCTTTTTGAGCGGTACGCCGAACGCGCCGAAATTCTCCGCGGCGTTGAACTCGATGGCTTCGACCATGTTGTCGGCGATCCTGTACATCGTGCGCACGTTGCTGCCCTCTGAGTTGGAACGCGCGCGCAGATACGACAGGATATTGCCCATGGCGATATACCGGGGCGAAATAATGCTCTCCTGTCCGATCGCCGTCATCATTTTCACCAGCGACGGACGGTTGACTTTGGTGATCACCTTCTCCACCCGACTGTTTGATGCAAACATGGAGATGATGATATTTTCTTCGTCGATGCCCGTGAGCGTCACGCAGGCGTCCATGTTGTCGAGCCCTTCCTCGATCAGCACGTCGCTGTCCGAACCGTCGGCATGAACGATCGACACCTTCGGCAGAAGATCCGCAAGCTCGCGGCAGCGCTCGGCGCTGATGTCGATGATCTTGACGGAAATGCCGATCTCGCTCATACGCTTGCCGAGATAGTACGCGATCTTGCCGCCGCCGACGATCATTACGGATCTAACGCGTTTTTGCAGGATGCCGAGGCTTTTGAAAAAGCCGGAAAGCTCGCTGTGCGAGGCGGCCAGCGTGACCCGATCGCCCGGCAGCAGCTGAAAGTCGCCGTCCGGGATCAGCGCGGTCTCTCCGCGGATCACCGCGCAGATCAGCACGTCAGTGTGAAACTTTGCGCTGACGTCCCGGACATAGTGCCCGCAAAGCGGATTGGTCTGCTTCAGCGCGATCTCCGCCAGATCGACGCGTCCCTTGGCGAATGTCTCCACCTTCATCGCGGAAGGGAGCTGGATGATGCGCGAGATCTCGAACGCGGCGTCGTATTCCGGGTTGACCAGCATACCGACGCCCAGCTCGTGCCGCATAAAGCCGAACTGCCGCGAATATTCCGGATTGCGGACACGGGCGATCGTATGGCGCGCGCCGAGTTTTTTGGAGATCAGACACGCCAGGATGTTCAGCTCGTCCGCGTTGGTCACGGAAATAAAAACGTCGCATTTGTCCACGGACGCTTCCTTCAGGATCTCGCAGTCCGCGCCGCTGCCGACGACGCCGAGCACGTCAAAACGGTTCACGGCTTCCTCGACCAGCTTCGTGCGCGTATCAATGACCGCAACGTCATGGTTTTCGTTGGAGATCTGCTCGGCCAGCGTCGTCCCCAGCTTGCCGAGCCCTACAATAATAATTCGCATAACTGTGTGCTCCCGGATCAAGGATTGCCGCCGTAGCTGCCGCCGTAACTGCCGCCGGGATCGTACCCGTAGCCGTAGCCGTAACCGTAGTAACCGTATTCGCGTCCGTAACGACGGCTGTACCGCCGGTTATAGGTCCGTTCGGCGCCGATGGAAACGATATTGTACACGCAGCCGATCAGCTCCGCCTTGCCCGCGGAGAGATCGTCGACCGCGTTGAGGATCTTTTCAACGGAGCAGTAGTCCTCGCGGACCACCATCAGCGCCGCGTCCGCATAGTTCGTCAGGATGGACGCGTCCGTCACCACGCCCGCCGGCGCGGTGTCCACGATCACGAAATCAAATTCGCTGCGCATGGCCCGGATCAGCTTTTCCATCTGGGGCGTCGAAAGCAGCTCCGCCGGATCGGACACCGGGTTGTTGCTCGCCAGCAGGAATATCTTATGGCGCTCCACATAACGGATCGCCTGCTCGAGCGTACTCGAACCGGACAGCACGTCCGCAAGACCGTGGCCGCGGCTTTCCTTTCCGCCGGTCAGCCCCAGCAGACGGCAGACGGAAGGCTTGCGCAGGTCGGCGTCGATCAGCAGCACGGAATGTCCGTTCTGCGCCAGCGCGATGGCAATGTTTGAGGCGACGGTCGTCTTGCCCTCGCTCTCGCCCGCGCTGGAGACCAAAAACACCTTCTGATTCTTTTTGGTCGCCAGGCCCTCGATCTTGGTTCGGATCGCCTTGTACGTTTCCACGAACGAAAAACCGACCGCGCCGGAGTTTATCAGCAGTCCGCGCTGGGTGCGCGTCTTGCCGCCGCGGATCGAGGTTTTCCCGATCAGGCCGAGGATGCGCATATCCAGACGGGAGTGGATGTCTTCCGTGCTCTGGATCGTGTTGCGCGTGAGATTCATCACCAGGATCGCGATCAGCGCGACCAGAACACCTGCGAACGCGCCGACCATCAGATACATCAGCGCGGAAATGTTGGAGTTGGAGCGCGTCGCCGCTTCCGGCAGCTCGCAGACGGTTATGCTCGAGCCGGGATAGCCAATCTGCTGCATCACCGCGCCGTACTGCTGGATGACCACCAGCGCCAGATCGTAGGATTTCGCGGCGCTTCCCGTGGAGATCGTCATGACGATGATGTTTGTGCCCGGCTCGGTACGCAGCGACATCGCGGACTTCACTTCGTCGGTCGACACGTCAAACGAGCTGCTCTGCGCCACTTTTTCACACATGGTCCGGCTGCTCAGGATATACTTGTACGTGTTGGCCAGCGTGATCGACGCGTTCAGGTCGCTGCTGGAATACGCGTCGCCCTCCAGCGACGGCTGCCGGTTGGAAACCACGAATGAAATTTTGGAGGAATACGTCACGGTTTTTGTATATTCCGCGGTCGCAAACCCGATCGAACCGAACACGGTCGCGGCCAGAACGATCACCCACCATTTGGAGAGGATCATCTTGGCCAGATACGCCATATTGATCTGTATGCCGTTCGTGCGTGTGTTTTCCGTATTACTCATGGTCGAATCCTTCCTTTTCCGTAAGATTGCGAACGGGTCTTCTCCCGATTGATTCGTAAGTGACGCCTGTGTCCCGGAACGCTTCCGGCCGCAGACAGTTCCTGCCGTCGATCACCAGCGGCGTTTTCATGTGCCGGACAAAGTCGGCCGGCCGCAGCGCGCACACCGCGTCCCATTCCGTGAGGATCAGACAGATCTCCGCGCCGTCCAGCGCCTGCTCAGGCGTGTCGCAGAACCGCACGGTCCGCGGTACTGCCGCGGTGAATCTCTGCCGCGCGGCGGGGTCCCACGCCTGCACGGCGGCGCCTTCGTCCAGAAGCTGCGGTATGACCTTCAGCGACGGCGCGTCGCGCACATCGTCCGTCCCCGGCTTGAACGCCAGACCGAGCACGGCGACGGTCCGCCCGCGCAGCGATCGGTAATAGGCGTGTGCTTTTTTCAGCACGACCGTCTTTTGCGCCTCGTTGACCTCGATGGCGGCGCGCACAGTCTTCAGCTCTCTGCCCTCATGCTCCGCCAGCCAGTACAGCGCCTTCGTGTCCTTCGGAAAACAGCTTCCGCCGTACCCGATGCCCGCGCGCAGAAACGACTCGCCGATCCGCGGGTCCAGCCCCATCCCTTTCGCGACGTCTGCGACGTCCGCGCCGAACGTCTCGCACAGGTTTGCGATCTCGTTGATGTAGGAGATCTTCAGCGCCAGGAAATTATTGGACGCGTACTTGATCATTTCCGCCGAGCACAGATCCGTTTCGACGATCGGCACCCCGAACGGCGCGTACATCTCCCGCATCGTTTCAAAGGTCTGCGGCTCCTCGGCGCCGACGATGACCCGCGCCGCGTGCAGCGTGTCCTGCACCGCCGTGCCCTGCGACAAAAACTCCGGATTGGATGCGATGCGGATCTGTTTGTCCGCGTCGCGCCGCGCGTTGATATACGAGCGCAGCCTTCGGCACGTCCCGATGGGCACCGTGGACTTGACCGCGACGACCAGCTCATGGCGCGCATAGCGGACGATACTGTCCGCGACGGCGTAAACGTATTGCAGATCGCACGATCCGTCCGGATTCTCCGGCGTCCCGACGCCGATCACAATGACGTCCGCGTCGGCATACGCCGTCTGCGCATCCGCGGTGAAAAACAGCCGCGCCGCGTTTTCACGCAGCAGTTCCTCCATCTGCGTTTCATAGATCGGGATCCGGCCGCTTTGAAGCAGACGGATCTTTTCGACGTCCGCATCCATGCAAGTCACGTCGTGCCCCGCCTGCGCCAGACAAACGCCGGTCACCAGCCCCACGTAGCCCGTACCGGCAACGGTAATTCTCATGTTGTTTGCTCCTTATCCGGAAAAAGCTGACAGAAAACAGCCTGCGTCCACTTTTGCATTGAAAAGCGCTGCTCGACGTATGCCCGGTTCACGTTTTCGCCGCCCGTCTGTACGGCGCGTTCGAGCGCCGCAAACAGCGCTTTTGGTTCCTTTGTGGAAAACAGCTGCGCCTGCGGCAGATTGAGCGCGGTATGCTGCGGTATATCGCTCAGCACAAGCGGCAGACCGCACCATGCCGCTTCGAGGACGGCATAGGGCATCCCTTCCGTGCGGCTGGCGGACAGGAAAACGTCCGCCGCGCGGTAGTACGTCCCGACGTCCGCGCGCGGTCCGAGCAGCCGCACCCACGGCGGCGCGCCGTAGCGCGTGCGCAGCGTTTGCTCCGCTTGCGCTTCGTGACCCGCCACACAAATGCCGAGCGTATAGCGGTGCGCCGGATCGAAGCGCTCGAACGCATTGATCGCCGTGTCGATCCCCTTGATAAAAAAATCATGGCCGAACATCAGCACGAGCGGATGTGGGAGATCCGCCTTTTCGTACAGCTCCAGTCTCGCGAAATCCACACCGTTCGGCACGGTGACGCAATTTCCGAAGCCCTTCGCGCGCATCGCATCCCGCACGGCGTCGCTGACACACAAAACCTTGCGCGTGTGCATCAGCGCTCTGCGCAGGAAAAGGTTCCCTTCCGCATGCGGCATACTGTGCGCATGATAAACGTGCGCGATCCGCCGTCCGAAACAGGCGATCCGCAGCGGCACATAAAACGAATGGTCGATAAAATGCGAGTGCGCGCACGTCACGCCGTACGTCCCGCACACGCGGCGCAGCAGCCGAACGGCAGCCATCAGCTCCGGCGGCAGAAAGAAGATCGGGAATCCCTGCGCTTGCAGCGGACCGATCCATTCCCTGTCCTGCGCTCCGGTCGGAAAGACCAACACCGTTTCCGTCCCGTTCTCCCGCAGCGTCCGCGCGAGCGACACGATCGACGGTATGAAATTGCCTGCATAGGGCGCGGTATAATCCATCAATTCCAAAACGCAGCTCATGGTTTTTCCTCCGCCGCCGGCAGGCGTTCCGGTTCCGATTCTTCGTCGTCGTTGATCGCGACCGCGCAGAACGCCGCGGCAAGGATCAGATGCGACTGCGTTTTGTAGTAGTTGACGATGCCGTATTCAAAAACGAGGAACTGCACCAGCAGCGTCAGAAAGACCAGCGCCGTTTTGTGCCCGTCGAATACCTGCCGCACGAGTTTGAAGAATAAATAAACGTAGAACCAATAGTAGACGATCAGCCCCACGATCCCCAGATCCGCGGCGATCTCCCAGTAGTTGTTGTGACAGTAAGCGAGCGTGTCTCCGTATCGGGTGATATAATCGGAGAAGTTGTTCATCCCGATTCCGATCAAAGGATGCTCGCGCAGGATGGATTTTGCGACGCCGATATAGAAATGACGCAGAGAGATGCTGTAATCCACGTCTTTGTCGCTCATAAAGTATTCCACCATCGTTTCCAGGCGTATGCCGATCACCCGATACAGCTGCGGCACCTGGAACACCAGCAGGATCAGCAGCGCGGCTAAGGCCAGGATGCACAGGACGCGCAGCATATACTTGCGTGTGCGGAAATTGAACGCCACCAGCAGTATGACGCCGAGGATGCTCATGGAGATCGCTTTGCGGGAGCTGGTCAGAAACACGGTAAACATGCTGATCGCCGCGATCGCATAGCAGAACTTCTTGTGTCGGATATATGCTTCGTAAAACGCGAAGATCACACAAACCGCCAGCGACTGTCCGATGTCGTTGGAATTGTATCCCGTCCCGCGTCCGAGGAAACCGGAGAACCATTGGTCGAACGGCGTGCGCACGAGCAGATAGATCGCCAAAAACAAACTCACCGCGAGGACGATGCGGATATACTCCTCCAACCGGTCTTTGCTGCTCACGTGCTGCGCCAGACAGTACGTCAGCACAAGATTCTGTATCATGCGTTTCATCGGCAGCGTCAGCATCCCGAAGGACGGCGCCCAGAACGCGGAAATAATCGCCAGCAGAATGAACAGTCCGTACCAGACCGTCTGCAGCGGCAGATACATCTGCCGATACCAGTTTCTGCGCAGCAGCGTCTCTGCCATCGTCACGCCGACAAAAAAGAAAAAGGTGAAGTAATAGTAATAGTTTGTGCCCCACTGTATATGGCCGAAACAGATCACCGCCAGCATGAGCAGCAAAAAGCTGATATTCCAGAGTATCTCCAGAATATCTTTCGTCAAAAAAAGGCGTGCGGCCTTTTGGCTTTTTTCTCTCATCCCGACGTTCTTTCCTCCGTTATTATGATGCAAAAAGCGCCGTTACCGTCTGAACAAAGCGCTGATAATTTTCCTGCGCAACGAAACGGCTGCGCCACGTTTCAAAGGCCGCCGACCGCATACCGCCGGCTTTCTGCGCAGCGAGGGACAGTGTCCGGCAGAGCTGCGCGTCCGAAAAATCCGCTGGCAGCACAAACCCGTTTTCGCCGTCGCGGATCAGCTCCGTGCAGCCGCCGACGTCCGTGACCGCGGTCGGCACGCCGAAGGACAGCGCCTCCATCACGGATACCGGCAAGCCCTCGCGCGTGCTCAGCAGCACGAACAGATCTGCGGTGTGTTCCCGGTAAAACGTCAGAACCGCTTCGTGCGGCATCGCGCCGCAAAACCGCGCCGTCACGTTGTCCGGAAACCGCTGCGCGATCTGCCGCAGCTTCGGCAGCTCGGGGCCGTCGCCGATGTGCGTCCATTCCGCGGGGAACGCCGGACGCCACGCGGCAAGCGCGAGCGCAAGACGATCCAGGCGCTTGAGCGGGACCGTGCGCGCGCAGGTGACGATCCGGAACACGCCGTCGTCCGAGCCCGCCGTCAGAACGCCGCCGTTCGTCCCGAGAAACGCCGGCCGGATCTTTTCGGTAAACGCGGGATACCGTTCCCGCAGATACGCCGCCCCGTCTTCAGAACAGGGATAGACCGCGTCCAGCGCCTGCAGCAGCGCTGTACGGCAGGGGAGATACCCCAGCCGATTGGCATAGGTATACAAGTCATATCCGTGTGCGCGCGAGATCGTCCGGACAGAGCCGGCCCCGCGGCGCTGAAGGATCGGCCGCAATTCGACCGCAACGGCCGCTGCGACAAAAAACCAGTAGCCGTACAGCAGCACGTCGTCATATCCCGAAAAGTCCATCGTCTGAATCTGCTGCGCGATCTCCGCCGTATGCCGCTTCGTCCGCGCCGTAAAATAGCCGAGAAATGCCCTGCGCAAAACCGAAGCGCCGGCTTCCCGCCGGTCCGCCTGCGGAAGACGCGGCAGCACGAGCGCCGCAGGTATGCCGCGCAGAACATCGCGAAGGCGCGCCTGTCGGGGCGGACGCTGCGCGCAGTTGAACGCCGTCACGTTCTGCGGCAGCGTCAACGTCTGCCGCGCGTGCGGATGCAGCCCGACCGTGAAGATCAGAACACGGTCGAACGCGGCCGCCAGGACCGGGATCTCCGCTTCGAGATACGGTTCCCCGGCGGCGAACGGAAACGCCGTCGTGATCAGGATTGCGCACCGGCTCATGCCTGCGGCTCCTGTTCGCCGTCCTCGTCCGATCCGATCGGCGACTCCGACACCGTAAAGCCCTCGTCCTGCGGGAACGCTTCCTGTCCGGCGATCTCCTCGTTCCATATGAACCCGAACGCATCCTGTGCCTGCGCTTCTTCGTACGGCGCAAAAGGAACGTACAGCGGGAATTCTTCGATATATTCCACCTGCGGCGTGCGGACCGTAAACACGGCTTTCCTGCGGCGGCGCACAAGCAGCATCCCGAGCGCCAGCACGACCAGCGTCAGCACGGAAACGGTCGCGCCGAACCGCAGACCGATCGGCTCGTAATCCATCACGATCTTATGCTCGCCCGCGTCGATGCGCACGCCCAGCAGCGCGTCTGCGATGCGCAGGTAGTCCTCGCGCGGTACGCGTTTGCCGTCCACGGTGATCTTCCACCCGTCGTCGTAGGGGATCGAGGTGTACAGGATCTGCCCCTGTTCGGCGTGCAGCGTGCCTTCGATATGCGTTTCGGTGAAGTCGGAGATCTGCAGCGCGCCGCGCTTGAGCGTTTCAAAGCCCTCCGTGAACACATCCATATCCAATCCGCAGATATGGAAGGTTGCGCTGCCGGAATCGCAGTCGTCCTTCAGCGGGATCTCCACCTCGACTTCCTCGCCCTTTTCCAAAACGCCTAGGTCGAGGATATACGCTTCGTCAATGCTCTGCGTCATGTTGATGTCGTCGCCCGTCACATAAACCGTGTCCACGGCGGAGGATTTGACGTACAGATAGCAGTTCTGCGTTTCGGTCGGCGCGATCGTCACGGTAAAGCTGCCGTAAGCGCCGGCCTGGATCTTGTTGAAGCTGATATACCCGCTCAGCACGTCCTCTTCGGTGATCTCGGAAATGTTGTCGCAGTACACGTCCGTGACGGTCATCTGGTTGAATACGCCGTCGGCAAACGCCGCGCGCCGCCAGAAGTCGGACTGTACGGTGAAGGGATTCGAGTCCGTATCGTTCCAGCGCTCCACCAGATCGCTGACACAGAACGCGACGGGCAGGCACCAGCGGTTCTCATACGCCTTGAATCGGTCGTTTGCGACCTCGAACGTATACAGCTCCTCGTTGGCCAGATCCTTTGAATCGCTTTTCTTGACGACGTATTGCAGCGCGGTCATCGCATTGTAGACCGGCGTCTGCGGATGATAGGTATAGCTGTTGATATAGTTGCCGTACATGCCCAGATGGCTTTGCAGGTTGCTCAGCTTTTCCGACGCCATGGATGAGAACGTGGACAGACCGTTGTAATCATACCACGCGGGGTCCATGCGCGTGCGCAGATCCGCCAGCTCCATGCGGTACATCTGCCCGCCGTACAGCCTGTCCAGCATCGACTTTACGCCCTTGAAATCCTCATAGTCGCCGGAATAATTGCCTTTGGTCTGGTTCATGGAATAGTTGTCCGTGTCGGCGATCGCCGCTTCGGACACAACGCAGCACAGCAGCAGCAGCGCCACGGAAGACGCGCGCAGACGGGGATTGCGCAGCGCGGCCAGCGTCAGCGTATAGAGAAACGCAAACGCCAGACTGATCAGCACCGTATTGTCGGTCACGTTTTTGGACCCGATCTTTTGCACAAGAACGATAAACGCCATCATCCCGATGCCGACCAGCAGCAGCTCGCGTCCGGAGAATTCCCGGATGCGCACGATCGCGCGGAACGCCATCGTCAGCAGGATGAACGAGTACATGAACGAGAAGCGGTACGGCAGATCGTTCGGGAAATGGAAGCCGTGCCAGACATAGTTGGCAAAGTTGACGTTGAAGGAAAAATACAGCACAGCCAGCAGCAGCACATACGCGACCTTTTCCCGCAGCTTGATCGTTTTGGACAGCAGATACAGCGGGATCAGCATCACGGTCAGCACGCCGCAGTACACATTCGGCAGCACGTCCGTGCCGCTGGAACGGATCGTCGGGTCCACGCTCGCCAGATGGTTGGCAAGGAAGTCGAAAACGTCGTAGTACATCTTGAAATCCGACGGGAACGTACCGGACGTCGCCGAGCATGTGCGCAGGATGAACACGGTCGGCAGCAGCGCAAACAGCGCCAGCAGCGCCGATGCGACCGACGCGAACGCAAACGTCGCGCCGCCCATCAGAAAGCGGGAATTGCGCAGAGAAAAGCGCCTGCTCTTTTCGTCATATTTCGCGGTGATCGCATAGACGGAGAAAAAACGCACAAGGAAATACAGCACGGAGAAGATGCAGACCATCATCGCCATGTAGTAGTTGGAGATCATAATGACCGTCAGCGTGACGGTATAGAGCAGGAACTTCCTGTTTTCAATGATGCGCTCGATACCCAGAATTACCAGAGGGAACAGCGCCATTGCGTCGATCCACATCACGTTCCAGTAGTACGCGATAAAGAACCCGCAAAACGCATACAGTACGCCGAACGCCGCCGTAATGTGATCGCTGCGGCCGTGCGATCTGCGCAGATAGTAGGTAAAAAACGCGGCGGCGAACGCTGCCTTCAAAAGCACCATCAGCGCGATCGCGTCCGGCAGATCCACATGCTTGAACAGGAAGATCGTCACAAGCAGCGGACTTGCGAGATAGTTGTAAAAATTCCCGAGGAACGAACCGCCCATGCCCGTGTTCCAGGAGTAGAGCAGACTGCGCCCATGCTTCACCCGCTCGTACAGCTCCGCAAACAACGGACCGTACTGGTGGTACAGATCCATGCGCAGGATCGTGACGTCGCCGTCCGAACCGAAGATCGGCAGCATGTCGAAGCAATAAAAAACCAAAAGCATCAGGATCGTCGCGCAGAAAAACGCCAGCAGGCAAAAGCGGTTTTCGTACACCAGCGAGCGGATCCCGGTGCGGGATTCTGGCGAACGGACGGTTCGGGTTTGTGACATCTTGGCACAGCCTCCTGTTTGCACATAAATATACATAATATAGTGTACCATAGATGCCGTCACGTTTCAAGATAAATTTTTGTCGTGTTTCGCCGCCTTCGCAAAAATGGCTTGCTGCGTTCGAAAGAATGTGGTAATATAAATAAAAAGAACAATGTAACCTGACTTGCGGCGAAGGGAAGAATAGAAGAATAACGGTATGAACGGCACACACTTCAATCAGATCGTTGCGCATTATATCGAAAAGTTCGAGTATATCAACAACAAGGATTATCGGGAGTATTACAAGTGGGAGATCGCCGGCCGATTCCGCGCCATGATGGACGCGGCATTATCCGCTTCGGATGAGGATTTGCCGAAAGCCCTTTCTGCGGCCAAGAAGCTCTCGGAAAACCTGATCGACAACTACACGCAGCCGTTTGGCGGGCTGGTGGAGTTTTCAAAGCGCGAGCCGGAAACGGTGCGCCGGATGTTTTCGGATCTGTATGCCGAAGACGGCGGGAGCGTTTTGGAAAAGCAAAATAAGATTCGGGATTTTTTACAAAAAAGCCATACGCTGCGTGATCGGTATTACCCCGAGAGCTTTTTATACAACGACGATTTTCATTCTGTTTCGGGATATATCTTTTTATACGATCCCGACCACAATTATCTGTACAAGTACGATCAGGCCAAAAGGTTTGCGGACTGCATAGAGTTTATGGAGGATTGGGGAAGCGGGGAAAACACGCGTCTGGATATCTATTATCGCATGTGTGACGAAGTGGTTGCGCGAATCAAGGCGTCTTCCGAGCTGCTGCAAACAGACGCAAGCCGCTTTGACACACGGGTATTTGCAAATGCGGATCGCTTTCACCCGGACACAGAAAAACATATTCTTTGCTTTGATTTGATATATTGCAGCACCGTATACGGGTTGTTTCATGGGATCTCTTTCGAGTCCATACCGGCAAAAGAAAGAAAGCTCTTCACCGAAAAAGTGCAGAAGGCGCAAGAACTCAAAGCTGCTTATGATCGGGTAATTGAACAAGAACGGACGCTGACTGAAGTACTGGATTCCATCCGACAATTGCTTGCTCCGGGGCTCAAGGTCACGCACAAAACTTTCGGGGAAGGAACCGTCGTCGGGATCGAGGGCCTAAAAAAAATCATTATAGAATTCAAAAAGAGCGGCACAAAAACGCTCGGCGTGATATCCACTCTGTGCGGAGGTTTCTTTCAAACAGAGAATGAGGAACTCAACGCATTGGTCTTACAAAACAAGGAGCTTCTTCTTTCCGAATCAAAAATACCGACGCGGATCAAGGAAGCCAAGCGTAAACTGATCCCGTATATGGAATATTTGACCTGATAAAGCAGTCTTTGCTTTCAAAGGTTATTCTGATGCAATTTCAGATGATTTTTCATTTTTATTATTGAATTTCATACGGCATGATGCTATACTGATAAAGAATCGTTATCTCAGAGGGACGGATGCTTATGAAAAGAAAACTCGCGGCCGCAGGCGTTCTGTTGTTTATCCTTTGCTTCTTCTGCGGCTGTCTGCGTGAGGCCGCGCCGACCGGCGCTTCTTCCACGCTCCCCTCGACGGAGAGCGCGTCGTCTTCCGCGCCTGTCGCTGAATCTGCCTCCGTGTCCGAATCCGGGACGGAAACGGACGTTTCCGCGGAGGGCGAAAGCACGTCCTCTTACGCCGTGATCCCGTCGACGGAGACGACGGCCGGATATACCACGGCTTATGCCACCGAATCGACCGCTCCTTCGACGACCGCCGCAACGACCGCCGCGAACGACGCCGTGCAGTCGACGCGCAAGTCGCTGGCGGAGCGTTTCCGGGAGCTGCGCGAAAACAGAGCCAATCCCCTCGACGAGCCAGATCCCGCGTTCTTTGACGACGCCGTCCTGATCGGCGACAGCGTCACGATGGGCCTGCGCAACTATACGACGCTGCAGCGCAACCGCGGGAACGAATGTCTCGGCGCGGCGGAATTCCTCTGCTGCGGCAGCATGAGTTATACCAACGCGCTCCAGCCGGTGGGCCCGGACAGTATGCATCCCACGTATAAAGGCTCGAAGGTCACGATCGAGGACGGCGTCCGTCTTTGCGGCGCCAAGAAAGCCTTCATCATGCTGGGCATGAACGACTTCGCCGGATACGGGGAAAGCACCTGGAAAAACAGCGTCACCTCGATCCTGGATCGGATCATGGATCAGAATCCCTCCGTTTCGATCTATGTCCAGTCCGTCACGCCGATCATGAACGGCATGGAACACGGCAACTTCACCAACGAACGCGTCCAATATTTCAACGCGTATCTGCAGCAGGTCTGCAGAGAACGCGGCTACACATACGTGGACATTTACCACGTCCTCGCCGACGAGACCGGCCACCTGAACAGCAGCTATTGCGGCGACCCGGAGGGTATGGGTATCCACATGAACAACACAGGCTCGGCCGCGTGGTCAGATTATTTGCAAAAAACCTTCTGCGGAACAGAAGATTGAAATGAGGTATTGCCATGAAAAAAACAATCGCCCTGATCCTCTTTGCCGTTCTGCTGCTGAGCGCGGCAGGCTGCGGGAACGCATCGACCGCCCCCGCGGAATCGACGAGCGCCGCCGTGGTCGAAGAAGGCGAGCCGATCCCGCTGGATACCGTTCTGACCGAGATCCTGGACACCGTGGAGCTGCCGGATATGATGAAGCTCACGATCGACGACCTGATGGATTTCTTCGGCCTTGAGTCCGCCTGGTACAAAGACGCCGCGGCTTGCGTCAACGCCAACGGCTACGAAAAGGAGGAGGTCATCCTCGTTCACGCCGCGAGCGCACAGGATGTGCAGTCGATCACGGAATGTCTGCAAACCTCTCTGAAAAACGCGGCGACCGAAATGCAGAATTATCTGCCCGAGCAGTACGCGATGATCCAGAAATGCAGCGTGCAGTCGAAGGGCCTTTACGTCTGGCTGTTCATCTCCGACGCAAACGACCAGATGCAGGCGATACTGGACAAGTATTTGTAATGCAGCAAAAAAACAACCGCCGCAGTTGACTTTCCGTCAGCTGCGGCGGTTGTTTTTTCGTTTACATTTCATCTTCCTGCGGCGATTCGTCGCGGTCTTTGTGCTGCGCATAGCGGGCGGCGATCTTTTTGTATGCGACGGCGCCGAGGATGCTCAGCACGGTCGTTGCGGCAAAAATGCCGAGCGCAAGCGGGAAATTCTTTTGGCCCAAAAACGCGCCGCAGATCGTCGAAGAGACGATCGACGGGATGCGCGCGATCGAACCGAGAATCATAAATTCGATCAGATTGGCGTCCGTCAGTCCGACAAAATACGTGATGACGTCCTTCGGCGAGCCGGGGATCAGGAAGATCACGAACAGCAGCAGGTTCCGCTTTTTCCGATCCTGCAAAAAGCGCATGGACTGCAGCTTGTTTTCCAGACGGAACAGCTCCAGCACGCGTGTGCCGAGCTTGCGCGACAGAAACAGAATGACGACGGAGCCGAGCACGCTGCCCAGCAAACAAAGCGCGGTCCCGCCGAACGCGCCGAATACCAGTCCGGAGCCGATCTCCAGCGGTTCCGCCGGGATAAACTTGACCACAGTCTGTGCCGTCCGCACCGCCGTGAACACGACCGCGCCCCACGGCCCGAAGCGGCCGATCCACGCTTTGAACCGGTCGGTATCCTCAAGGAGTCCGACCAGCGTTTTTCCGTAGTGAAAGTACAGAAACGCACACGCGCATACGACGCCCAGCAGTGCCGCCAGACTGAGTATGCGCAGAATCGTTCGCGATGATTTTGCGTCGCTGTGTTTCATAGAGTCTCTCCGCTCCCTGCCTCCATGTCGGCGCGGCACGCGAAGAAAAACTCGCCGAGCTGCCCGTTATACGGCAGGTTCCACGGCTTTTTTCTGCCGTTGTAATGCAGGATCGCCGTATGGTCCCGCACCCACTGCAAATCACATCCTTTGCGCCTGCGCAATCCGCGGAACACACGCTCGTCCAGATTATAGATCCGCGTGTCAAAGAACAGAACATGGCCGTCGTACAGTACGTTGATCACGTCCTGATCGCCGAGGAACAGCAGCCGTGCATGGGTGCGGACAAAATCGAAGATCTGCGCCGTGTTGTCCAGCGCGCGGAGCTTGCGCACATCCATAAGCAAAACGCCCGCGTTCAGGTATTCCGCGTTTTCCCGGACGCGCAGCCGTTTGCGGTTGATCCAGTCCATCACGCCGCGCAGATGTGCGGCGGCCGCGAGATACATACCCTGCATATCCATCGAATACAGCGACCAAAGCGAGCGCAGCACGGTAATGTCGGGATCGAGATAGAGGATCCTGTCCACCTCCGGCGGCAAAAAAGACGGCGCGAGCAGGCGATAATACGTCGCCGTGGACAGCCGCCTGAGCACCGGCGCGTCCGCAAGAAGCTGCGGCGAGACTTCGATCGGACAAATCGTACACCGCGCCTCGGGAACGCCGGACCGGATCTGCGCGAGGTCCGCCTGCGTCAGGGAAGCGTGCGCAACATATACGGTATAGCAGACGTCCTCGTCCGCCAGGAGCAGCGAATGCAGCATGACCCGCAAGGGGAAAATGTAGTTCGCGTCCAGCGTGACCAATATGTTGATTCGTTTCGTCTCGGCCATGACTTCAAACCTCGCGTTTATTGTACAAAAAAAGCATACACGTTCCGGCAGCCTTTTGCAAGCGATTTTCTGTTTTTTTACAGAAACTTTGCTTTTTCTTTAAAACAATCAAGACCCGAAGCCAGTGTGCTCCGGGTCCTGGATAAAAGACAGCTTATTCGTCCTCTGCGTCGTCCTCGTCGTCTTCCTCGACCTCGAACTCCAGCAGCTCGTTGCAGTTGGGGCAGTTGATGGAGCCTTCCTCTAAAATGTCGCTGTCGACGCAGATGATCTCCTTGCAGTTGGGGCACTCGACCTCAAACACGTCGTCCTCGTCGAAGTAGTCGTCCTCGTCGTCCAGCTCGTCGTAGACGTAAGACTCCAGCTCGTCCAGATCTTCGTCCACGGCGTCAAGCTGCTCGTTGATGAGCGCGACGCTGTCCTCTATATCGGACGCGGTCAGCGCCAGATCGTCGAGCACGTCCATAATGGCGTTGAACATTTTGGTTTCGGGTTTTTCCGCGTCCAGTCCCAGACCCTCTGCAAGGCCTCTGAGGTACGCGGCTTTTTCAGTCAATGTCATGGCGGTTGCCTCCTGATCGTTTAATACCTTACGCGCGGCTGAGATATTCGCCGGTGCGGGTGTCGATGATGATTTCCTCGCCCTCGTTGATGAACAGCGGGACCTTCACTTCCGCGCCGGTCTCCAGCGTCGCGGGCTTGGTCGCGTTCGTCGCGGTGTTGCCGGCAAAGCCGGGATCGGTCTGCGTGACGGCGAGCGTCACGGTCGTGGGCGGCTCCAGACCGAACACGTTGCCCTTATAGGACAGGATGCGGCACACAAAGTTTTCCTTCACGAATTTGAAGGAGTCGGGCAGATCGCTGCGGTTGATGGGCACCATGTCGTAGGTCTCGGGGTCCATGAAATAGAACAGGTCGCCGTCGTTGTAGGAGTATTCCATATCCTTGCGCTCGATATACGCCGTGGGGAACTTATCCGTCGGGCTGAACGTGCGCTCCACGACAGCGCCGCCGATCACGTTGCGCAGCTTGGTGCGCACGAACGCGGCGCCCTTGCCGGGCTTGACGTGCTGGAATTCGATGATCTGATAAACCTGACCTTCCATCTCGAAAGTCACGCCGTTTCTGAAATCGCCTGCTGATACCATAATTATTATTCCTCCGGTCTTGAAGATTACTAATCAATTTTATACCAAAAACGCCTGTATTGCAAGTGTTTTTAGATTTTTCTTCGGTCGAAAGCGGAATTTTTTCCGAAAACCGTCCCGCAAGCGGCAGCATATTTCTTATTTAGGAAATATCGACTTCTTTTTCCGCCGCGAACAGCGCGTCGGCGGCGCTGCCTTCCCGCGCGGAAACATAGAAAGAAACCGTCCATTTCCCGCCGGACAGCTTCTCGCCCTGCGGCACAAGCAGCGTCGCGACGAGCTCCTTCGTCGTCACGTCCGGCAGAATACGGATCTCCTCCATCGGCACCGCCAGCTTCTTTTTGCCGTTTTGCAGCACGCCGAAATAATAATTCTGTTCGCTGCGCAGCATCTCGTCGACGTCCAGCGTCTTCGGAAACCGCAGCTCAAAGCCGTACATTTTGCCGTCCTTTTCGAGCGTCTTGCAGGCGACAGCGTCCGTTTCGGGCGTCGCCTGCGCAGAGATCGGCTGATCGAGGTCGATATAAGAGACCTCCGTCTCCTCGGCGTCTCCGGCGATCACCGCCGGCGGCTGCTGCTTGCCGCAGGCTGTGCACAAAAGCAGCAGCGCAAGCAGGAAAAGCAGTTTTTTCATCGTATCCTCATTTCTTCTTCATCTCGCACAGTTCCCGGAAGCTGATCATCTGTACGCCGTGGTCGGCCAGATATTCGTGCGTTTCGGGATCCTTTAAAAGATCGTATTCCCACACGCGGTTGCGCCACCAGGCCATAAAAGACTTGATCTCGTCCGACTCGACACACGGATGCACGAACGTCTCCGTCACGCCGTCCGGAATGTCAGTCCAGATGCGCAGGATCGTTTCGCGGTAATGCGCATAGCTCTGCATCAGATCCGCCGTCCAGTCGGGGAAGATCAGATAATCCGGCAGCGTCACGCCGAAACGGCGGCTCCAGATACGCGACGGCACCGCCAGCGTCCGGAAAATCGGATACGGCACGCCGCGCGGACACAGCCGTTTGTCAGTTGATGTGAACATCCGGAAGGCATAGCCGTATTCTCCGCAGACGCGCAGCGTCATTTTGAGGATCGAGAACCGTCCGGTCTGGTGTCCGTACAAAGAGCCCATATGGTTGTCGAGGTGTGACGGATGCATCCCCATCGAATGCGCTTGGTCGACCTGCGCGCGGATCTCCGCCTCCAACTCGTCGAGCTTCGCGTGCTGACAGACTTCTTTGCTGGTCCTCCACATGAAGCCGTCCGCGTCCGCAAGCGATTTCCCGTCGGTCAGCGGCTTCCAGCGGTAATTCGGCCACTCGCTCGTCATCGTCAGATGCACGCCGATCGGGTACTGCGGATGATCGATCGCAAAGCGCACCGCTTCGTCGGCATCGCGCGCCATCAGCATCACGGTGGAGGATTTGAGCTTCCCCTCGTTAAACAGTTCCTCGACCGCTTCGTTGGCCGAACGGCAAAGCCCGAAGTCGTCCGCATTGACGATCAAATACTTGGCCATACAGCCTCCTCCTTTAATGGACGCCCAACCGCTTCGCCATCTCGGCGGTCTTCAGCTCCAGCAGCTTGGAAACGCCTTCTTCCTGCATGGTTACGCCGTAGAGGATGTCCGCCTCCTCCATCGTGCCGCGGCGGTGGGTGATAAGGATGAACTGCGTATTGCGCGTCATGCGGCGCGCATACTGCGCGTAGCGCGTGACGTTCACGTCGTCCAGCGCCGCTTCGACCTCGTCGTACACACAGAACGGCGCGGGCGAAACCTTCAGGATCGCAAACAGCAACGCGATGGCGGAAAGCCCCTTCTCGCCGCCGGAGAGCAGATCGATGTTCTGCACGTTCTTGCCCGGCGGCTGCACGCGGATGCTGATGTTGCATTCCAACGGCAGCGACGGATCGTCGAGGACAAGCTCCGCTTTGCCGCCGTCAAACAGCTCGGCGAACGTCTCGCCGAAATATACGTTGATGCGCTTGAACTGCTCGCGGAAGCGTTCCGACATCTTGCCGGTGAGGTCGCCGATGAGCGTGAGCAGCTCTTCTTTGGATTTTTCAATATCGGTGATCTGTCCGCGCATGAACTCGTACCGCTCGGAAACTTCGCGGTATTCCTCGACCGCGCCGACGTTGACGCTGCCCAACGCGCGGATCTTGTTGCGCACTTCCTGCAAGCTGCGGCGCGACGCGGCGGGGTCCTCGACCGTGATCCCCAGCTCCTCCGCTTCGCGCAGTGTGAGCTGATACTCGTCGTACAGCTTCATTCGTGCGCTCTCCAGATCGTTCTCCATCGCGTCCCGGCGCTCCTGCAGACGTGCCAGCTCGCCGCTTAAGTTTTCCTTGACCGAATTCTTCTGCCTCTCCTCGGCGCGAAGCTCGGTGTTGCGCGCTTCGGCTTCGGTGCGCTTTTCCGTACATTGATCGATCTGCGCGAGCCCTTCGGCCGACTGCGCGTGCAGCGCCTCGGCCTGTGCGTTCAGCGCCGCGATCTCGGCGGCGATCGCGGTATTTTCTTCTTCGATGCCGTCGATCTCCGCCTGCATCTGCTGCAGACGGTCTGCGCGCGTCTCCTTTGCGCGCACGCAGGACGCGATCACTTCCTGCTTGGCTTCTATATCCTTCTGGAACGCGAGGATCGCCAGATGGATCTCCGATTCCATGGCCGCGAGGCTCTCGCGTTTTTCTTCCAGCGCCTGCTTGTCCTTGCCGAGCGCGCCCAGCGTATCCTGCACGGCGTCCATCTGCCGCATCTGCTCAGTGATCTCCACGTCGAGCGTCTGCATCTGCTTTTGCAGCTCCCCGATCCGCGCGTCGTTGCGCGCGCGCTCCTCACGCAGCTCGTTCAGTGCGCCGGACACAGACGCTTCCCTGTCTTCGATCAGATGCAGGTCGCCCTCCTTGCGGATGCGCGCTTCCTGTGTGCGCTGCAGATCCGCGTCTGCACCGCTCAGATCGGCCTCCACCGCGGAAAGCTCTTCGGTCATTGCGCGCAGCTTTTCTTCGTCGGCGTCGTTTTTCTTTTGCAGCTGCGCAGCGGCGGCCCGCAGCTTTTCGATCTCGTTCGACCGGCTCAGGAAACCTGCGTTCTGTCCGCGCGAGCCGCCCGTCATGGAGCCGCCCGGATGGATCATCTGTCCGTCCAGCGT
Source organism: Clostridia bacterium (assembly GCA_017449935.1). Classification (GTDB taxonomy): domain Bacteria; phylum Bacillota; class Clostridia; order Oscillospirales; family Acutalibacteraceae; genus UBA1425. Next base: position 53,653 of record JAFSYP010000048.1, read on the forward strand.
GACGATCTTGAAGTTGTATTTGAATTTTTTCGCGATCGCGATCGCGCTGTCGAGGTCCTCGGCGACCGCCGTTTTTGCGAGCTGGTCGCGGATGACGTCGTCATACTGCGGATCGTAGGTCACCAGCTCCTGCGCCATCGCGACGAAGCCGAGCTGATCCTCCAGTCCGTCCACGGAAAATTCCCGCGCACGGATCGCGCTCATGGGCAGGAACGTCGCGCGTCCCGCGCGGTTTTCTTTCAGGAAAGCGATCGCGCGTTTGGCGTCTGTCTCGTTATCTGTGACCAAAAACTGTATGGATGCACCGAACGCCGTTTCGATGGCGGCGGCGTATTTTTCTTCTACGGAGATGAGCTGCGAGATCGTGCCGTGGATGCCGCGCAGCGTGCCGCGGCGCACTTCTTTCATCACCGTGCGCACGGCGCCCGAATAGCCCTCCATGTTTTTCTCAAGCTCTTCCAGCATCTTGGCGCGGGCGAGCTTCTGGTGCAGCTCGAGCGCGCGCGCGTCGATCTGTTCCTTGAGCGCTTCGGTCTTTTCGCGGCGGCCCTTCGCGCGCAGCTGATGTCCCGCCACAAAATTTTGCAGCTCCTGCACCTGCGTGTTCAACTCGCGCAGCGCGTCGGCGCACTCTTCTTTTTCCGCGCGGATGTCGTCGAGCAGCGTGCCGCGGCTTTGCAGCACGGCGTCGATGTTGCGGCTGCGCGTGCGAATCTCCTCGACGGAGGACTGCGCCGTCGAGCGGGCGATGCGCTTTTCGGACAGCGCCGACGTCCTGTCGGCCAGCTCCTGCGAGAGCGCCGCCGTTTTCTGCGCGTTTTCCGTGTTCTCGTCGCGCACGGCGCCGATGCTGCGGATCGCTTCCTCCAGCGCTTCCTGCTTGTCGGCGGTCTGCTGCCGGAGCGTGTCGATCTCTGCTTTCGTCTGTTCGATCTGCGCGTCGACCGTCGCCGCGTCCGCGTCCGACTGCTCCATATCTTTTTGAATGCGCGTGATGTTCGCGCAGTTATGTTCGATCGTATTCTGCCGCACGGCCGCTTCGCCCTGAACGCGGGCGGCCTGTTCTTCCAGCGCGGCCGCTTCGCCGCGGATGCGCTCGATCTCCACGGTCATTTCCTGCGCCGCGGCGATGACCTGCTCGATCTCGTCCTCGATCCCCCGCAGCGCGTATTCCGTTTCGTTGTACTGCGCCTCGGCCAGCGCGATCTTTTGCTCCTGCGTCTTCAATCCCTCGCGCGAGCGCTTGATCGTATGCAGCCACAGACCGATCTCCAGCTCCTTGCGCTCGGCGGCCAGTACGATGAATTTCTGCGCTTTTTCGCTCTGGACCTTCAGCGGGCCGACGCGGCTCTCGAGCTCTGCGAGGATGTCGCGCAGACGCACGAGATTCTCCTCCGCCTGATCGAGCTTGCGCGTCGCGTCCTGACGGCGGTACCGGAACGCGGAGATCCCCGCCGCTTCTTCGAGCATATCGCGCCGCTGCGAACTGCGGGAAGAGATCAGCTCCGCCACACGTCCCTGCGACACCATGGAATAGCCGTCGCGCCCGAGGCCCGTATCCATAAACATTTCGTTGATGTCCCGCAGACGTACCGTTTCGCCGTTCAGACGGTATTCGCTCTCGCCCGAACGGTAATAGCGCCGGCCGACGGACACCTCGTCCTTGTCGCAGCCGGCAAGCGCGCGATCGGCATTGTCCAGATGCAGCGTCACCTCCGCAAAGCCCTGCGCCTTGCGGATGCGCGTGCCGCCGAAGATCACGTCCTCCATACGCGAGCCGCGCAGCGTCTTGGTCGACTGCTCGCCCAGCACCCAGCGTATGGCGTCGGCAATATTGCTCTTGCCGGACCCGTTCGGCCCGACGACGGCGGTTATGCCTTCCCCGAATTGCAGGACCGTCTTGTCCGGGAAGGATTTAAAACCCTGCAGCTCCAATGATTTCAGAAACATAAAGATTTCCTCTTACAGTTTGATTCCCATCAGCGTCAGCGCCTCGCGCGCCGCTTCCTGCTCGGCCAGCTTCTTGCTCTTGCCGACGCCGCGCCCGATGACGTTGCTGTTCAGATGTACCTCGACCGAGAACCGCTTGTCGTGATCCGGACCGCTTTCTCCGACGTGGACGTACTCCACGCTCTCTTCGGGGTTCTTCTGAATGATCTCCTGCAGCTTCGTTTTATAATCGTGGAATGCGCCGGGCGTGCCGGCGGCCTTGCGCACATAGCGCAGCACGAACCGCCGCGCCTCGTCGATGCCGCCGTCGAGATAGATCGCCGCGATCAGCGCCTCGAACGCGTCTGCCAGAATAGACGGACGTTCCCGTCCGCCGGTGCAAAGCTCGCCTTTGCCGAGCAGCAGATACGCTCCAAGCCCCAATTCCTGCGCGAAGCCGCACAGCGATTTTTCACACACCATCGCCGCGCGCAGCTTCGTCAGATCCCCTTCGGGGTACGCTTTGAACTGGGAGTAATAATACTCCGCCGTGATAAATCCCAACACCGAGTCGCCCAAAAACTCCAGCCGTTCGTTGCTCTGATGCTCGTTCTGCCGTTCGTTGACGTAGGACGAATGCGACAGCGCACGATGCAGAAGCTCCGGGTCCCGAAAAGTATATTGAATCTTTTCCTGCAATTGTTGAATACTCTCCGCCATCTTATTCTCCCGCGCTCCATGCTTTTTCCGCCAAGTCCGTCAGATCGCCGATCGTTTTCAGCGCGTTCGCTTCCTCGATGCTGATCTCCGTCTCAAACGCGTCCTCCACCGCCAGAACCAGATCGGCAATATCCATATCGTCCGCGCCGATCTCCTCGAAGGACGTGTCCTCCGAAAGCTCGTCCTCGTCCAACCGGAACTGTTCGGCCACCAGTGCGATGATTTTGTCCAGTACCATGCTCTCTCTCCTTATCGGTCCTCGTCGATCGCCCGCTGCATCGCCTGTACGGCGCGCGCCGCGATCGCTTCATAGCGTGCTTTTTTGTCGCGGATGCGTTCCGGCAGCGGCAGCAGGATGCCGAAATTCGCGCCCATCGGCTGATAATTCCGGTTGTCCTCGCTCACATGGCGGCACAGCGCGCCGAGCATCGTTTCCTCCGGCGGAATAAACGGCTCTCTGCCCTGCAGGCGCCGTGCCAGATTCTTGCCCGCCAGCAGACCGGACGCCGCCGATTCCATATAGCCCTCCACGCCGGTGATCTGTCCGGCGAAGTAGAGCAGGGGATTCTCCTTCGTCGAAAAATCGGCGTTCAGTATCCGCGGCGCATCCAAAAATGTGTTGCGGTGCATCACGCCGTAGCGCACGAATTCCGCGTCATGCAGCGCGGGGATCATGGAAAACACCCGCTGCTGCTCGGAAAACTTCAGGTTCGTCTGGAACCCGACCAGATTGTACAGCGTGCCGGCGGCGTTTTCGCGCCGCAGCTGCAAGACCGCCCACGGCCGACGTCCCGTATGCGGATCGCGCAGGCCGACCGGCTTCAGGGGGCCGTAGCGGATCGTGTCCGCGCCGCGCTGCGCCATCACCTCGATGGGCATACAGCCTTCGTAAATGTCCTTGCCCTTTTCAAATTCGTGCAGCTTCGCACGCTCGGCCGTGACCAGCGCTTCGTAAAACGCCTCGTACTCCGCCTTGTTCATCGGACAGTTGATATAATCCTCGTCGCCGCCGCGGTCATAGCGCGACGCGCCGAACGCACTCTGCATGTCGACGCTTTCGGCCGTCACGATCGGCGCCGCGGCGTCAAAAAAGCTGAGGAAACCGCCGCATTTTTCGCGGATGCTCGCCGACAGCGCGTCCGACGCCAGCGGGCCTGCCGCCACGATCACGGGGCGGTCCTGCGGGATCTGTGTGATCTCCTCGCGCACGAGCGTGATGTTCGGATCGGCTTCGATGCGCGAAGTGACCGCTTCGGAAAACAGATCTCTGTCCACGGCCAATGCGCCGCCCGCGGGGACCCGGCAGGACAGCGCCGCCGGCACGCAGACGGAACCGAGCATCGTCATTTCGTGCTTCAGAAGTCCCGCCGCGGACGCGAGCCGCTCCGCTTTGAGCGAATTGGAACAGACCAGCTCCGCGAGCTTCTCGCTTTTGTGCGCGGGAGAAAACCGCACCGGCTTCATCTCCACCAGCGTAACATGAAGCCCCGCGGCAGACAACTGCGCCGCCGCTTCGACGCCGGCCAGTCCTCCACCGATCACCAAACAATCATGCATTCGATTTCTCTTCCTTTTTCCGGCGTGAGGAAGTCTTCTGATATCCGCACGCTTCATCCGGACAAGCGATCACGCCGCCCTTTTTCTTGAACAGAGACTTGCCGCACTTCGGGCAGAATTCTCCCGTCGGTTTGTCCCATGTGCTGAAGTCGCACTCCGGCCAGCTCTCGCAGCCGTAAAATACAAATCCGCGGTGCGATTTCCTTTCGATCACCTTCTTGCCGCATTTCGGACAGACGGCGTTCGTTTCGGTGATGAGCGGTTTGGCGTTTTTGCATTCCGGATAACCGGGACACGCCAAAAACCGTCCGAACCGACCGGTCTTGATGACCATCATGCGCCCGCACTTTTCGCACGGCGTGTCCGTCACATCTTCGGCAAGCGTGATCTTGACGTCCTTCATATCTTCTTTGGCTCTTGCGAGCGTCTTTTCAAAATCGTCGTAGAACGTATGCAGGATCTTGATATAATCTGCTTCGCCCGCGCCCACGTCGTCGAGCGAGGACTCCATCTGCGCGGTAAATTTCACGTTGACGATCTTCGGGAAGCGCTCCTTGAGCAGCTTCGTGATCGCCTCGCCCAGCTCGGTGGGCTTCAGGAGCTTTGCGCTTCTCTGGACATACTCGCGCTTGATGATCGTCGTGATGATCGTGGCGTAGGTGCTCGGACGGCCGATGCCCTCCTCCTCCATCGCCTTGATGAGCGTCGCTTCCGTATAGCGCGACGGCGGCTGCGTGAAGTGCTGGTTCGCCGCCAGCTCTTTGTTCCGGACCGTATCGCCGGCCGTCAGCTCCGGGATCTTTCCTTCTCTTTCGTCGTCGGTCGAATCGTCGTACAGCGCCGTGTACCCGTCGAACTTGACGGAATAGCCGGACGCGCTGAACACGCAGTATTTCCCTGCCGCCGCGTCCGCTTCGTTCGCGCCGTATATCTCCGCCTTAACGGTGTTCAGCAGACAATGCGCCATCTGGCTGGCCATAAAGCGCTTCCAGATGAGCGAATAGAGCTTGTATTGATCCGACGTCAACGAACTCTTGACGCGTTCGGGCGTGAGCGACGGGATGGTCGGACGGATCGCTTCGTGGCCGTCCTGTGCGCCGGCGCGGGATTTATACAGACGCGGCTTCTCCGGCAGATATTTACTGCCGAACGCCTCGGCGATATATGCGTTCGCCTGCGCGCGCGCATCCTCGGAAATACGCAGCGAATCCGTTCTCATATAGGTGATCAGACCGGTCGTGCCCAGTCCGGCCACGTCGACGCCTTCATACAGCTCCTGCGCGGTGCGCATCGTACGCTGCGCCTGGAAGCCCAGCCGCGTCGAGGCCGCCTGCTGAAGCGACGACGTGTTGAACGGCGGCGCCGGCGTCTTTTTGCGCGTGCCCTTCTTGACGGACGCGACGGAATAGGCCGCGTTTTCGAGACGGGCAAGATACGCGTCGGCCTGTTCTTTATTGGTGATCTTCACTTTTCCGCTTTCGTCTCCCGTGAAGACGGCGGAGATCACCTTGCGCTGCGGGTTGAGGAACTTCGCGTCCAGCGTCCAGTATTCCTCCGGAACGAACGCGTTGATCTCCTCCTCGCGGTCCACGATCAGCCGCACCGCGACGCTCTGCACGCGTCCGGCGGACAGTCCGCGGCGGATCTTCTGCGAAACAAAGGGGCTCAGCCGATAGCCGACCAGTCGATCCAGTATGCGGCGCGCCTGCTGCGCGTCCACCAGCTGCATATCGACCGCGCGCGGATGCGCCATGCCGGTCTGCACGCCGTTTTTGGTGATCTCGTTGAACGTAACGCGGTTCTTCTCGGAAAGATCCAGCCCGAGGATCGTCGCCAGATGCCAGGAGATCGCTTCGCCTTCGCGGTCCGGGTCCGTCGCCAGAAAGACTTTTTCGCTCTCTGCCGCGCGCTGCTTGAGCTCCTTGACCAACTTTTCCTTTCCTTTGATGATCGCGTATTTCGGCGCGAAGTCGTTTTTGACGTCCACGCTCAGCTTGGCCGCGGGCAGATCGCGCACGTGTCCCATCGAGGATGTGACCTCGTAACCGCTGCCGAGATATTTTTGGATGCTTTTTGCTTTTGCGGGCGACTCTACAATCACAAGTTTTGCCATGTTTTGCTCCTATTCTTCAGACAAGCATATAGCGCTTGCCGTTGATCATCTTTATCAAACCACAAATTTCCAGCTCTGTCAATGCTGTAAATACACGATTGGGCTCGAACCCCGTGGCACGCACCAAATCGTCTGTATACAGCGCCTGCTGCGCAAACTGCGCAAGGACCGCCCGGGCGTCGTCGGACAGCGGAAACTCCGGCTGCCGTACGACGGGCTCCGGCTTTGGCTGCGACCGTTCCCGCACCTGCGGCGCGGCCTGCTTTACCGGCTGCAGCGGCTGCTGCTGCAATTCTTCCAGCGTCAGATCGTCATATACCCACATATATTCCGCCAGCACGTCCCGCGCCGAAAACACGGGCTTTGCACCGTCGCGGATCAATCGGTTGACGCCTGTATAGTCGAGACTTGTCAGATCTCCCGGCACGCCGAATACGTCCCGTCCCTGCTCTGCGGCAAGACGCGCCGTGATCAGCGAACCGCTTTTTTCACCGGCTTCGATCACCAACACGCCCGCGCTCAGGCCGGAAATGATCCGGTTGCGCATCGGGAAATTTGAACCGCGCGCTTCGACGCCGGGCGGATATTCCGAAAGCAGCGCGCCGTGTTTTTCAACGTCCTCACGCAGCGCCGCATTCTGCATCAGATACCGCGCGTCCAATCCGCACCCGAGCACGCCGACGGTTTTGCCGCCGCCGTAGATCGCGCCCGCGTGCGCCGCGCTGTCCACGCCAAGCGCACAGCCGCTGACGATCACCGCGCCCGCGCGAACCAGATCCCGGCAAAGTTGCCGCGCGACGTCCAGACTGTACATCGACGCCCGACGGGATCCGACGACCGCGATCGCCAGTTTGTCCCGCAGACAAGACAGATCGCCGCGCGCATACAGCGCGAGCGGCATATCCTGCAAGCTGCGCAGCGCGTCGGGAAACGATTCGTCCTCCGGCGTACAGACCGTCTGTCCCGCGCGCCGGCAGCGTTCCAAAACCCGCTCGGCGTCGGTCAGCTTCGTCTGCTCCAGCCTTTCGATATGCCGTGCCGTGAGCACGCCGGAAACGCGGCGGGTCATGTCGTCGCTCTCATACAATGCGCGTGCCGTCGGAAATGCGGACAGGATCGCGTCCGTCCGTGCACCGGCGCCCAGCGCCATCTGCAGCCAGATCCAATAGGCCGTGTTCATCGCGCCGCCTCCCGCATCATTTCCCACAGGAGGATCGACGCTGCGGCCGCCGCATTGAACGACTCGGCACGGCCGCGCATGGGGATCGTAACGCGCGTACAGGATTGCAGCAGCGCGTCCCGCAATCCGGCGCCCTCGTTGCCGACGACGCAGACGGCGCCGCCCGAAAAATCGGCCTGCGTGACCGCAAGCGCGTCGGCGTCCGGCGTGGACGCATACGTGCGCATCCCGTTTTGACGGCATTCCTCCAACAGCGCCGCCAAGTCCTGCGTCTGCACGATCGGCAGCCGCAGCAGCGAACCCATGGACGCGCGCTGTGCTTTGGGGTTATACAGGTCGCAGCCGCCCTCCACGATCATGCCGGAAGCGCCCAGCGCCTCCGCCGTCCGGCTGATCGCGCCGAGATTGTCCGGATTCTGCACGTCGCTGAGCGCGATGTACTTTCCGGTCGGATCGATCCGCGTTTGCGGCGTGCGCATCCGGCACAGGCAGAAGACGCCCTGCGGATTCTGCGTTTCAGACAGATAGCCGGCGAGCTCTCCGGAAATACGCTGCGTTTTTTCGGCGCACGAAAGAACCGCCGCGAGCCGATCGGCGTATTTCTGCGCCGCTTCTTGCGTGTACAGACAGACCAAAACGACCGTGCCGGATATTGCCGCATCCGCGCACAGTCTTGCCCCTTCCAGAAAAAACGTCCCGTTTTCTCTGCGCTCGCGCGCGCTCTTGCGCACGGCGGTCATCTGCTTGACCAGCGCATTGGCGCGGCTGGTCAGCACGTCGCTCGATTCTTTCAACTGCATTTCGGAAAATGAAAGGAACTGTATTGCATGGTAGAGTCAGCCTTCTGCCCCTGAATACAGTCCCTCGTGTTCTGTTGGTCGGCGCCTTATTTCAGGGCAGCCTTCGCTTTTTCGGTCAGCGCGGTGAACGCCGCGGGATCGGCGATGGCGATCTCGGACAGCATTTTGCGGTTGAGGGCGATGTCCGCCTTCTTCAGACCGTTCATAAAGGTGGAATAATTCATACCGTTGAGCTTGCAGGCAGCGGAGATGCGGGTGATCCACAGACGGCGGAAATCGCGCTTCTTCTGCTTGCGGCCGATATAGGCATACTGGCCGGACTTCATGACGGCCTGCTTCGCGGTCTTGAACAGCTTGCTCTTCGAGCCATAGTAACCCTTGGCGAGCTTGAGAACTTTATTTCTTCTTTTGCGCGTCATTGTTGCGCCCTTGATACGAGCCATGAGATAGTACCTCCGAAATATTAGTATAGGTCAGTCGGTGTTATTATTTGTAAGGAATCAAACGCTTGATCTGTCTCTGGTTCGTAACGTCCGCAACAGATGTCTTGCGCAGGTTTCTCTTGCGCTTGGTGGTTTTCTTGGTCAGGATGTGCGATTTGTAGGCGTGGCCGCGGATGGGCTTGCCGTTCTTGGAGAGCTTGAAGCGCTTCTTGGCGCCGCTGTGGGTTTTGATTTTAGGCATTTGGGATTCCTCCTTAATAAATTACTTGTTGGGCTTGGCGGACAGGAACATCAGCATCTGGCGGCCTTCGAGCTTGGCAGGCTTCGCCACCGTGCCCCATTCCGCGCAGGCCTCGGCAAACCGTTCCATGGTTTTGGTGCCGATCTCCGGATGCGCCATTTCGCGCCCGCGGAATCGGATCGAAACCTTGACCTTGTTGCCGCTCTCAAGAAATCTCTTGGCATGTCCGACCTTCGTTTCAAAGTCGTGCGTATCGATTTTCAAAGAAAGACGAATCTCTTTGGTCTCAATGACGTGCTGATTCTTACGCGCTTCCTTTTCACGCTTTGCCATTTCAAAGCGATACTTTCCGTAGTCTACGATCTTGCAGACAGGCGGCTTTGCGTTCGGCGCAATTTTGACAAGATCGAGATTGCGGCTCTCGGCAATTTTCAGAGCCTCCTCGCTGGACATGATGCCCAGCTGCTCGCCCTCGTCTGAAATAAGACGGACTTCCTTGTCCCGGATCGCGTCATTGATCTGCAGTTCTTTGATAGCGATGGTCAAACACCTCCAAAAGTTCTTTCATGAAAAATTAAAGCACGGACAGAAACTGTCCGCGCCGATCCACAGGATACCGTGCACGCAAAATGCGCACGTGCGTATCGTATAGACCATACGTCGGACGGAACCGCGTAGGTGAGAACAGAACTGTTCTGCTTTATTGTGTTAGTGATTCTACCACAGTATACCCGTGTTGTCAAGTATTTTTTTAAGAATTGTAAAGAAAACGGTCCGTTACGGCTCCTCGTCGGCCGACATGCTCTGATAGGTGATCTTCGTGCTGTAAATCGTCCACAGCCGACGGCCGTCCTTCATCGTCAGCGCGGCGTCCGCCTGTAAAGTCGTGATCGGATCGGAATCGGATATACCATCGTCTCCGTATTCCATGCCCACAAGATCGACCGTGACCAGATAGCGCCCGTTCGGCTGCGCATCATACTTCCGTACACGGGCGCTGATATCCTCCAGTCCGTAATGCTCGCAAAGGAAATAGTACCAGCCGTCCTCGTAATAATAGCAGCAGACCTCCTCGCCCGTGTCATACAGCTTCTGATGCTTTTCCCGCGCCTGCGAATAGGAATAATTATGGAACACGTTTTCCAAATAATACTCCATTACATCCGCACGGATCTTTCTGTAACAGGACGTGGCGTAATAACCGCGCGGATCGGTTCCGCCGCGAATACGGCCGGTACCGACGTAGTATTCGCAGTGCTCATAGTTATCGCCCTCGCGCAGCAAGCCGTACGCCTCCATGCCGATCGCCAATGCGCCGCTTGCCCATATATAATCCAGAATATCGCCTTTTTCGCTGTCGTAGTCCCTCGAGAAGAACGATCCCCAGAACAGAATATTGCCCAAAAGGTCCAGATCCTCCTGCTCCGGTTCCAGCCCGTGCGAACCGTTGCCCGCAGGCGATGAGGTCTGAATTGCGGTTGTTGCCGACTGCTCCGGAATAACCGAAAAGCTCTCCGCCGTAACAGATACAGACGGTACGTCGTCCGGTCGATCGTCTGCGGAACCTTCGACGATCGTCGGATTTGTCCGGCCGCAAGATGTGCACAATATCACAAACAGGACAGCCAGAGCAAAGCAGCATACTCGTTTTCCGTTCATCTGTTTTTCCACCCTTTCCCACACGATCCGATGTCCAATGAAACCTTAATATATTTAGTATAACATGTATCTGCGCGGATGTCCATACCGTTCTGTTCGCCGCGTCAAAAGCCCGGCAGGCCGTTTGGTCTGCCGGGCTTGTTGGGTTGTTATGGGCCTATGGGGTTTGCTTACGGGGTGATGAGCTCGGACCAGGTGCTGCTGTACAGCGTCTGCGTTGTGCCGTCCGCCAGGCGGATCGTCACGAA
>JAFSYP010000049.1 GCA_017449935.1 Clostridia bacterium
CGAGCTGGACGACGTCTACGATTACTACTGGACGGACGACTGCCGCCTGCTGGGCTATACGGTCACGATGGCCGGCAGTACGGAGCCGTATTCGGTGCTCGTGCTCTACAACAGCGCGCAGGAACCGATCGGCTTCACGGTCGGCGAACACACCTACTACTACATCAAAAATATCCAGGGCGACGTGTTGTGTGTGACGGACGACGCAGGCACGCCGATCGTGCACTATACCTACGACGCGTGGGGCGCAATGACAATATCTCCGGCGTCGCAGAACGTGCCCAGCCAGACGCTCGCCGAAGTCGCGTTCCTCAACCCCGTCACCTACCGCGGTTACTTCTACGACCACGAGCTGGGATTCTACTACCTTCAGTCAAGGTACTATGACCCGGAGACAGGTAGGTTTATCAGTGCGGATGATACAAAGTGTTGTTCTGTTGAAAACCACCTAACCTCAGCGAACATGTTTGCATATGGCATTACTGCTCGCCCAATAAAATCGTGAATGATTTATGCGACGGACAAACGGCGCAAGACAAGGAAGAAACCGCAAGGCAGGCTTTCGCCTGTCGAGGATTTCTGACGCAGTATTGCGTCGTTTGGACAAACAGAAATGTTCAAGTATTTATTGGGCGAGCAGTAGTGATATTGACTGGCGGGTGTGTCGGGGCGGGCATGACCGCCCGACAGGAACACAGTCCCTGCGAAAGCAAAACAATATCACGTCGAAACGGTACGCCGTTTTTTACGACAAACGCAACGCCGGAAATGGTATCGGAAACGGGCGACGGGCGGTCATGCGCGAACGGAAACGACATCGGGGAACAACGCACGGGCGGTCATGCCCGCCCCTACAATTTAATCGAAAACTTCATCGGGAAACAACGACGCACGGAAACGGATCGCCGCGCTTCGCTCGCGATGACGCTGGTTTCACCTGTATTTGGCGATCCGCGTTTTTTGTGATGCTTTCAAAAAACAAAGGGCTGCCGCGGTAGGTTTTTCCTACTTGCGGCAGCCCTGTTCAGTCCTCCGTTTTGTCAGGCCTTATGGAAAAAATCCTTCGCCTTTTCTTTGACCGTGTATTTGATCTCTTCCAGCTTGTAGCCGACGTCCGTATCGCGCAGGCTCCACATCGAGCCGTCTGCCTTTTCGATCATGACTTCGCAGTCCATGCCGAAGGAAACGAGCGCCGCCGTCAGCACGGCGAACGGTGCGGCGGACAATCCGACGACCGCGCCGATGATGCCGGTATTGAGGGAGAGGTTCAGCAGAACGTCGCCGTTACGCATCAGCAGCACGCGCGATGCGCCGCCCTCCTTGACCAGCTCTTTGATCTTCTCCAAAAGGTTTTCCGCCGCCTGTCTGTTTTGTTCGTCCATGTTTTTCTCTCCTTTTTAAAAATCAATATCCAGAACCATATGTATCGTGAAATCCGGAAAAGCCTCCTGTACCTGCCGCCGGATCTCTTCAAACGTTTTCTGCCGATCCTCCAGCTCGAAGTCGAGTATGACGTCGAGCCGGATGGTTTTCTTTTCCGCGTCCGCATAAAATCCGTGCATCTGCAGAACGCCCGGCACGGACTCTACGATGCGCGTCACGTCCGAACGGATACGGGCGACCGCGTCGTCCCGCGTATTGCGGGAATAGATCCCGATGCCCGTCATCACGACGCCGTGGCGCAGATAGACGTTTTCCGCGATGCGGCGCTCCATCAGATCGAGCGCGTCGGCGGTCATCGTGTCGTCCACCTCCACATGCACCGAGCCGATGTAGCGTTCGGGACCGTAGGAATGCAATATCAGATCATAGGCGCCGTGGACGTCCGAGTCCGCGCAGATCGTTTCGTGCAGTTCGGAGAGGAATTCCCGATCTACGCGCTTGCCGAGGATCTCATTGAATGTTTCGCGCAGTATTCCCACGCCGGCGCGCAGGATGAACACGGAGATCAGCACACCCACATACGCCTCCAGACTGACGTGCGCGAACATATAGATCACGGCGCTCAGCAGCACGGAAGCGGACAGGATCGCGTCGAACAGCGCGTCGGTGCCGGATGCGGTCAGCGAACCGGAGTTGACTCTTTTCCCCGTGCGCTTGACGAAGACGCCCAAAACGATCTTGACGACGACGGCCAGCGCGAGGACCACAAGCATCGCGGGCGAATAGTCCGGAACGTCCGGGTCGAAAATGTCTTTGACCGACTCCACCATCGCGGTCACGCCGGCATACAGCACGACCGCCGCAACGAGCATCGTGCTGATGTATTCGATCCGTCCGTGGCCGAGCGGGTGCTTTTTGTCCGGCTTGCGGCCGGCGAGCTTGGCGCCGACGATGGTGATGACGGACGACAGTACGTCGCTGAGGTTGTTCACCGCGTCGAGCACCACCGCGATGGAGTTCGACAGAAAACCGACAGCCGCCTTACTCCCCGCGAGCAGCAGATTGGCGCCGACGCCGATCAGACTGGTGCGCACGATCACCGCATCGCGTGAACGCTGATTGTTTTGGTACTCCATCCGAAAGCCTTCTTTTGATCAGATTGTGATTGTCTGCGACAACCGGACGTCGGAGCTGGCCGCGCCGACGAATACCTCAAAGTCGCCCGGCTCCACGACCCATTCGCACGCGGCGTTGTAGAGCTTGAAGTCATCCCACGTGAGCGTAAAGGTCAGGCGGATCTGCTCGCCCTTGCGCAGATGCACGCGCCGGAACGCGCGAAGCTGCCGCAGCGGCGTGGCGACGGAGCTGACGACGTCGTTCAGATACAGCTGCGCGACCTCGTCGCCGTCGCGGTCGCCGACGTTTTTCAGCGTGAACGATACGTCGAACGTACAGTCGACCCGACGGTCGATCCGCAGGTCGGAATAGGCGAATTTTGTATAGGACAGGCCGAAGCCGAACGCAAACAGCGGGGAGGACGCGCCCTCGTAGTAATCCGGCCAGCCGCCCGGACGGCGCGTATAGTAGCACGGTACCATGCCGTCCTTGCGCGGGAACGAAACGGACAGTCTGCCCGCAGGATTCACGTCGCCCGCGAGCACGTCGACGATCGCTCTTGCGCCGAATTCGCCGCCGAAGCCGGCGATCAAGATCGCGCCGCAAAGCGCCGTTTCTTCGGACAGGTCGACGGCTTTGCCGTTTTCCAGCACCAGCACGACCGGCGTGCCGGTTGCGGCGACCTTGCGGATCAGCTCGCGCTGTTTGCCCGCGAGGGTGAGCGAGCAGCGGTCCATGCCCTCGCCGCTGGTGACGGTGTTGTCGCCGCAGACGAGCACCGCGACGTCGCACGACGCGGCGATCCCGGCGGCTTGGTCGATCATATCCGCGATGTCCGCGTCCAGCTTTTTCGTCAGATGCGGCTGTCCGTCGACGTATTGTATGTCGTCGCCGCTCTTGGTATGCGTGATGGCGCAGCCGTCGCACTGACGTACGGCGGACGCGGGGAATTTTTCGCGCATTTCTTCGTACACGCTGCGGATGGTATAGCCCGTCGGGCGCGAGGAGTAGCCGCCGATCTTCTGCGCCATGGACGACGGACCGATCACGGCGATGGATGCGGTGTCCTTTTTCAGCGGCAGCACGCCGTCGTTCTGCAGAAGCACGACGCCCTCCTGCGCCGTGCGCAGCGAAATGACGCGATGCTTTTCGCACCGCAGCACCGCTTTGTACGCGTCGTCGTCCGCGTACGGATGCTCGAACAGCCCCAGTTCAAATTTCATTTTCAGGATGCGGCGCACGGATTCGTCGAGTTCGGCTATGGACAGCTCGCCCGATTCATACAGCTCCAGCAGGATCTGCTCATACTCGGCTTCGGGGACGTCGCAGCAGCCCTGCATATCCAGTCCCGCCTGCTTGACGGCGCGCACGGCGTCTTTGCGGTTCCCCGCCGTGCGGTGATGCGTCAGCAGCCGCTCGATCGCGCCCCAGTCGGCGCGGGAGATGCCGGGCAGACCGATGCGCTCCTTCAGGATCTCGGTCATGTAACGGCGGCTGGAAATGACGACCTCGCTGTCGATGCTGTTGTAGCACGCCATAACATTATATGCGCCGCCCTCGCGGATGGCCGCTTCAAATACGGGCAGGTATTCCGTTTCGACCTCGCGCACGCCGGCTCTTGCGGGCGCGCAGTTCAGACCGCCCTCGGCGATGCCGTGCACGACGTAATGCTTCGGCTCCGTGATGATCGCGTCGGGGCGGGAAATGTCGCCCTTCTGCTCGCCGCGGATCAACGCGATGCCCATCGTTTTGGAAAGGCAGACGTCCTCGCCGAGCGTTTCCTCCGTCCGGCCCCAGCGCGGCTCGCGCGCGACGTCGAGGTTGGGCGCGAGGATCTCGTGATGCCCCAGCACGCGCGTTTCGGACGCGATGCAGTCGCCGTATTCCTCGGCCAGGTACGGATCGAAGCTCTGCGACAGGACCAGCGGAACAGGCAGGATCGAAGCGCCGTTGTGCATGACGCCGTGCAGCGCCTCGGCCGTGAAGATGCAGGGGATGCCCAGACGCGTTTTTTCGACCAGATAGCGCTGCAGCTCGTTCTTGTAGCAGGGCGAGCTGTAAATGTCGTGGATATAGCCGACGCCGCGGTCGCCGACCAGCGCGGCAAATTTGTCCATATCGAGCGTATCGCCGTCCTCCACGCAGCAGTTGCCGGGATTCTTGGCGCCTTCGAGCGAATAGGACACGCCGCGTGTGATGTCGGTCTGGGCGATCTTTTCCCGCAGCGTCATCCGGGAGAGCAGATCTTCGGCGCGCTCGGCGGGGGACAGGGCGGGATCCTTATAATTCTGCATGTTGCTTCCTCCGAAAAACAGTATAAAATCATTATACTGCAAAGTGATGGGAAATGCAACCGAAAGAATTTTTTGTATATTCTTTTTCGGAACAATATTTGCAAAAAATATGGCATAATGATAATAACTCATTATGCAAGGGGACCGCTATGAATATCGCAGATGAAAATAAATACGTCGACCTGTTCGTGCGCGACACGAAGGATCTGCTGCGCGATCCGCTGGTCGAGAGCATGAAGACCTACCGGCATCACGGCGAAACGACGACGCATTACCACAGCGTATACGTGTCCTACCGCGTGCTCAAGCTCTGCGTGCGGCTGGGCGCGCAGGACAGGCGCGAGATCGTCCGCGCCGCGCTGCTGCATGATTTTTATTTGTATGAATGGTACACGGAAAAGCACGACGAGAACCATATCTTCTACCATCCGAAGGAATCGGTCAAGAACATCGAGGCGCATTTCGGGACGCTCACGCCCATGCAGCGCAACATGATCCTGTCGCATATG
This sequence comes from Clostridia bacterium, assembly GCA_017449935.1. GTDB lineage: Bacteria > Bacillota > Clostridia > Oscillospirales > Acutalibacteraceae > UBA1425. The sequence goes on from JAFSYP010000049.1 coordinate 5,303, forward strand.
TTCCCGCTGTGCCGCGAGCTGCCGCACAGCGCCGGCGCGTGGATTTTGACCGCGGCGGACAAGCGCTGCGCGAGCGAGGATTATCTACACGCGTCGCGCGCGTTCCGAAGCGTATATGACGAGATCAACCGGAGGGCGTCGCTATGATCGATTGGATGTGCCGATATTTTTTCTGGTTTCTGCTGTACAGCTTTCTCGGCTGGGTAACGGAAACGCTGCTGTATATGCTGCGGGACAGAAAGGTCGTCAAGCGCGGCTTTCTGTTCGGTCCTGTCTGTCCGATCTACGGTTTCGCCTGCTGCATCTGCGTGCTGATCCTCTACGGCAGGATCGACAATCCCGTTCTGCTGTTTCTGGCGGGCATGGGCATCACCACGGCGCTGGAATACGCGACGCATTTCGTGATGGAAAAGGTGTTCCATGCCATGTGGTGGGACTACTCCAACCGCCGGTTCAACATCAAGGGGCGTATTTATCTCAAGGGCTGTCTGTTTTTCGGCGTGCTGATTCTGCTGGAGATCAAGGTGATCCAGCCGGCGTTCGTGATGCTGACGGACATGATCCCGCCGACTGCGCTGCGCTGGATCTGCTTTGCGCTGTATACGGTGCTGCTGCTGGACGTGGCGACGATGGTTTCCGACCTGAAGGGGACCGCGTTCGCGCTCAAGTCCCTGCAGAATGAGATGCTGACTGCCGCGCAGGAGAGAGTCGATCAGACGGGCGAACAGCTTGACAACGCCAAAAAGGCGGTCATGGAGTCCGAGGTTTACCGGCGCATCAAAGAGAATCCGTGGATCACGCGCTTCAAAAAGAAGTACCCGGATTTCACGTTCAAGAAGTACAAGTATATCCTCGACGCGATCAAGGACCCGCCGCAGGAGAACAAGGGCAGAACGGACATCACGCTGTACGGCACGGCCGAAACGCTGCCTTCGGCCGAGCAGCCGGAGCCGGAAGGAAAAAAGGCAAAGAAAAAGAAGACGGCCGCAAAGAAGAAGTCCGGGAAAAATCCGGATGCGAAAAAGACCGCCAAAAAGAAGAAAAAGAAAAAGCATAAATAAAATTTGGGGCTGCCGCAAGACAGCCCGTTTTTGCGCACAATGCCCTGCCCGTGACCTGCGGATACCGCTTGCATTTTCGGACGGCATATGGTATGATACGTATATTCCGGCGGTGAGTTCGAGACCTTCCTCACCTTAAACAAAACTAAAGGAGACAACAGAATATGAAAAAGAGTCCAGTCTTGTCCGTGGCACAGGCGGCGCTGATCGCCGCGATGTACGTCGCGCTGACGGCGCTGTCCAATGCGTTCGGCCTTGCCAGCGGCGTCATCCAGGTCCGCATCTCCGAGGCGCTGTGCATCCTGCCCTACTTTACCCCCGCGGCCATACCGGGGCTGTTTGTGGGATGCCTGATCTCCAACGTCCTGGCGGGCGGCGTGATCTGGGACGTGATCTTCGGATCGCTGGCGACGCTGATCGGCGCAGTCTTCACATATCTGCTGCGCCGTGTGAAATGGCTGGCGCCCGTTCCGCCGATCGTGAGCAATATGCTGATCATCCCCTTTGTGCTGCGCTACGCGTACGGCGCGCCGGATGCGATCTGGTTCATGATGGCGACCGTCGGCGCGGGCGAGCTGATCTCTGCCGGCATTCTGGGCATGCTGCTGCTTCTGGCTTTGGAGAAGCGTCGGCACGCCGTTTTCGGAAAAACTCAATAAGGGTGTGTTATTATGCGAAAAGCAGCCGTGCTGTTTTTGTGTCTGCTGCTGCCGGCGCTCGCCGCCTGCGGCGCTGCCGAAGAGGAAGAACCGTTCAGTGCGGCGTTCACCATCCGTCCCGAACCGACGCTGACGGCCGTCTACTATGACACGTCTTACGTCGGCGAAACGCGCGTTTTGCCCGGCGATACTCTGGACGCGGGCGTGCTGCGCGCGCTGTTTTTGGAGGCGCTGTTCGGCGAGGAAGCGCAGTACGCCGTGCGTTGGACGAGCGACGTGCAGTACGCGCTGAGCGGATCGTTTGCCGACCATGACGCGCAGACCGTTTCGGATATCGCCGACGCGCTTGACCGTGTCGACGGATTCCCCGGCATCCGGGAGACGACGGCGGACAGGGCGAACGTCCGCATCGTTTTTACCGACGCCGCGCAGGTGCAGTTCCTGCCGGAGACCGATGCGGCCGGGCGCATCCTTTCGGTGCAGATCACGGTCCCGTCTTCGTGGGACGGTGCGCGGCGCGCCGCCGCGCTGCACCAGACGATGATGCGCGCCTGCGGTTTCTTCTATACGGTACAGACGCCGCTGGAGTCTGTGCTGCGGCAGGATTCGCCGGCCGACGCGCTGACCGAGGCGGACCGTATACTGCTGGACGCGCTGTACGGCGGCGTGGAGGCGGGCGACGGCGAGGACGTCTGCATGGAAAAATTCGATCAGGCGCTTGCAGCGGAATAATGCCCGATCGTTTTTCGGGAAGCTGTCGCATTCAGAAAAGAACGAAAAGAAGAGGCTTTTCATCCGGATGATATGCTCCCTCTATGAGAGACAATGAAATAAAAAACATTGTCTACATAGGGGGAATATTTTATGTTAAAAAGAATACCAATAAGCACGGAAGAAAAGGTTCGAGTTACGAAAAGATGTATAGAAGGAAAGACAACTC
>JAFSYP010000050.1 GCA_017449935.1 Clostridia bacterium
ACCCGATAGTGCCTCCTGTGAAGAAGGCACTATTTTTATGGATAGTAATTATTAACAGGAAGTCGATAATCTATGAAGAAAAACAATCAACTTTCCATATCTAAAGAGTCATCATTACCCTTTCCGCCGCCGTCGCATCCGGAGCGGATCTTCAGCAGCAAAGGAACATTGTTTCCGCCCGTTCCCATGCGCGACGTCAGCGTCTGGCATTGGTCTTCCGTTTCCAGACGGATGCGCCCGTCGGCGGGATGATTGTCCAGCGCGATCGCCGCGGGTACTACGCCCGCACGCAGCGTCGGAGCAGTTTCTTCCTCATAGCCGATGTTCCCGGCTTTGGCGGAGTGTTCCGTGCAGAAACCTGCGCTCTCCAGCACACATGGCGGATGACCGTGCGTCTCTGCGCGTAAGGTCGCGGCGACGTCGTCCGTCACTTCGATGTATGCGCCGCCCTGATCGTTCAGACACAGCTTTGGCGCTCCAGAGCCTTGCGCAGCACATCCGGCAAGGCTTTGCCACGCGCGGAAGCCCTCCGCAGAATACCCCGACACGCCTTCTGACTCAAATAGTATTTCGCCGGCACATTCGTCTGCAAGACTTGCGATAAGAAGGATGCGTTTTCTGCGCTGGGGCACTCCCCACATACACGCATTGAGTACGCGCCACGCGACGGAAAAACCTTCTCCCACGATCTCTCCGGCTGGCGTCCATTTGTCAGCCGCAGGAACAGATACGGTTTCGTCTTTGATGCGGCAGAGCGTTTCGAGCACGCAGCGGAAGTCCTCGCCGCCGTTCGACGAGAAAGCGCCGGGCACATTTTCCCAACACAGCCACTTCGGGTATTGTCCATTTGTGGCACACCTCATTTCTTTTGCGATGCGGACGGCTTCATAAAACAGATTCGAGCGGCTGCCGTCCAGACCCGCCCGTTTTCCGGCGATCGACATGTCCTGGCAAGGGCTGCCGAACGTGATGATGTCGACAGGCTCGACCTCCGCGCCGTTCATAGTCGTGATGTCGCCGTAGTGTTTGACAAACGGCAGGCGCTTTGTCGTGACGCGCACGGCGAAAGGCTCAACTTCTGAAGCCCAGATCGGCGTGATCCCGGCGAGCAGTCCGCCAAGTTCAAACCCTCCGCTCCCGGAAAAAAGAGAGCCGAGCGTCAGATTGCGCGTGTTTTCGGTTGTACCCAAATCGCGCCCTCCTTACATACAGAAACCGCCCTGCGAATAATCGGCAGAGCGGTAAAAATATTTTTGCAAAATACGTCCGAGCGGACGTGGACAAACGGCGCCGAACGTGATACGCTATCTGCATAGACACTGTCGTCTCACTCCGATTGCGTATCCGGCTCGGCCACCGTAACAGAAAAGCAAAACAGCCCCACCGATCGTCCGGTGAGACTGTCCGCGCTCGTTCGGGTGCAAACTACCAAAACACCCGTCCCAAGCAGCTTCAGTATACTCGTTTTTCGCTATTTATCAAGCGGTTTCGGCGATATATCCGTAAACAATCTCCCGCATGTCACGCGGACATCCGGCTGCTGTCACGACGAAATTTTTTTGCAAAATACGTCAGCAGTGGCGCGGACAAAGAGCGCCGAACGTGATACGCTATCTGCATAGACGCTGTCGTCTCACACCGATTGCGTATCCGGCTCGGCGGCAGCCATGACCTCCGCATACGGGATCTGTTTGCCGTCGCGCAACAGAAACACATCGGACGCGTCGCCGTTGTGCGCGGAAATGTATCTCGCAGTCGCAACGTCCACGAATTTCGGCTCCAGCTCAACGCCGTAGCAGATACGATCCATTTGGTCGCACGCGATCAGCGTGGACGCCGAGCCGAGGAAACCGTCCAGCACGACGCCGTTGGACTGCGTACACTGTCTGATCAGATAACCGATCAGCGGCACCGGCTTCGAGGACGGATGCCCGAACCCTTCTGTTTCGGAATCTTTGATGCCGTCAAACTCAAAAACGGACGTCTGTTTCTGATCGCCGTACCAGATGTGTTTGCCGTCCTTGCGCCAGCCCCAGATGATCGGCTCCATGTTGAACTTCCAATCCGTCCGCATGAACGGCGCTCTCGGTTTCTTCCACACGAGACCCGCGCCGACC
>JAFSYP010000051.1 GCA_017449935.1 Clostridia bacterium
CACGCCTTGCTTGAATCTGTTTCCGTCATGCTGCACAAAAATCTCTTGACTTGCGCCAGCAAGCCTGCGATCTTTTTGTACAACCTGACGAAAAATCTTACTTCGCAATCCGCACACCCCAATTGTGCGGTGTTGCCTTAACCAAAATTCATTCCAATCCGACCGCGCCGCTTTTGTCGATGCGAAGGCATATCTCGCCCCGCTCGGCCGTCGCGGCAACAGTCGCGCCGCTTGCGCGGATCGCACGGATCGTCTGATCGTCCTGCGTCCGGCTGCGCGAAAGCAGCACCAGCCCGATCTTCTCCGCCTCCATCACGGGCGGCAGATCGCTGCGCGACCAGACGACGTCCGCATTCAGCCATGTCTGCGGCAGACGGGACAGATCGCATCCGGGCGAAAACAGCATCAGCATTGTCCTGCCGTAGATCTGAAGATAAACGGCCGCATAGTCCTGTCCGCTGCGGTAAGAAAGCTCCGCGTCCCCGATTTTGCATGTTTCGCACGCCGTCGTCCGCGGCGATGCGTAGAAGAACAGCGGCTCCGTTTCCGGCATACGCGCAGGCGCAAGTACCCGCCCGCACGGAACTTCACGGATCAGGTCGGCCGCACCTTGGCACTCCGCGGCTTTCGTCCGCGGCACGAGCAGAAGATCGAGCCGCGCCGTCTTTGCCTGAACGAGCGACGCCGTCCGGGCGCCGCCGCACCCGATGAGCGCGCTTTCGCCCCTGCTCTGCAGCAGGACGGCGGACGCGTTGCCGACGTCCAGCACGGTGATACGCGCCGTATCGCGCAGGCTCCAAAACTGAAAACCGGATACACAGATCAGCATCGCCAGAGAAAGCACCGTGCTCAGCCATACCTTTCGGCGGCGTGTCAGCGGCAAAGAGATCGCCGCGGCAGCGACAAGAAGCGTTCCGGCGATCCAGAAACACAGCGCACGCTTGTCCGCGCGCACGGACGAAAAAGAAAAGCCGCCGAAAAAGTCGGATACCGCGATGCAGTATTTCGTCAGAAGCGCCGCACCGAACGCGACGGCGTTTGCCAAAAAGGACAGCACGGGGATCACGGACAGCAGAACCGAAACCGCCGCGCCGATCATCGCCCATTGCGCCGCAAACAGCAGCGCGGCGTTGGCAAAGGGCGATACGAGCGAGATCCACCCGAACCGGAGCGTCAGCACAGGCAGCGTCAGCGTCCAGATACAGCCGCTCATGCACAGCGCGGATATAACGCCCTGCGCGAGCTTCGACAAAGCGATCGGCCGCAGACGGATGCGTCGCGTCAGACGCGTCGCGACCGGAGACGCCAAGATCATGCCCAGCGTTCCCAGAACCGACAACTGCAGACCGACGTCCGAAGCGCAGAACGGGTCGATAAACCCCATCAGCAAAAGGGAAAAGCCCAAAGAATTGCACGCGTCGGCACGCCAGAAAAACGCTCTGCCGAACAGCATCAAAAGCAGCATCGTCCCGGCACGCACCGAGGAATAGGAAAAGCCCGTCACGGCCATGAAAAAGAACACGATCAGTCCGGCAAGCAGTACGGCGGGGATGCGCGGAAACCGCTTGCGCGTCAGAAATCGGTACAGAAAAAGCGAAAAGACAGACAGATGAAAGCCCGAGACGGCAAAGATATGCGCGATCCCGCATTCCCGCATCCGGTGATAGACGTCCGAAGGAATCCGGGACGAATCGCCAGTCACCATCGCCGCCAGCACAACGCCGCACGTACCGGGCACAAGACGGCACAGCGTCCGGATCGCATACTGCCGCACCTGAAGCATCCGCATCGTAAAATCGGGACGCCGTTCGGTGATCTCGCAGTCGCGCATTTCATAGGCGTGCAGCCATACGCCGCCCGGCCCCGGCGTTTCGGAAGTATACACATGCGCCGTAAACGCCGCAGTTTGTGATAGCGTCAGCTCCGTGCCGGACTGCGAACAGACCTCGATCCGGCAGCGCATCGGCACGCCGTCCACACTGTCCGTGCGCAGGGTGTATCGCCAGCCGTCACCGTACGAAAGCGGCAGATCCGCCAAAGACGCCGTGATCCGCACGCTCCGCCCGTCGAGCGAAGCGATCGGCCGGAAGACCGCAGTCGTATGGATCTGCAGCAGGATACACGCGCACAGCACAGCTGCACACACGGCCGGCGCCGCCTGCGTCCCACGCAGCCGGCGAACCGTGACAGAGAGCAGAAAGCCCGCCGCAAAAACGACTGCCGCAACAAGGCGAATGCGCTGCGGCACAAGACCGAGCACATACAGCGCAAGGAAGAACGCGCCGCCCAACACAGCCATCGGTCTGCGCAAAGGGAACACGCCCTTTCATGGAAATATCGGCCTGCCGAAGCTCAGCCGGCCGGCCACGTAAAGGGGCGGCCGCCCATCAGATGAAAATGCAGATGCTTGACCGTTTGTCCTGCGATATCGCCGCAGTTGGACACGATACGGAATCCGTCGTCCAGCCCCAGCTCCTTCGCAAGACGCGCCGCGACCTCAAAGATATGTGCCACGACTGCGCTGTTCTCCGGCGTAATGTCAGCAGCGGACGTGATGTGCGCCTTCGGGATCAGCAGAACATGCACCGGCGCCTGCGGGTCGATGTCATAGAACGCATAGACCTGCTCGTCCTCGTACACTTTTTTGGACGGGATCTCCCCCGCCGCGATCTTGCAAAACAGACAATCCATAAAACTGCCTCCTGTTATCAATTATGTTAGGTTTCGATTTATTTCAGCATTCCGGCGAGGATGTCGGCTGCGGCTGCCACCGCGTCAGGCAGCTTGTTCGCGTCCTTCGCGCCGGCCATCGCGCTGTCCGGCTTGCCGCCGCCCGCGCCGCCCGCGAGCTTCGCCGCTTCGCGCACGAGCGTTCCGGCATGTGCGCCTGCCGCGACCGCGGCTTTTCCGCACGCCGCCGCGAGCGACACCGTGCCCTTCTCGTTGACGCCGCCAACCAGCACGACGACGTCGTCGCCCTTTTCTTTGGCGCTGTCGCACATCCCGCGCAGCGAATCCGCCGTCACCGTGCCGTCGAGCACAGCCGTGAACAGCCGAACCGCGCCGATCTGCCGCGCTTCGCCGAACGCGCTGCCGGCCTTGAGCGCGGACAGCTCCGCAGAGAGCTTCTCGATTTCTTTGTCTTTCTGCTTCAATTCGCTCATCAGCGAAACGGCACGATACTCCAGCTCGCCGACGTTGCCCAGCTTCATCGCCGCGGCCGTGCGCTGCATCCGCGACAGGCTGTCGTTCAGATATTCGAGCACGCCCATGCCCGTCACGCCCTCGATGCGGCGCACGCCGGCCGCCACGGACGATTCGGACACGATCTTGAACAGGCCGAGCGACGACGTGTTGTCCACGTGCGAGCCGCCGCACAGCTCGATGGAAAACTTCGTTTCATCCGTGACGCTGCCCGTGCAGACCACGCGCACGACGTCGCCGTATTTTTCGCCGAACAGCGCCATCGCGCCGATCCTCTTGGCCTCGTCGATGGGCATTTCCGTCTTGGTCACAGCCTCGCCGCGCAGGATCTCCGCATTGACAAGCGTCTCCACCTGCTGCAGCTCCTCGGCAGTCATCGCGGAAAAGTGCGTGAAGTCGAAACGCACGGCTTTTTCGTTGACGTACTGACCGGCCTGCTCGACGTGCGTGCCGAGCACCTGCCGCAGCGCCGCCTGCAAAAGGTGCGCCGCCGTATGGTTGCGCATGATCGCCTGCTTGCGCGCGCCGTCGACCGCCGTTTTGACCGCGGCGCCCGCCGCGACGCCGTCGCCCTGCGTGACGCGTCCGGTATGCAGGAACACGCCGTCGTTCGTTTTGGAACAGCCCGTCACGGTAAAGACCGCGTCGCGCGACGTGATCGTGCCGACGTCGCCGACCTGACCGCCGCTTTCGGCATAGAATGCCGTGCGGTCCAGCACCAGCGTGACCTCGGCGCCGTTCTCCGCGTATTCCACGCGCTCGCCGTCCGCCAGGATGGTCAGCACTTCGCCGTCCGCCTCGAACGCCGCTTCGCCGGCATATTCCGTTTTCGGCAGGCCCTTCGTCACGACGCCCGCGTTTTTCCACGCCTCGGCGCCCGCGTCCTTGCGCGCGGCGCGCGAACGTGCGCGCTGCTCAGCGACCAGCGCGTCAAAAGCGTCCTCGTCGACCGTCATGCCCTTTTCTTCGAGGATCTCCTTCGTCAGGTCGATGGGGAAGCCGAACGTGTCGGACAGCAGGAACGCGTCCCTGCCGCTGAGCGTCTTGTCCGCGGCGCCGTCGATCATCTGCGAGAGCAGCTGCAGGCCCGCGTCGATCGTCTTGGAGAAATTCTCCTCCTCGTTGCGGATGACGTTGGTGATGAATTCCCGCTTTTCGACCAGATTCGGATAGGCCGCTTCGTTCTCACGGATGACGGTCGCGCACACCTCCGAAAGGAACGGACGGTCGATGCCCAAAAGCCTCCCGTGCCGCGCGGCACGCCGCAGCAGACGGCGCAGCACGTAGCCGCGTCCCTCATTGGAGGGCATCACGCCGTCGCCGATCATGAAGGTCGTGCTGCGGATATGGTCGGTGATCACGCGCAGAGAAACATCGCTCTTTTCGTTTTCGCGGTACTGCACGCCGGCGATGCGCATGATGTGCTGCATGATGTTCTGCACGGTATCGACCTCGAAGAGGTTGTCCACGCCCTGCGCGATACACGCCAGACGCTCCAGCCCCATGCCTGTGTCGATGTTGCATTTTTTCAGACGGGTGTAGTTGTTGTTCCCGTCGTTTTCAAACTGGGTAAAGACCAGATTCCAGAACTCCACATAGCGGTCGCAGTCGCAGCCGACCTTGCAGTCGGGCTTGCCGCAGCCGTACTTCTCTCCGCGGTCATAGTAGATCTCGGAACACGGTCCGCACGGACCTGCGCCGTGCTCCCAGAAATTGTCCTCTTTGCCGAGCCTCGTCATATGATCCTCGGCCACGCCGACCTCCTTCGTCCAGATGTCGTAGGCCTCGTCGTCGTCAAGATAGACGCTGACGTACAGCTTGTCCGTGTCCATCTGCATGACCTGCGTGCAGAATTCCCATGCCCATGCCGCCGCCTCGCGCTTGAAGTAATCGCCGAAGGAAAAGTTGCCCAGCATCTCAAAATACGTGCCGTGCCGCGCCGTCTTGCCCACGCGCTCGATGTCGGGCGTGCGGATGCACTTCTGGCAGGAGGTGACGCGCACGCACGGCGGCGTCAGCTCGCCGGTGAAGTATTTCTTCAGCGGCGCCATGCCCGCGTTGATCAGCAGCAGGCTCTTGTCCCCCTGCGGGATCAGCGACGCGCTCGGAATACGCAGATGCCCCTTGCTCTCAAAGAAGGAAAGATACTTTTCCCGCAGTTCGTTCAGTCCGGTCCATTCCATAGTTGCTTCGCTCCTGTATATCAAAAAAAGATTAGCCCAGTAATTGACCGACCAGACGGATCGCCGTCGCGATCCTGCTCTCGTCGATATTCAGATCGGCGACGACGCACTTGCGGTAGATCTGGCCCAAAACGCCCGGCAGTTTCTCGCCGCCGAGGCTGTCGATCACTCTGAAAATGAAATAATGCAGACTCAGCTCGCCGAAGATGTGCGTGTAGCTCATCAGCACCGGCTTCGGCTCGCCCTCTTCCTGCGCCGCCATTTCCTCAGAACGCTGATACAGCTTGTGACACGTGGCGCGCATGACGACCAGCTTGGAGAAATAGACCGCGTCGTCGTCACGGAAATCGACCGTCATATAATAGGTGCGGCGGCCGTCCTGCAATTCGACCAGATACACGCGCGAATGCTCCGCGAGCCTGCCGGAGATCTCTTCGACCTCCTCGTCCGTCAGGCGCGTGACCGCCGTGACGCGGGCTTTCGCCAAAGCGTTCGGCGCAAAGAGCTGCGAAGAAATGAGCGAATTGCCGGTCCCCGGCATCGTGACGCTGCCCGGCGCCGCCTGTACGACCGTCTCTGCCGCCGTCGTCTGCGCCGCGGCGGACGCCGGTACGACGGTGAAGCAAAGCAGGATCGCCGTGAGCATGGCTGCCAATGCGTTTCTGAGTCCGTTTTTCATGAATACCACTCCTTGATATATCCTTCTGTTTTTATTTACCGACACTATACCAATCTACAATTACTATATCTTATCATATTGTTTTTTTGTTGTCAACTTTTTGTAATAAAATAAGTGGCTTTCCGCCGCGTTTTTTCGCATTTTTTCGCACTTTTTTTCTGCCCGGCAGCCGCAGCTCCGACAATCCGCAGGCGTCGAGGAACCACTGCGCGTCCTCCGCCGTCAGACAGCCGAACCCGAACAGCAGCAGCGCATACAGCGCAACCGACGCCGCGACCGAAAAGATCAGGACGCCTTTTCCCCAAACGGCGCACAGACCGCACGAGCGCATAAGCAGCAGAACGAATGCCGGCGCGCAGACGCCGCAGCACAGCGGCATGAACAGATCGGCGGCAAGATCCAGCTCCACCGTGCTCACGCGGCACAGGCGGCGCAAGCTGAAATAGAAATTGAACAGCTCGCTGAAAAACAGGATGAACACATATCCCCGCATCCCGGCATACGGCAGCACCCCCCAGACCAGCGCGACGCACAGCGCGGAATCCCAGATGTTGTAGCGCATACAGGCGCGCTGCTCGTCAAGCCCCTTGAGCATTCCGTCCACCGTCATATCGCAGTACATGACCGGCACCAGCACGGACAGTATGCGCAGATAGAACGCGCTGTCCGACGCGCCGTAGACGACCTGCGACAGCCCGTCCGCGAACGCGTACAGGATCCCCGCCGTGCCCAGCGAAAACAGCATCGTCATGCGCAGCACCCGGCGGATGATCGACGCGATCTGCCCCTGCCGTCCCAGCGCATGACGACCCGCAAGCTCCGGGATCAGCAGTCCCGCAAGGCTCGTGAGGATCGCCGACGGATACAGAAGGACTGGAAAGACCATGCCGTGGATGCAGCCGTATGCGGCGAGCGCGGCGTCCGCCGACGCGCCCGACCTGCGCAGGCCCCGCGGGATGAGCAGATGCTCGATCGTCAGCAGCACGGATCTCGCGCCCGTTCCCGACACGTCCGGCAGCGCGATATGCAAAAGTCCGCGCAGCGAAAAAAAATGTGATTTTGTGCTGTACATTTGCTTTTCCATGTTGTATAATACATGCAAACACAGAAAAGAGAACAGTTCCGAAAGCAGTATTCCGGCGACGATCGCCACGCAGCCCCAGCGCATCCCCCGCGGCAGCAGTCTGGCCATCAGCAGCGCGACGATCCCGATCTTGACGCCCTGCTCCAGAATGCGTACCGCAGAGTAGCGGCCGACCTTCCCCACGGCGGTGAAGTACCCGTTGAACGCGGACGACATCGCCACGAACGGCAGGGACAGCGCAAGGATGCGCAGCGGCAGCGCAGATCCGGCGTCCGACAGCCAGTGTACGGCCGCAAAGTCTGCCGCCGCAAACAGCGCCAGTGCCGCCGCGCTGCCGGTCAACAGTGCATAGCGCACGCAGCCCAAAACCGTCTTGCGGGTGTTCTCTCCCCGCGCCTGTCCCTCCACCGTCAGACGCGACGCGGCCAGCCGCACGCCGCCGCAGCCGAGCGTCACGGCGAGGTTGTACACGGTCAGGATCAGCTGAAACAGCCCGATCCCTTCGGCACCCAGACGTGCCGTGAGCCAGACGTTGAAGGATACGCCGACCGTCTGCATCAAAAACGACGCTGCCGTCAGGATCAGTGTTCCGCCGAGGATCTTTCGGGCGTTATTCATGGCAATCCCCTTTGCAGTCATACTGCTTCCATATGTATGAAACCGTTTTTCATTTCATGAAAGGATCGTGACTCTATGCGCTGTCAAACCCCCGTTCATCTGCAGTTTTCCGAAAGCGGGAAATTCCGCATTCTCGCCATCGGCGACAGTCATGAAAAGCTGGAATTCAACGAAAAGACCGAGGACATGCTTCGTCTTCTGAACGCTTCGGCAGAGTATCTGCACCCGGATATGGTGGTGTTCATGGGCGATCTCGTTTCGCGCGAGAATCTGCACGAAAACCGCCCCGCGACCGAGGACGAGATCTTTGAACAGATCGTCCGTCTCACCAAGCCCTTCACCTCGCGCAATATCCCGATCGGCATCGTCTTCGGCAACCACGACGGCGATCCGCCCGTCGAGGACAAGAAGGTCGTATTCGCGCTGTTCAACCGCATCCCGAAATTCATCAACACCGACGAATCCGGCGTGACGGGCGTGGGCAACTGCTTCGTGCCGATCTACGACCACACGGGCGAAAAGATGCTGTTCAACCTCTGGCTGCTCGATTCCGGCTCCGCCGCGCAGGACGGCAGCGACGGCTACGCATGGGTGGACGACGACCAGATCGGATGGTACGAGCACACCTGCGACGCGATCACTGCGGAAAACGGCGGCGTGGTGCCGTCCATCTTCTTCCAGCACATCCCGGTCTGCGAGGAATATGAGCTGCTGCGCAAGACCTCGATCCTCCATCCCTGCCGCGTGCGCGGTATGAGCATGTATTCCGGCAGCTACTACACCCGCGGCGACAAGCTGCAGGGGTACCTCGGCGAGGGGCCGGCCGTTCCCGCACGCAACAACGGACAGTTCGCGTCGTGGAAAAAGAAGGGCGACGTGATCGCCGCCATTTTCGGCCACGACCACATGAACGATTTTCAGGGCGAGGTCGACGGCATCCTGCTGTGCCAGACGCAGTGCAGCGGCTTCACCATGTGGGGCGACGGTCTCAAGCAGGGCGTGCGCGTGATCGATCTGAACGAGGCGGACCCCAAAAGCTTCGACACCTACATGGTGCGCTACCGCGATTTCTTCGGTACCAAATGCAAATCCATCACGCCCTATAACCTCTTGAGCGACCGCTGGCACATCAATTTCAAGATCACGCTCGGCGTACTCGGCGCGGCAGCAGTCGGCGCGGCGGTCGGCACGGGCGTCCATAAACTGAAAAAATTTTTGAAGAAATAAAGGCAAGGAGAAAAACCGATGATCGACATTAAATTCCTGCGTGAGAATCCGGAGATCGTCCGGCAGAACATCCGCAACAAATTTCAGGACAGCAAGCTCCCGCTCGTAGACGAGGTGATCGAGCTTGACCGCCGCAGCCGCGCCGCAAAGGGCGAGGCGGACGACCTGCGCGCCAACCGCAACAAGATCTCCAAGCAGATCGGCGTTTTGATGGCGCAGGGCAAAAAAGAGGAAGCCGAGCAGGTCAAGCAGCAGGTCGCGGCGAACGCGAAACGGCTCGCGGAGCTGGAAGCGCTCGAGACCGAACTGGACGAAAAGGTCACCAAGATCATGATGGTGATCCCCAACATCATCGACCCCAGCGTTCCGATCGGCAAGGACGACAGCGAAAACGTCGAAGTGCAGAAGTACGGCGAGCCGCTGGTGCCGGACTTTGAGATCCCGTACCACACCGACATCATGGAGCGTTTCGACGGCATCGACCTCGACGCCGCGCGCGACGTCGCCGGCAACGGCTTCTACTATCTCATGGGCGATATCGCCCGCCTGCATTCCGCCGTCATCTCCTATGCGCGCGATTTCATGATCGACCGCGGCTTTACTTACTGCGTGCCGCCGTTCATGATCCGCAGCAACGTCGTCACGGGCGTGATGAGCTTTGCGGAGATGGACGCGATGATGTACAAGATCGAGGGCGAGGATCTGTATCTGATCGGCACGAGCGAGCATTCGATGATCGGCAAGTTCATCGACAAGATCCTGCCCGTCGAAACGCTGCCGCGCACGCTCACCAGCTACTCCCCCTGCTTCCGCAAGGAAAAGGGCGCGCACGGCATCGAAGAACGCGGCGTGTACCGCATCCACCAGTTTGAAAAGCAGGAAATGATCGTCGTCTGCAAGCCCGAGGACAGCCCGATGTGGTTCGATAAACTCTGGCAGAACACGGTCGACCTGTTCCGTTCTCTGGACATTCCGGTGCGCACGCTTGAGTGCTGTTCGGGCGACCTGGCGGATCTGAAGGTCAAGTCCGTCGACGTCGAGGCGTGGTCTCCGCGGCAGAAGAAATACTTCGAGGTCGGCTCCTGCTCGAACCTCGGCGACGCGCAGGCCAGACGGCTGAAGATCCGCGTCAGCGACAACAAACAGAAGTATTTCGCGCACACGCTCAACAACACGGTCGTTGCGCCGCCCAGAATGCTGATCGCGTTTTTGGAAAACAACCTCGAAGCGGACGGCGCCGTGCGCATCCCCGAGGTGCTGCGTCCGTACATGGGCGGAAAAGAGAAGCTCATTCCAAAGAAGTAAAGAAGGCAATAAAAACGATTTTGTTTTTCGGAGGAGAAAGATATGCGTAAAACGATTTTCGATTCCCTGGCAGCCGGCGTGATGATCGCCATCGGCGGCGCCGTGTTCATGGCGTGCGTGGGCGACAGCGTGAGTCCCGGCGTTGTGAAGATCCTCGGCGCGGTGCTGTTCTCTGTCGCACTGCTGACGATCTGCAAGATGGGGCTGTATCTGTTCACCGGCAAGATCGGTTTTGTCGGCGAACACTTCGAGCCGAAGGACGCGCTGCACCTGCTGGTCGGTCTTTTGGGCAACTACGTTGCGGCGACCGCCTGCGGCCGCATCCTGGCGTACGCGCTGCCCGCGAACGCTGAAAAGGCTTCAGCGCTGTGCGAGACGAAGCTCACGCAGAACCCCCTGCAGACCTTTATACTCGGCGTGTTCTGCGGTATCCTGATGTACGTCGCAGTCAAGACGTTCAAGGAGAAATCGCTCATCGGCATCCTGTTCGGCATCCCCGTATTCATCGTCGCAGGCTTTGAGCACTCCATCGCGGATATGTTTTATTTCTCCTTCGGCGGCAATTTCACGGGCAAAGCGTTTCTGTTTCTGCTGCTCGTCGTGTGCGGCAACGCCGTCGGCGGCGTGCTGCTGCCGGTGCTTCGGCGGCTCGGCGGAGAGAAGTTCAACGTGAATTGATCGGCTGTATAAAAAGTTAAGACGGGACGGCTCGCTCGGCCGTCCCGTTGCGTTTTTGTATTGAATTTTCGGATCGCGGCGCCTTATTCCGTCGCCCCTATGGAGAACGTCATGCCCTGCATCCGTTCCGCCTCCTGCTCGGATTCCCATGTGAACGTACCGTCCGCCGAGAATTGGAGATAGCCGGAACCGTTTTCGTACTCCACGACCTCCTTCGCCACGCTGCCGTGTTCGTCGTACGTCACGTCCGTGCAGACGCAGTCGACGAAAAGCAGCTGCCGCGTCTGCGGATCGTATGTGCCGGTCAGCTTCCATTCCGTCGCCATCAGGACCTTCTGCCCCCACATGGCATAGACGGACGCCTCGGTGTCGCTCAGCTTTTCAATATTTACGGCGCAGCGGTCGCATTCGTACATGCCGACGATCCGGCTGACGACGCCCGTCGCCTTCGGCGCCGACTCGGTCTTTCCGCAGGACGCCGCGCTAAGCAGGAGCACGACGGCCGCAAGCAGCGCAAAGATTCTTTTGGAACACATTGTCAAAACTCCTTTTCGCAATCCGGATCAGTCTGCGATCACGATACCCTTCGCGGCGCGCATCTCGGCCAGCTCGCGCGTGATCTTCTGCTTCTTTTCGCCGACCAGATCATAGAAGAAGATCGGGATGGAACACAGCAGCAAGCTCACGCCCGGCACGATCGTCACCAGGGAAAACATCGCGAAATTCTGTCCGCTCGTCAGCTGCAGCGCCGTGATCGGCAGACCGTCGCCGCTGGAATACAGCTCGTTGATGTCCAGATGCACCGCCATATACATGAGAATGATCATGACCGTCGTCAGCGCGTTGCCGAGCTTGTTGACAAAGGACTGGCAGGCGGAACCGAGCGCGTTGTCGCGGTAGCCCGTCTTCCACTCCATGTAGTCCAGGCTGTCGCAGACCATCGCGTAAGATACGACGTTGATCACACCCAGCGGGATACTGGCAATAATCATCAGCGGGATGCACAGATACAGATTCTTCGTCGACCAGCCGATCACACAAGTCAGCACGTCGGCCACAAATCCGGCGATACAGGTATAGATCACAAGCTGTTTGTAGTTGAATTTCTTATACAAAAACGGCAGCACCAGCATCGAACCGAACATACCAACCGCAACGCTCACCTGGATGAGCATGGCGACCTTGGAGATGCTCGCCTGTACCGCGAGGTTCAGCTCGTCCGCCGACAGTCCCGCAGGGTCCGGGCCCATGTAAAAGCCGTAACGCGCCACATGCACCGCCGCAGCCTGCAGCATATAGCGGCCGAAGCTCAGCACGCCCATGACGACGACCAGCATCAGCGGCTTGCAGTGGAAAATGCGGTAAAGCGTGGAATGTTCGCCCTTCTTCTTTTTCGTCGTATTCGGCAGCGTGATGCGCTCCTTGACCTTGAAGGAAGAAAGTGAGAACAGCGTCATGCCGATCACGGAAGCGATCAGCGCCGTCAGAAGGAATTTCTTCTGTTCCAGCTCCGTGGCGCTCATGCCGCCGGACTTCGCCAGAATCATCCCGATCCCCAGCGGCAGCACCGTCGCGATACCGGTACCGATCCCGCCGAACGTCCTGCCGAGCGAGATCAGTTTGCCGCGTTCGTCCGGGTTCGGCGTCAGCACGTTTGCGCTGCTCCAATACGGCACGTCGCTGGACGTGTAGATCATGCCCCACAGCACATACACGCAGGCGGCATAAATATACATCTGCGTCCCCGTCACGCCGGGATTCCAGAACATCAGCACCGTGAACAACGCGATTGGGATCGCCGTGAACGCCGCATACGGACGCATCCTGCCCCATCTGGTGGTGTGGCGGTCGACGATCATGCCCATCAGCGGATCGTTGATCGCGTCCCAGACGCGCGCAAGCAGCATCAAAAGCAGTACGAAGATCGGCGAGAGCCGCAGCACGCTCATGTAGTAATCCGTGATATAGCTGGACATGCAGCTGTATACCAGGCTTTGTCCCAGCGCAGCGATGATAAAGATGTTGAATTCTGATTTCGGAATATAATTCTTCATCACATCGGCGGCGGAGGTTTTTTCTTTCGTCTTGGCCATGCGTCACACTCCTACAACAGATATAGTATGATTATAGACTATTTTCACAAAAAAGTCAATGTAAAAAGCGAACGTTATGGTAATTGTGCAGACTTTTGTCGGCCGTATCCCGTCACGGTCACGCCGTCGTCCGTTACGTCGACGACGGCATAGGCGTTCTCTTCCCCGACGCCCATCGCCGCGAACGTGATATACGGCACGCCGCCGTGCACGCCGAAGCAGCCGTCGTGGTAATGGCCGGAAAAGACGGCGCGCACTTTCCCGCTGCGCGCGAAGATCTCCGCCAATGCCGCGCGGTTGCGGATGAGGTGCGGGTTCTCCGTCTCCCAGCGCTCCAGCATAAACGGCACATGCGTAAACACGACGACCTGTCCCGGCACCTTGTCCAGCTCCCGACACAGCCACGCGATCTGTCCGGGGTCGATCCGACAGTCGTCCCAGCGGATCTCCGATTTCGGCAGCGGATCGTTTTCGTCGTTCAGGCACGCGTCCAGCACCAGACAGCGATACCCGCCGCAGTCAAAGGCGTAGTACCGGTCCGGCATCTCCAGATGCGCATAAAACGCCGTTTTTTCCATGCGCGTGTCGTGGTTTCCGATGATCGAGTGGTGCGCAAGCCCGCTGTCCCGCAGCGCCGCGCACACTTCGTCGAGCAGTTCCGCCTGCGGCCGACAGCCGTCGAAGCCCTCCGCCGTATCGCCGAGATTGACGATACAGCCGCAGCCTGCCGCCCCGTTCGCGATCGCCTCGCGCAGCTTCCGCAGGGACAGATCGTGCATCAGATGATTTGCGCCGTCGTGCAGATTCGTATAGTGCAGATCGGTCACAGCCAAAAATCGCATCTTGTTCACTCCTTGCCGTGCATTCAAATACCTTCGGTCCCGATTATACCACATCCGTTTCGTTCCCGCAATATCCACATGAAATCCGTACGCGCGGAAGTCTTGAATTTATTTCCGTTTTGTGGTATAGTATGTAAAAATGTCCTGTTCGGGAGGCACTATGAAACTGACTTTGGAACGCGCACAAGAATTGAACAAAGACGCAGTGACACAGGAAAACCTGATCCTGCATTCGTGGAACGTCTGCTACGCGATGGGCGCGATGGCACGTCGCTTCGGCGCGGACGCCGAGCACTGGATGGCGGTCGGCTATCTGCACGACTTCGACTATGAGCGCTGGCCGGACGAGCATCTGCAGCACACCGAGCAGCCGCTTCTGGACGCAGGCGTCGAGCCGGCGGACGTGCGCGCGATCCTCAGCCACGGCTGGGGCATCTGTACCGACGTAAAGCCCGAGACCGATATGGAGAAGAGCCTCTTTACCGTCGACGAGCTGACCGGGATCATCCAGGCCTGCGCGCGTATGCGCCCGAACGGGCTTGCGGATCTGGAGCTGAAGAGCTTCATGAAAAAGTTCAAGGATAAGAAATTCGCCGCAAAGTGCAGCCGCGATACCATCCGGACAGGCTGCGAGCTGCTGGGCATGGAAGTGTCCGAGGTCGCCGGGATCTGCATCGAAGGCATGAAGCCGCACGCGGCGCAGCTCGGTCTGCTCGGCACACAGAATGAAACGGTCTGCGCGACCGCTGAATAGGAGACATTGCAAATGAAACGATCCGTCCGCGTAACGGCGCTTCTGCTCGCGTGCATCCTGCTGCTGCTCTCGTGCGGATGCGTCGGCGGCAAGGGTACGGTGCCCGCTGCCGCGGTGCATACGGTCACCGGCGAGATCACGGAGCGCGCCGCTGCGGTAAAAGATCCGTCGCTGCACCTGATCGACCCGAACACTCTGGGTTCGCCGATGGCGTCCTCCGGGCTGATGCAGCTGTTTCTGGACGACAACAGCTTCGGAATCGCGCTGTATGAAAAGACGCGCAAAAAGTTTTGGTACGCCATGCCGGCCAAGACGAACGCACAATACGATTACTCCGCATCCTCGGTCACGCTGGACGTCCTGTGCGGCAATACGCTGTACAAGCTCAATTCGCAGGACGACTGTATGCAGTACCGCAACGCCGCGCATACCACGTTCGGCGACAGTACGGGATCGGGCATGTATGTGACGTATGTGCTCACGGCGGACGAAGCGACCGCGCGCAAGACCTCCGCCGAAAGGATACTGAAGGACGCCGTCTCCGAAGCGGACTTTGCCCGCACGGACATCGCGTTCCGGGTCCGGGTGACGTATAAGCTCCAGGACGGCAATCTGTACGTATCCGCCGAATGGCAGAATCTGTCCGCAAATCCCGACGCGATCGTCTGCGATCTGTCTCTGCTGCCGTTTTTCGGCGCGAGCAGCGAGGGCGAAAGCGGCGATTTCTTCCTGCTGCCGGACGGCTGCGGGACGCTGATCCATACGCAGGTGCAGGACCCCGCTTTCACACCGATAACGCTGCAGGTCTACGGCGGCGATCCGGCTTATGCCTCGGATGAAACAGTCTGTCCGGCGCTGTTCCCGGCTTTCGCGGCCAAGCAGGGCGACAACGCGTTCGCCGTGATCGTGGATCAGGGCGACGCCATCGCATCCATCCGCGTCGAACGCGCCTCGAACGGCCGCGGCTTCAATACGGTCAGCTCACACTTTTCGCTCACGCCCGTGCGCGCTTCGCAGAAGAACGGCAAGCCGGTCACATATGTGAGCAAAACGAGCTATGACGGCGATATCCGGCTGTGCGTGCGTCTGCTCGGCGGCGCCAATGCGGAGCTGGACGGTCTGGCCGCCGCCTGCCGCGAACAGTTCATGCGCATGGGATATCTCTCCACGGACACGGTACAGAACGAGGAATATCTGCCGTTTGAACTGAATCTGCTCGGCGCGGTATCGGACAACAAGGCGCGTCTGCCGCAGATCCGCACGACCTTCGACCAGGCGCAGGATCTGCTGACGCGCATGAAGTCCAAGGGCATCAATAACGTGGACGTCCGCTATATGGGCGTGCTGCGCGGCGGGACCGATCCGTCGGCTGTCGGAGATCTGAATTTTGCGCTGCGTCTGGGCGGGCAGAAGAATTTCCGGAAGCTGGCCGAATTCATGACCGCGCAGGGACACAGCCTGTTTTTGGATACGACGCTGTTCTCATACAGCGCGCGGAACCGCATCCCAGGCAACAACGTACTGACGATCGAAAGCGAAAACGCGACCGCGCCGATCACGGTCGGCGACCGCGTCTATACGCGCAAGCTGACGCGGCTGACGCAGTTGGAGAATACGGTGATCGATCTGCTGACCGCCTCCAAAAAGATCCCCATCGACGGCTTCTGCATCCAGGACGCGTCCGCCCTGCTGTTCAGCGACTTTTCGGAAGGATACACGGACCGTACTCAGTCGGCGCAGTGCGTGCGCGACAATCTGCCCGCGCTGTCCGCGGACCGGCTGCTGATGGTGGACACGGGATATTTCTATGCCGTCCGCTATGCCGATCTGATCTCCGGCCTGCCGCAGACGTCCGCGCTGCCGGAGCGCGCCGGCGTGTATACCTGCGTACCCTTCGTACAGATGATCCTGCACGGCACGCTGGACTATTCCGGCACGCCGGTCAACCTCGCCGACGACAGTACGCGCGCGCGGCTGCGCAGCGTGGAATTTGCCTGCTGCCCGAGCTATACATGGTGCTTCAGCAGAAGCGGCGGCGAAAAGCTGTGCTATGAGGATCAGCTCAACGACGCTGTGGACTTCTACCAAAAAGCCAACGCCGCGCTCGCCGATCTGCGCGACGCACGCATCGTGGACAACGGCACGGCGGCAAACGGTGTGCGCTTCACCGCGTTTGACAACGGCGCGACGATCTATGTGAATTATACGAATTCGGAGGCGTCCGTCGGCAACATCCGCGTAGAGCCGCTTTCCTTCCTGCGTATCGGATGACCGCCCGCAACCTGTCCGGAGCTGCCGCAAGGCGGCTCCTTTTTTTCAAAATATTTCCGGCGCACCGGAATAATCTCCCTTTGTCTGCGCACACTAAGCGTACAACACATGCAAAGGAGGACAAACATGGCGAATCTGACCGAAAAAGAACTGTCCGCGCTCGAGGATCAGCTGGGTATGGAGCAGGCGCTTGTCAAAAAATACAAGGGCTACGCCGGCATCGCCCAGGACCCGAAGATCCGCGAGCTGTGCACGCAGCTTGCCCAGAAGCACAAACAGCACTTTGACACCCTGATGGGACACTTGCAGTAAGGAGGCAGACGCATGATCCCCAATGAAACCGCAGTCAATCAGAACCTGGACGACCGCGAGATCCTGACCGATATGCTCGCGTCGCAAAAACAGATCTCCGGCAGCTGCAACACCTTCGGCAGCGAATGCGTACACGAAGATCTGAAATGTGATTTTCTCAACATCCTGCGCGACGAACAGAATATGCAGTCCGACGTGTTCACCGACATGCAGCGGCGCGGCTGGTATGAAACGCCCGCCGCACAGCAGGCGAAGATCGACGCCGCCAAAACAAAATTCCAGAACGCCGCCGCACAGCTGTGCTGACGTCCGTATCTGCCCGCAAACAGCGCCCGTTCTCCGAGCTGAGGACGGGCGCTGCTGTTTTCCATAAAAAAATTTTTATCCGCTCTTGACATTTAATCGAACATTTGATACAATTTGTTCGACGAACATTCGTTCTTGCGAGGTGATAAACATGACGCTTTATCAGAAAGAATATGTGGATGTGCTCACACGGTTCGGCAAAAACGGCGTGATATTGCCGCTGTGCGTGTACTGGATCGACGGAACGGAATATCCCATCGACCGCGTGCTGGATATCCGCCGCGCCTCCTCCCTGCGGGCGGGCGGCTGCGGACTGCGCTACACATGCGAGATCCGCGGCAAACAGACGTACCTGTTTCTGGAGGGCAAGCGCTGGTTTGCCGAACGAAAGCTGCGCACCGAATTCGGATAAGCGCCGATGCGCCGGAATGCCGGCTTGCATTTATCCGCGCTTTGCGATATAATACAGGCGTATCGTAAAGGAGGAGATCATGATGATAAAACATATTGTACTGTGGAAATTTCAGGACGAAGCGCAGGGACACACGAAAGAGGAAAACATGGAGATCATCCGCGCCGCGCTGACGTCGCTTGTGCCGATCATCCCGCAGATCCGTTCCTTCGAGATCGGCAAGGACGTGCTGCATTCGGAGATGTCCTATGATATGGCGCTGATTATGACGTTCGATTCTCTGGAGGATCTCGAAGCGTACAAGACGCATCCGGAGCATCGGAAGGTCTCGGCATACGTCAAACAGGTGCGCGAGAGCAGAGTCTCGGCGGATTTTGTAATTTAGTCTTGCAAATCCGACATGGATATGGTATGATAAATTGTAAATCTTTAAGGAAACGGTGATACAATGTCAGGACATAATAAATGGAGCACCATCAAACGTAAGAAGGAAAAGACCGACGGCGCCAAAGCCAAGGTATTCACCAAAATGGGACGCGAGATCGCCGTGGCGGTCAAGCAGGGCGGCCCCGATCCCAACAACAACTCCAAGCTCAAGGACGTGATCGCAAAAGCCAAGGCCGCCAACGTCCCCAATGACAACATCGAGCGCATCATCAAGAAGGCGGCCGGCGCCGACGACGGCAAGGAATACGAAGCCATCGTGTATGAGGGCTACGGTCCGTCCGGTATCGCGGTGATCGTGGAAACGCTCACGGACAACCGCAACCGCACCGCGGGCGACGTGCGGCACTACTTTGACAAGTACGGCGGAAACATGGGACAGACCGGCTGCGTCTCCTTCATGTTCACGCGTCAGGGCGTTCTGGTCGTCGAGGCCGAGGACGTCGACGAGGAAAAGCTGATGGAGGACGCGCTGGAAGCCGGCGCTTCCGATTTCCTCACGGACGAGGAGGACGTGTACGTCATCCGCACCGAGCCGAGCGATCTGGGCATGGTGCGCGACGATCTGGACGCGAAGGGCTACAAGTTCATCTCCGCCGAGGTCGAATATATCCCCTCGACCTATACGCGCCTGACCGACGAAGAGGATATCAAGAACATGACCAAGATGCTGGAAATGTTCGAGGACAACGAGGACGTACAGGACGTCTGGCATAACTGGGAAAACGAAGACGAATAAGAATCTGCATAAAAAAACTGTCGGCTCATCTGAGTCGGCAGTTTTTCTATATTATTCGATTTCAGTTCACAGATCCCTGTTGCGCTCGGCGCGTTCGTTGTCAGCGATCGCGCGGTACGCTTTCGCCATTTCGGTAAGCGCGCCGAAGCTGCACTCCGGTTTGTACACCTCGGCGATCAGATTGCGGCCGATCCCCACGCCGATACAGCCCGCGTCCAGAAAAGCGCGCATGTTCCACACGTTGACGCCTCCGTTGGCCATCAGCGGGATCTGCCCGAGCGGGCCTTTGATCTGGTCTAAATATTCGGTACCTAAGAATGATGCGGGAAAGAGCTTGATGATGTCGCCGCCGAGCCGGTAAGCAGCGCTGATTTCCGTGGGCGTGAACGCGCCGGGCACGGAAACCATGTCCAGCTCGCGCGTCGCGCGGATCACGTCCGGTACGGTCGCGGGCGACACGATGTACCGCACGCCTGCGTCATGCGCCATGCGCACCTGTTCCGCCGTACGAACCGTTCCGGCGCCGACGCAGAGCCGATCCCCGAAGCGCTCGGTCAGCATGGAAAGCTGCGCCGTCACGTCGCGGTCACTCTGATCCCCGCGTGGATCGAACGTGATCTCCACGCAGTCGATCCCGCCGCGAAGCAGCGCGTCTGCCATGGGAATGATCCGTTCACCCTTCACCCCGCGTACGACGGCGATAATCTTACACGAACAAATGCGTTCAATCGTCTGATTTTTCATGTTTGGTACCTCTTTCTGAATAAGGAAGTATAGACCGAAGCGGCTGCCGCTGTACCCTGCCGACGGATTCCTTCGGCATTTCATCCAACAGCGTCAGACAATCCAGCATCGTCTGAATCTGCGAGAGCATACGTTCGGCGGAAAAGCGGTCGGAAAGATCCCTTCTCTGCCAGATCTGCGCGTCCTCCGCCGCAAATGCCAGCGTCGGGATCCCAGCCTCATGCAGCGGCTGACCTTCTCCGAAGATCCCCGCATACGCACGAAGCACGATCGCTTCGGGCACGGCACGATGCTCCAGCGCTTTGCGGTAAACGCCATCCAGCCCTGTATTGGAAGAAAACACGACGTCCGGCAGATCGCCGATCCCCAGATGCTCCGCTGTCAGCGCGGCCACAGCCCGAAGATGTCCGTCCTTTCCGTCCCAAAGATCACGGTGCATGGACAGCCACTGCTTCCCGCAGCCGCCGGACGCGGCGCGGAACATCGGCAGTCTGAAACGTCCGGATGAAAAAATAAAGATATGCGTTCGGCGCAGCGGTTTGTCCCGCAGCGCTTCGATCAAAGCGAGCAAGGCGGCAGGGCCGTTATTCTCAACGGCGTTGATCCCTTCCGTATGCGTCTGCAGCAGCACGGACTCGCCCGATTCGCTGCCGGGCAGGATACAATAAAGCGTCTGCGTACACGCGTGCGGAAGCGCCTGCGCCGTGACCTGAAGCTGCACCTCGGCGTCCGCCGTACGGTCCATATATTCCAACAGCCGCGCGCCCTCGTCGGCGCCGACCCATACGCAAGGGATACCGACCTCCTGCTGTGCATACGGCAGCGGCACATCAGGTACCGAAGGAACGTCATGCCGGATACAAACGACGCCTTTGACGCCCGCCATCTTGGCCAGCGACAGAAAAGATAATGAAGCCAACCTCTCTCCGGAACCGAACGATTCCGGCAAAGTGAGATCGTCCGGCACCGAAAATACTGTTTCAAACCGTGCGGAGCTTCGGAAATCCTCGGCGTCCATATGGACAACGGCGATCTTTCCGCGCGCCCCGATAAACCGATAGCTCTTATCCCGCACGTCGTACAGCATCCCGCATACAGGTTCCGAACCGGTCAATCCGGCGTACGGCATCGCGACGCAAGAAAAAGATTCGGGCATATCCTCCGACGGCACCGTCAGCGAGGCTTGCAGATCCGTTTCCCGATAAAAATAATACGGGTCCGAATGAACGCGCACGCCCATATCCGATAAGGTACCGTATATATTCTCCAGTATCCGCTGATGCGCCGTATTGCCCGTCAGCCGCGGGCCGCGCCGCACCGACGAGCGCACCTGTGCGTCAAGCTGCTCGGCCGACGTATAGTTGCCGATCTCATATTTTCGGCGACGCAGGGAACCGTCCTGCGCAAACTGCAGCAGCGCGTTCGTCTGTCCCAGGTATTCCGAAAGCGCGCACAGCACGTCCTCCCCGTCCTGCACACCCTCCTGATAGAGCTTGCCGAGATTTTCCGTGTTGCGCTCAAGCAGCGAGATGTCGATCTCTTTTGACGGTCGAATCACAAAGAGCTTACCCTCGTACTCCATCTGTTCGAGAAGATCGAGCGTGTCGTTGTATCGGTCGTTTGCCGACAGCGCTGCTTCCAACATCTGCGGCGCGTTTTTATAAAGCTGCTTCGCCGTTTCCCGTTCGGCAAAGGGCATCGTGCGCTTGCGGAATCCTTTGTGCCGCGTGAGCAGCACGACGACTTTGTCGCATTCCTCCATCGCCTTGAGAAACGGGATCGGATCGGCAACGCCGCCGTCGATGCAACAGTGCCCGTCCAGCTCCACGGGTGGAGAGAGCAGAGGCAGGCTGGCCGAAGCCGCACCTGCCTTAAAAATATCCGAACACTCGCCCTTGCGATAATAGACCGCGCTGCCGTCCGCGACATCGGTCGCCACCACAGTGAATGCCTGCGCCGGATCGTTGAACGTGTCCAGATCAAACGGCAGATACTCCTGCAGGCCGTAGAACATGAAATCAAAGCCGAAGGCACTTTCCTTTCGGCTTGGTATGTTCAGCAGATTCAGATACCGCGAATCACGGATATAATGCAGCAGGATATCGGCGGATCGGCCGATCTGGTGCGAGATATAGTTGAATGTGTTGAGCGCGCCGGCGGAAACGCCGATCACATAGGGGAAGTAGATGTTGCAGCGCATGAGCGTGTCCATCACGCCGGCGGTATGGATGCCGCGCAGCGCGCCTCCCTCCACGACCAGCGCGCTCTTGTATTTCTTCATCGATCAATCGGCCAGGAAAGCAAAGATCGCTTTCAGGTACGGCTCCATGCCTTCATTGACGCTCAGATAGATCTCATGCTTGGACGCCGGGATCTTCATGAGCTTCGCGCCGTCGATCTTGGAGACAAACTCCTCCTGCGGCGGCATTTCCACTACGTCGTCCACGGCGGGCTGCAGCAGCAGGACCTTTGCTTTGACGCGCGCGCAGTTTGCGGGATCAAGCATGATCGGGATGATCTTCAGCGACTCGTTGACCCAGTTGTAGGAAGCGCCGCACGTCTGATACTCCGTCGTCCTCTTGCGCTTGTCATAGTAATACTGGAAGCGCGCCTCGCTCGTGTCGTTGCTGCGTTCATAGGTAAAGTCGGGATCGAAGCCCTTTTCCGTGAATACAAGCTCTTTGCGCTTGCCGACAGCCAGCGCGCCCATCGCCATCGCGCGGGTGACCCAATGCGGGAAACCGGCCGTTTTGGGCGAAATCATGGGCGAAGACAGGATCGCCTTTTCAAACACGTCGGGGTACTGCTGGATGTACAGCGCAGCGACAGCGCCGCCCATCGAATGCGAGAACAGGAAAAGCGGCAGATCGCCCGAATGCGCGCGCACGACGTTCTCGACGTAGGCGTTGAAGTCGCCCACATAGTCCGAAAAATGCTCTACATGCGCTACGCGGGAATCGTCCACCTCGCGGCTCGAAAAGCCGTGCCCGCGGTGATCGAGGGCGAACACATTATAGCCGCCCTGCAGGAAGTAATAGTCCATCTCGCGGAACTTCTCCGCAGACTCGGTGAAGCCGTGGGAGATCACGATACTTCCCTTGGCTTCGGGGCAAAGATAGTATTCGTAGTGCAGCTTGCGGCCGCCCTCAAAGGTCATGTAACCTTCCTTGCGCACCGCGGCAAGCGCCGGTTCCACCTCGGTCTGCATGACCTCGGCATAGTTTTCCTCCGCAAGCGGGCGGATCTCGGTGATGTCTTTGACAGCGATCATTGTGATTCCTCCATTTTATCCAGTTCAAATATCGGGCAGCCATAGCTGTCCGTTCCGTACGATGTATAGATGCTTTGCGCCTCCGGACTTTGCAGCCAGTCCAAAAACGCCTGCGCGCCCTGCGCGTTGACGCCCTCGACCGCTTCGGCGCTGACGGGCACGATACAGAAGCGCGTTTGCAGGTCCTCCGTGCCGTCCAGCAATATTTGCAGATGCAGCGCGTCCCGGTGTTGTAAGAACGGTTCTTTTTCGCATAAAATATATGCGTCCGTTGAGTCGGCCAATTCCATGGAGCCGACCATTTCCATACGCGCCGCCTTGAACCATGCGCGTCCGTTGCCGATCACGACGCCCGCCGCAGACCAAAGGCCGGTCTCGACGCGGTTGACGTCGCTGTCGTCATAGCGCGAAACGAAAGCGGACGACGTTCCGGCGATACGCGCCATCGCTTCGGCCGCCGTCGCCGCCGAACGCACCTGCGCCGGGTCTCCGGCAGGTCCGGCCAGAACGAGCGAAGATCGAATCCAGCGCTCGCATTCGGTCCCGTAACCCACGGAAACGAAGCGCTGCACGGTATGCCCGTTCTGTACCAAAAGGATATCCGCATTCCCGCTCTGCGCCACGGAAACGGCTACATTGTCCGGGTTTTCGGACAGCTCCAGCCGATAGTCGGACTGCGCCTCAAACTGCCGGCGCAGCAAATACAGCAGATCGGTGTCCGCCAGCAGCTCGGTCACGCAGACGCGTACCGTGCGGTTTTCGGGGCGATCGTCCGGCTCGGAGATCGTCGGCAGCACGGACATCGAAATGTCGGCCGGCGCATCGGCGCGCGAACAGGCACAAAGCAACAAAAGCGCGCACACGAACGCCGCGGCAGCGCTGCGGCGCACAAGGCCGGCAACGTGCACGGCTCCCCTTCTGTCTGTTTTTCTCCAGTTCCTTTTCATACAAATCCACCAAAAAACGGAGTATATGAATACAATTATATTATAACGATTCTTCAACGTATTGTCAAGCGCCCGGGCTGCAGCATTTGCGCCGCCGCGATCTGAAACGCGTTTAGCCGCAAGTTTTTGCTTCGAAAAAAACGTAAAAATATTTTGGTTTTTCTGTGAAAAAGAATTGACAAAGGCGTTCGGTTGTGCTATACTATGTGCTGTTCGGTAGCCGTTGCGCTTCGAATATGCGGATGTGGCGGAATTGGCAGACGCGCTAGATTCAGGTTCTAGTGGTAGCAATACTGTGTGGGTTCAAGTCCCGTCATCCGCACCAGGTAAAGTCCTTGAAAACCAGTGGTTTTCGAGGACTTTTTCTTTTTGGCCTGTGTACGGTCAGCCGCTAAACTACTAATAACAACGAGAATGCTTTTTTTATACTATGAGAAAGCAGCAACCGGACAACCCTTTTCGGGCTGCCCGGCTTGTTTTTTTCTGTTTCGGGGCTGCCTTAGTGCGACAGCCCTTTTTCATTTTGGCTTATTTTTCTCTGTTAATACGGAATGCCACGGATTTTTTCAGATAATCCAGATAATCCTTGTCGCGGCACATCGCTTTGCCGGGCGTGTCGGACAGCTTGGCGACGGGGCGTCCGTTGACATACTGGAGCTTGATGACGATATTCAGCGCCTCGACGCACGTGTCGTTGGACACGAACGTGCCGATGCCGAAGGAGACCTTCGTCTTGTCGCAGAAATACTCGTAGAGCTTCTGCGCGCGGTCGAAGTCAAGACTGTCGC
This sequence comes from Clostridia bacterium, assembly GCA_017449935.1. GTDB lineage: Bacteria > Bacillota > Clostridia > Oscillospirales > Acutalibacteraceae > UBA1425. Next base: position 24,902 of record JAFSYP010000051.1, read on the forward strand.
TGAACAGCAGCAGCTTCGTTTTCGGATCGACGCCGTACTTGCGGTAGTGCGCGATGATCTTTTCGCCCCACGCGTACGGATCGCCGCTGTCATGGCGCACGCCGGTGTAGTTGTTCACCATCGAGCGTCTGAAGTCGAGCAGAAACAGATCGGTCGTCACCGTGTCGGTCAGCGCGGTGCCGTTGTCGCCGTCGTACTCGTTGTACCAGTCCTTCATCGCGTAGTAGTTCGTGTACGCCAGCGGGATCGAGTCGATGCCCTGATACATCTGCACGAATTCGTGCGCATAGGTGCCGACCGGCGTGACGTTGTATTTCTTGGCGAGATACACGTTGGATGTGCCGACGCAGTTTTTCGTTTCGGTCGACAGACGGCGGATCACTTCGTCCTCCCATTCACGGGACAGGCGTCTGCGGCAGCCGAACTCGGCGAACTTGAAGGTATAGACGCCGTCGTTCATCGCGCGGATCTTCGCGTCCAGACGCGTCTGGGCGGACGCGCGCAGCGTTTCGTAATCGTACGCCATGCGGAAATAGACCTCGTTGATGATCTCCAGAAGATAGATCTCGAACTGCATCGCCGAGAACAGCGGCCCGTCGACCACGACCGACAGCTCCCCTGCTTCGGACAGGCTGATCGTGACATAGTCGCGGATCGGATGCCACAGTCTCAAAAACTCCACATAGTCGTTCTTGATAAAACGAATGGACCGCAGATAATCCAGCTCCTCTTTCGTGAAGCGCAGCGAGCACAGATGGTCGACCTGCGCGCTGATCTCCTGCGCCATTTCGGGCGTGAACACGATATTCTCGTTGCGGCATTTGAAGTAATACTGCCCGCAAAGATCCGTGTGCTTGTGAAAAATGACCTGGTCCATGTTGAATTTGTAGAGATCCGTGTCCAGCAGCGACACAACGATAGGTTGAAGTTTCATGGCTTTGTTCCTTTCTTTTCTACTCTGTTCAGATCTGCGGGTCGAATGCCGGCATGAGCTGCAGCTTGAACGCGTTAATCCGGTGCAGCATGTCGATGCGTTCTTTCTTCTTTGCGTCTTCGATCACGCCCTCGCGGATATACCGATCCAGTTCGGCATAGGTGAAGCCGAGCTTGTCCTCGTCCGTCTGCCCGCAAAGACCGTCGATCGGTACCTTGTCGACCAGCACGTCCGGAAGCCCGAGCAGCCTGCCGATCGTCTTCACTTCCTGCACGGTCAGGTTGGAGCAGGGGCTGAAATCGCCGACGCTGTCGCCGTACCGCGTGGAGTAGCCTACCCAGTCCTCGGACAGATTGCAGGTGTTCGCCACTCTGCCGTTGTTGCTCTGCGAAACGGCGTACAGCGTGGCCATCCGGATGCGCGGCGGCAGGTTCTCCCGGCTCTGGCGAGACAGCTCACACGGTATACTTTGCGTCACGCCGTCGACCGCGTCCTTGATGTTCACAATAAAATGGCGGATCCTCAGGTGTCCGACCAGCAGCTTTGCCATGTCGATATCGGCCTGTTCGCCGTTCGGCATCAGCACGCCGATCACTCGGTCGCGGCCGAGCGCCTCGACGCACAGCGCGGCGACGACCGAGCTGTCCTTACCGCCGGAAATGCCGATCACGGCGTTGCAGCCGGGTCCGTTCTGCTCAAAAAATTCGCGTATCCACTGCACGCATCTGTCCTTGACCTGTTCCGCGTTGAAAATATAGCTCATCTTGTTTCCTCGCTTTCTATAAGGATGACGGCTTTTACAGCACGTCGATCTGACAGCTTCGCATCGTTTCGAGCGCCGCCTCGTGCTTTGCGGGCGTGACGCCGGCGCAGCACGCAGAGTCCACCGAGATCGGCGATTGCGGGAAATTGGCCTTGACGATCAGGGCGTTGGACACCACGCAAATGTCCGTACACAGTCCGATAAGCTCCACGGAGAACGCTTCCCCGCCGACCGCTTCCCGAATCAGCGCCGGCAGATCGACGGACCCGAAGGTATTCTTTTCGACCGGCGTATATTTCCGGCCCTCGAGCGCCTTCGCCACGGCGTCGTTCAACTGCCAGCCGTCCGTGCCCTTGATGCAGTGCGGCACGGGCAGTTTTTTGCCCTCCGCGGTTTCCAGATAATCGTCAAAGTGCGTGTCGAAGGTGACAAAGATCTCCCCGTCGAACGACGCGATCTTTTCCGCGACGGCGGGCACGACGGCAACCGCCTCGCCGCTGCCCAGAGCGCCGTCCACGAAATCCTTCTGCATATCGACGACGACCAGTACTTTTTTCATGCTCTGCTCCCCCTTTTACGATCCCGAATCGGTTTTCTTCCTGTATAATCTGGCGGGGCGATGACCGTCGCCCTGCGTGAATTCATCGGTCTCGACGACGTATTCGCCGATCTTTCTGCGGAAGCTCGCCGGAAGGATCGTGATATTCATGATCGTTTCCTGCACCTTCTGCAGCGCGGACAGCGTGAACTTTTCGGGCAGGAAGTCGAAAATCGTGTCAAAGTCCTTCGCCCCCTCGCGCAGCACCGTCAGCGCCGCGGCGATGATCGCCGCATGGTCGAACGCAAGGCCGCCGCTGTCTCGGATCGTATAGTCCGTTCTGCCGAATCGCGTCGCTTTTTCTTTCAGCGCGGCGCAGATCCGGATCTCTCCGCAGCAAAGCTCCAGCCGGCATTCCCCCGCGCCGCCGCGCTCGAAGGTCACGTCGAACCACTGCGCGTCGGAAGCGTCGTCGCCGCCGACCTGCCGCACGGACTCCTCGCTGATGATCGACGCGTACGCGCCGGAGATCACCCAGCCGCGCGGATCCCGTCCCGGATCGCTGAACACACCGACCGGCATCAGCGACGCCGGCGTAACGCTCGTCTCCTCAGTCGCTTCCCGCAGCGCACATTCCTCCAGCGTCTCGCCCGGCTGCAAGAATCCGCCGGGCAGCGCCCAGCAGCCCCGGAACGGATGCCCGCCGCGTTTGATCAGCAGAATGGACAGCCGCGTTTCGGAGTTTTTCTTATAATTCTCGCGCGCCTGCGAGCGGACCATGAACGCCACAACGTCCGCCGTGACCGACGGCCGCGGATAATCTTCAAGCCTGTATCCGACTGAAAAGTTTTTTTCGGATTGCATAAACCTCGTTTCCTTTCCTTCCGTGTCCCGTTTAAAACGCATCGGCAATTTCCGAGATCAGATCGAACATTTCCAGATCTTTCGTCCACTTTTCGCCGATCGCGTCCGCGCCGAGATAAGCGCCGAGGATATTTCCTGCGACGGCGCCGGTGCTGTCGCTGTCGCCGTTGTGGTTCACGCTCGCGCAGATCGCCTTTTTCATCAACCGCATCAACTCGTCCAGAAACGGCGCGTCGTCGAAAATATACGCAAATTGGTCTAAACTATCGCGCACAATCTCCCGCAGCGTCCTGCCGCTGCCTGCATAGATCGACTCGTGCAGAATGTGGACCAGCAGCGCCGCGGGCAGCCAGCCGAGCGGATGACCGTGCGTGATCGCCGCAGCCTGCGCCGCCAGCTTGTCCGTTTCGGACGGATCGGATAATTTCAAAAACGCGATCGGCGCCACGCGCATCACGCCGCCGCAGCCCTTGCTGGCGTTGATCGGATGCTCCACGGTCCCCATCCGGCCGGAGGACAGCGCGCTCAGACACGTATTGCCCGGCGCGCGGCGCGCATACAGCTCGGCTCGCCGCATCAGCCGCGACGCTCCGGCGGCCGGACGGTTCGCATACGCGGTGCGCTGCGTCGTCAGCCAGTTCAGATAGGCCTTGTAGACGTTGTCCGCGGCGTCGCCTTCCGGCGCCAGAATACCCTCGGCCGTGAACAGCGTCATCTGCGTGTCGTCGGAAATGATCGCTTTGCCGGACTTCGGGTCCGTCACATAGGCGGCGATCCCCTTGTCGCCGAACTGCTTGCGGATCTCGGCATAGCGCTTGAACTCCACGGTATAGCCCAGCGCGTCGCCGACCGCGCCGCCGATCAGACAGCCGCGGATCTTATTCTTCGGATCGGGATACGCTTTATTCGTCATAGCGGATTCACCTTTGCAAGGATCTGTCTTATTTGCGTTTTAATAATAACTCCGGGATAAGAACTTGTCAAGCGCTATTTCAACATTTTCACCGAAAAAAAGACCTTGCCCAATCGGACAAGATCTTTAGTTTCTGCTTAAAAATCAGGACGCCTTCATCCGCAGGCGCAGCTTATCGCTGATCATGGCGATGAATTCCGAATTGGTCGGCTTGCCGCGCGAGGTCTGAATCGTGTAGCCGAAGTAACTCGACAGCACGTCCACGTCTCCCCTGTCCCACGCCACCTCGATGGCGTGACGGATGGCGCGCTCCACACGCGAAGGCGTGGTCTTGAATTTGCGCGCCACGGTGGGATACAGCACCTTCGTGACGGAGCTCATCATGTCGCTGTTGTGGATCGTCAGGATGATGGACTCGCGCAGATACTGATACCCCTTGATATGCGCCGGAACGCCGAGCTGGTGCATGATGTCGGACACAAGGATCAGCAGATTGTCGTCCGATACCGCCTCCTGCGCGCGGGCGTAAGTGCTGCGGAACCAGCCGGTCAGCTGCGAAATGCGCTCCGTCAGAACCGCCGCGTCCACGGGCTTCAACAGATAATAGTCTGCACCGGCACGAACCGTCTCTTTTTCCAGGTTCGGATTGTTGACGCCGGAGAGAACGATCGTCACCGGCTTGCGCAGATCGCGTTTGCGGATCCCTTCCAGCACGCCGAGCGCGTCGATGCGCGAGAGGAACGCGTCCATGACCAGCACATCCGGTTCGAGCTTCGACGTCAGGTTGAGGACCTCCGGCCCGTCCTTCGGTGCGACCGTGACCTCATAACCGGCCGCACGCAGCGCGGACGTGCAGCTGCCGGTGAATTCCGTGCCTTCATCCGTCAGAATGATCGTTGTTTTTTTATGCATTATGATTCCTCCTGTCTATGTTTTGCACCATCATACTACCATAAATGTGAATATTTGTCAATCATATTTCGGAATAATTTTATAATTTTTTACTTTTTTGTTATTTTATGGTTATTCTAATTGCTTCAAAAAATTCTTGACTTCTATTTTTCGGTGTGGTAAAATGAATATGTTCAAAGGGGAGTAGCTTGAGGGCTATGCCCAAGCTGTCTGTCAACAACCGGCGTATCCGCCTGGCAGTCAGCCCCGCACACGGAAGCAAGACCTTTGACAGAGTCCGTCTCTGTCAAGGGTCTTTTTTATTACCCTGTCTATGCCCTCTATAATAGGAAAGGAAGGGATCCCATGAAGTTTTACCTGGAAGACGCCGCGTCTGTCTTTGCCGAAGTCAAAAGCTCCGCCGAAGGTCTGACAAGCGCCGAAGCCGAGAAACGCCTCGCGGAGTTCGGCAAGAACAAGCTCAAGGAAGCGGAGAAGGAGAGCCTGGGCAAAAAGTTCCTTCGCTCTCTGGCCGACCCCATGATCATCATGCTGCTGGTCGCCGCGCTCATCCAGGCCGTCGTCGCCGTCATCAGTGCGGGCGGCCGGCCGGGGCTTTCCGATTTCGCGGACGTGCTGGTCATCCTCGTGGTGGTTGTCATCAACACCATCATGAGCCTTGTGCAGGAAAGCAAGGCGGAGGCCGCCATGGAGGCGCTCATGCAGATGACCGCCGCCACGAGCCGTGTGCTACGCGACGGCGAAGTCGTCGTGGTCAAGAGCGAGGATATCGCGATCGGCGACGTGCTGCTGCTGGAGGCCGGCGACGCCGTGCCCGCGGACTGCCGCATTCTGGAATCCCACAGCATGAAGGTCGAGGAAGCCGCGCTGACAGGCGAATCCGTCCCGGTGACGAAGATCGTCGACGTGCTGATGTGCAAGGACACGCAGGACGTCCCCCTCGGCGACCGCAAGAATATGGTCTATTCCGGCTCCACGATCGTATACGGCCGCGGCAAGGCGGTCGTGACGGGCGTCGGCATGGACACCGAGATGGGCAAGATCGCCGACGCGCTCTCGCAGGCCGAGAAGGAGCAGACGCCGCTTCAGAAGAAGATGGCCGAGCTGTCCGCATTCCTGACGAAGCTCGTCATCGGCATCTGCGCGCTCGTGTTCGTGGTCGGTCTGATCGAGTCCATGGTCCTGAACGGCGAGGGCTTCTCCTGGGCGTCGCTGGGCAAAAATTCGCTCGATACATTCATCGCCGCCATCGCGCTCGCCGTGGCCGCGATCCCCGAAGGTCTGCCCGCCGTGGTGACGATCATCCTCTCCATCGGCGTGACCGCGATGAGCAAGCGTCAGGCGCTCATCCGCAAGCTGACCGCCGTCGAGACGCTCGGCTGTACGCAGATCATCTGCTCGGACAAGACCGGCACCCTGACGCAGAACAAGATGACTGTCGTCGATCATTACGGCGACGACGAAACGCTGATCGCCACGGCCATGGCACTGTGCTGTGACGCGGAGATCGACCATAAAGGCGTTGTGACGGGCGAGCCGACCGAGGCGGCGCTCGTGACGTACGCCAACACGCTCTCTCTCAATAAAAATGACCTCGTCGCCGCGAATCCCCGCGTGGGCGAAGCGCCGTTCGATTCCGGCCGCAAGATGATGTCCACCGTCCATCAGACGGCAAACGGCATCGTGCAGTACACGAAGGGCGCGCCCGACGTCGTGCTGAAGCTGTGCACGAAGGCATGGATCGGCGGACAAGCCGTCCCGTTGACCGACGAAATGCGCCGGGCGATCGCCGCGGACAACAAGTGCATGGCGGACAAGGCGCTGCGCGTGCTGGCCGCTTCCATGAAAATGTATGACGCCGTGCCGACCGACTGTGAGCCGTCGGCTCTGGAAAATGACCTGATCTTCGTCGGACTGACAGGCATGATTGATCCCGTCCGTCCCGAAGTCAAGGCGGCCATCGAGGAATGCCGTACGGCCGGCATCACGCCCGTCATGATCACCGGCGACCACAAGGACACCGCCGTCGCCATCGGCAAGGATCTGGGCATCATCACCGACGAATCGCAGGCAATCCTCGGCGCCGATCTGGACAAGTTCACGGACGAGGAAATGATCGAGGAGGTCACTAAGTATTCCGTCTACGCCCGCGTACAGCCGGAGCATAAGACGCGCATCGTCAAGGCGTGGAAGGCGCGCGGCATGGTCACCGCCATGACCGGCGACGGCGTCAACGACGCGCCGTCCATCAAGGCGTCTGATATCGGCATCGGCATGGGCATCACCGGCACGGACGTCACCAAGAGCGTCGCCGACATGGTGCTTGCGGACGACAACTTTGCGACGATCGTCAACGCCGTCGAGGAAGGCCGCAAGATCTACGACAACGTGTGCAAGGTGCTGCAGTTCCAGCTCTCCACCAACATGTCCGAGGTCATCATCATGTTCCTCGCGTCGATCTTCAACTTCAAGATCCTCTCGCCCGTGCATCTGCTGTGGGTCAACATGGTCACCGACTCGTTGCCCGGCCTCGCGCTCGGCATGGAAAAGGCGGAAGGCAACCTCATGCGCAGAAAGCCCCGTCCCACGACCGACGGCATCTTCTCCCACGGCGCCGGCACCGACATGGTTTGGCAGGGAATCTACCTGGCGATCGTCGAGATCGCGGCGTTCTTCATCGGTGCGCATCTGGAGGTTGGCCATTCACTGAATCAGTTCAGCGATATTTTCCACGGCACCGACTGTGTCAACGCCATGGCGATGGCGTTCCTGACGGTCAACTTCGCCGAAATGTTCTGCGCGATCAACATGCGCTCGCGCACCGGTTCGATCCTGTCGAAGTCCATGTTCAAGAACATGAACTGGTGGCTGATCGGCGCGGCCGTCGTCACGACGCTGCTAACGCTTGCCGCCATCTATGTACCGGGTCTGTGCACCGTATTCGGTATCGAGAAAGGTACGTTCGAGCTGAAAGAACTAATGATCTCTGTTGTGCTCGCGGCGTCCACGATCCCTGTATTCGAGATCGGCAAGGCGCTGCGCCGCGCAAGCGAGAAGCGCAAGGCAAAATAAACCTTTTATATGATAAACGCGGGACGAAGCGATCGCTTCGTCCCGCGCTGTTTTATGTTTTTTTATCAAACCGGCGACTGCATGAACTGCAGGATCTCCTGCTTTTTGTATTCGTCCGTGACGATATACGGCTGATAATTATTTTCATATCCGGAATATGTCGCGCACGGGATCAGCACATCCTGACGGTCGGCAATCCTGCCGTTCTCGATCTGATAGACCGCCTGATACACGGCGGTGTCCTTCGGCGGACGGATGTTGCCGCCGAAACAGAAATTGCCCAGCGAGTACAGAATCGGCTTGCCGTGATAGACCTCCATCGGCTGGAGCACGTGCGGATGCGATCCGACGATGACGTCGGCGCCCGCGTCGATCAGTTCATGGCAGGCGCGGATCTTCCAATCCTCCGGCGCGGTCTGGTTTTCGATCCCGCCGTGGAAATACAGAATGATCAGATCACAATGCTCTGTCTGCATCTCCTGCACCTTGAGAAGGATGTCTTGCACGTCGTTGTAGTTATACAGCGAACAGCAGAATATCCCGAGCTTCTGTTCCTTGACGCTCGTATAGGTCACGGCGTCGCGTCTGCCGGGCAGTACGCCGACGCTTTCGAGCGCCGCTTCGGTATCGTCGCTCCCCTGCTGACCGAAGTCGTGGGAATGGTTGTTGACGACGCTCGCGAGCTGGATATCCGACACGCGGAAGATCTCGGCGTTCGCCGTCGGGCCCTTGAACCAGAAGGCCTTTTCCGTCCACACGTCCTTTTCCGGCAGATCGTTGTCCGACAGCACGCCCTCGCAGTTGGCGATCGTAAAATCGTCCGCCTTGAACATCGGGATGAATTCCCGCAGAAAATAGTCCGGACTTTGCAGCCGCGCCGTCTCGTTGAATGAGCCGGGGTTGGCCGTGCCGTGATTGCTGGCGAACATACAGTCGCCGACAAAGGAGATCGTCAGCGTGCCCGTCAGCGAGGCGGACGACGTTTCTTCCGTTTCTTCCGTCGTCTGCGTATTCGTTTCGTCGTACCGGATGGACACGGTCGGCGTTTCCTCCGTCGCCGGCACGGTCGACACGGTTTCACGCAGTGCGCAGGACGACGTCAGGATCGCCGCGCCCAGCACGAGTGTCGCAACAATGCCGGATCTGATCGGCTTATGCAAACTGTTTCATCCCTCTCCGGAAAGATAGGTACGCACGGGGCGGTCATTCTTTCCCAACAGCATCAGGACCAGCATCGCGCGGAAATACAGCCGCGCATGACGGTCCATATTTGTTTGGCGTATGTACTCTCTGCCGGCCTGGCCGCAGAGAATGTCCCACAACGTTTTCCGGAAGCGGCGGCGCTCTTTTTTTTCGGCGATCATGCCGATCCCCGCAAGGATACGTTCGCTTTTGTGCACGGCGTCGCATCCGGAAATAAAATACAACCAGGTCAAAGAGTCAAAGAAAACTCTCGGCGGCATGGCTGACAGATGCTTTTTCAAAAATGCTTCCAGTACGCAGACCAGCGTTACGCGCCGGTTCAGGATCTCCGCCGGCATTTCCGAACGGCTGAGCGTATTCACCCCCACCCGATACACATAAAGCGGCTTGTCGATATAGACCGCTTTGCGGACCGCGGCGTAATAGCACCAATTGAACAGCTGATCCTCGGAATGGACCTGCTGCATCGGCAGAAAACGCAGTGCCAGCTTTTCGATCAATTCGCGGCGGTACAGACTGTTGAACGGAAAAATACTGATCTGTGTGCCGTGAAGCTGCAGCAGCTTCAAATAATCCGGCTGCGGAAACTCCAGAACGTCGTCCCGCATGTCCATAACGCGCTCTTTCAAATCGCCGGACGCGTCGAAAGAGCGCAGATTGACCGTCACGATGTCGGCGCCGTACGCCGTGATCCCCTCGATCAGCGTCGCGACCATATCCGGCTCGATCCAGTCGTCGCTGTCCGTGAACATCACATATCTGCCCTCGGCCGCGTCCAGCCCCGCATTTCGAGCCTTGCTGACGCCGCCGTTTTCCTGGTGGATGACGCGCACACGCGCGTCCTGTCCGGCATATTCGTCGCAGATCGCGCCGCAGCCGTCCGGCGAACCGTCGTCCACCAGGATCACTTCCAGCGCCGGATAGGTCTGCGCAAGGATCGAATCCACACATTTTTTCAGATATGCTTCCACTTTGTAGATCGGCACGATCACGGAAACCAAGTCAGCCATATGCAACCTCCTGTAAAATCGTCCGCCAAACCGTGACGATTTGACGGACGTTTCGGATCATTCTTCTTCGCCTAAATGATGCTCGGCGTGCATGACCATCGCGCGGCGCTCATGCAGCTCGGCGTACATCCGATCGCGCTTCTCGCCGTTCAGATCGTAGAAAAACTTCGGGATCATGCCGATCAGACTGAGCGTCGACGGGATCACGGAGAACAGCGCGAAGATCGTGTACTCGACTTTCTCGCTCTGGCTGCCGGGCGCGGCGTTTTGGTCGTACCCCAGACGGCCGAGCACCAGACTGTTCAGCGCGCTGCCGACCGTGCTGGCGAGCTTGCGCGTCAGGCTCTGGAACACGCTCACCATCGCTTCGGCACGGAAGCCGTTCTGCCACTCGAAGTAGTCCATGGACTCGTTGTACATCTCGCTCGGGATGACCTTCTTGAGGCCGTATATGGTCATCCAAACCGTTTCCTGCACCATCAGCACAGGGATCATGACTTTCAGTTTCTTGTAGCCCTTGTTGATCGAACCGATCAGGAAAACGCCGATCATCAGGAAATTGTTGAAGTGCGCGGAAAACAGCCACAGTATCTTGGTGGAAAAGCGGCGGCGCAGCTGCGGCACATAGGCGTAGCTGGCGGGCGAAACGAATGCGCCGGGAATGCCGACGATGTTCGTCAGCGAGGAAAGACGCAGCACGTTCAGGTAGTAGTACTTGTCGCTGACCTTGACCGACGAGAACGAACCGAGGAACTCGGACAGCGAGATCAGCAGAACGGGTTTGCAGCGGAAGACCATCTTGATCGAGTGCGCCAGCGAAGGCGACTTGATCGACTGGGAAACACGTTCCTTTGTGATCAGCGAGAAGCCCAGCGCCATGATGCCGCAGGCCACGACGGTCACGGTGCCGAAGCCTATGTAGAGCGAACGGTATTTGAGCTTGACGATGTCGCGGATGGACAGGTCGATCAAAAGATCGAGCAGCTGCGACGGCGTTTTCTCGAGGAAGCCGCTCAAAAGGTTTGCCGCCGTAATGAGCCGCGTTCGGTCGATGATGTCCGGCGTGATCGTGGAAAGCATACCGGTCTTGGCAATATCGCGCAGCGACTCCGCCAGATTTTTGAACATCAGCAAAATCAGATAAAACATGAACTTGGAGAAATCGCCCAATCCCATCGCCGCGAACAGCACCGGCATGAGCCAGTAGATCACGGACAGCATTGTGCCCGGACCGGCGTACAGCACCAGATACGGTTTGAACTTGCCCCAGCGGGTACGCGTCTTGTCGACCAGACCGCCCAGGAAGATGTCGTTGATGATGTCCCAGACGCCGTTGATCGTCTTGACCAGCGCGATGTAGTGCATCCGGATCTTGACGATATCCGAGATGAACACTTCCTCGCTGCCGGAAATGTTGAAGCTCGCGGATATGTCGTACAGGATATACCACATCGTCTCGCGGGAGCCGACGTACCGCCGCTGCGGGAGCTTGCGCGGCGATTTCTTTTCGGCTGCGGTTTCGTTTGCCATATTCATGCCTCCGTTTTTCTTTCTTTATTCTGAAAAGGTTTTCATTTCACGGTAACGCGTCGGATCGTCGTGCGGCAAAGGCAGGCGGAATCCGCCCTGCCGCCGCTGCAGTACGCGAGCAGCATTTCGTTCTCGGCGAGGAAATAGATCGCCGGATAGCAGAACCCTCTCGCGGGATCGTCCTCGAGCACGACGGGCTCTCCGAAGTGGATCCCGTCCGAACTCTGTGCCATAACCAGCGGCGTCCTGCCGGCGGTGATCCATTCTCCCGGCGGATCGGCGTTTCTTCCGCAGTATTCGGGGATCGGGTTCCAGACGGCGTAATACTTGCCGCCGAAGGGATCGCGGGCGATCTTCATCGGGGATTCGGGCGAGGAGAACCGCGAGGGCTGCGGTGCGAAGAAGCGTTCGCCGCCGTCGACGGAAACGCTCTCGTACTGGCAAAACAGGTCGGTGCGGAAGTAGGCGTACAGCACGCCGTTCGGCAATTCCAGAAGCCCCGGCTCCTGCAGTCCCGTTTCGGACTGCACGGGACACGTCAGCGGCGCGCCGAGCTCATGAAACGTGCGGCCGTCGTCCTGCGACCGGTAAAAGACCGCGGCGGCATGATACGCCGCGCCCCCTTCGCCGGTACGGTGCACGGCGGCAGGGATATAGATCCGTCCGTCCGCCGTTTGCAGCACGCGGCAGTTGTTGACCACGTAGTACCCCGCGTACCGGTCCGGCAGGCACTGTACGGGGCTCGCGAACGTCTCGCATTCGTCCGCGCTGCGGCGCAGCACATAGCGGCTCGTGCCGTCCTTAGGGTCCTTGACAAGATAAAACAGGCCGGCGTCGCCGTTTGTGAACCGGACGAGAGAAACGCTCATGACGTTGCGCACGCCGTGCTCGGCCGCGCGTACTAAAATGCGCTTGCCGCCGAAGCCGGCGCCGCCGTCGTCCGAAAGCACCGCGGCGATGTCGCACGGGCAGTCGTCCTCGCGGTCGTCGCCCGTATAGCGGCTGTACGCGAACAGGATGCGTCCGTCCCGAAGGCGCAGAAAGTCGCCCTCGCCGTTGCGCGGGTTGTCGTCGCCCGGCACGATCTGATACACAATGGTCGATTCTATCTTCATCGTATCTTCATCGTCAGTCGTTGTCGTCGAGCTTGAGCACCGCCATAAACGCCTCCTGCGGCACCTCCACGGTGCCGAACTGGCGCATACGCTTTTTGCCTTCCTTCTGCTTCTCGAGCAGCTTCTTCTTGCGCGAGATGTCGCCGCCGTAGCACTTCGCGAGCACGTCCTTGCGCATCGCCTTGACGGTCTCGCGGGCGATGACGCGCCCGCCGATCGCCGCCTGCACCGGCACCTCGAAGAGCTGGCGGGGGATGTTCTCCTTCAGCTTTTCGCACAGCTTTCGCGCCCGCGGATATGCCTTGTCCTTGTGGGCGATGAAACTCAGCGCGTCCACCTGATCGCCGTTTAAGAGCAGATCGACCTTCACCAGCTCGCTGGGGCGATAGCCAGACAGCTCATAGTCCAGCGAGGCGTAGCCCTTGGTGTTCGCCTTGAGCGTGTCAAAGAAGTCGTAGATGATCTCGTTGAGCGGCATCTCGTAGTGCAGCTCGACGAGGAACGTGTCGAGGTACTGCATGTCCTTGAACTCGCCGCGCCGGTCCTGGCACATCGGCATGATGTTGCCGACATAGTCCGGCGGCGTGACGATGGTGACCTTGACGAACGGCTCCTCGGCGTGCTCGATGACGCCGGAATCGGGGTAGTTGTGCGGATTGTCGACGCGCACCATCGTCCCGTCGGTCTTGTAGACCTCGTAGATGACGCTCGGCAGTGTGGTGACGAGGTCGAGGTCGAACTCGCGCTCCAAACGCTCCTGAATGACCTCCATGTGCAGCATCCCCAGAAAGCCGCAGCGGAAGCCGAAGCCCAGCGCCACGGAGCTCTCCGGCTCGAAGGTCAGGGAGGCGTCGTTGAGCTGGAGCTTTTCCAGCGCGTCGCGCAGGTCCGGGTACTTGCTGCCGTCCTCGGTATAGATGCCGCAGTAGACCATCGAGCGCACCCGGCGGTAGCCCGGCAGCGGCTCGGCGGCGGGGGCCTCCGCGCCGGTGACGG
>JAFSYP010000052.1 GCA_017449935.1 Clostridia bacterium
CGGGCGGTCATGCCCGCCCCTACAATTCGTCCCGACAATCTATCTCATAATGCTTGCACGGATTGTATGCTATGTATTTGCTGATTTCCTGATAATCCTTTTCGTTTCGGATGATGTGATCATAAAACGATTTCTGCCAAACCGTTTTTCCGTTTCCGATCTTTCCGGAAACCCTCGCCTTCAATGAACCGACGACGTTCCGTATATTCGGCGCTTTTCCTTCGTCGCCCGACTGCGGCGTCAACGCGATCATCAAGTGTACATGATCAGGCAGGATCGCATACCTCTCTATTTCCGTATATGCAAACCGATCGGGCAGCTCCAATATCTCCTGCCGCACGACTGTACCCGCCTTGGATAATGTACCGTCTTCGCCAGCCCAAAAAATCTTTCGTCTGTGTTCGGTACAGATCGTAATGAAATAAAGCGCCGCCTTGGTATAGTCGAATCCCGCCAAACGGTTCTGCTTCCTCGATGGGAAACGGTTTTCCATAACTCATTGACACCCTTTCAAATGGGGGTGTAGGGGCGGGCATGACCGCCCGTCCGTTTTATGTATGACGCCGTTCCCGGCGGTGCGTTGCCGTACAATGCCGTTCCCATGCGGACGGCCAATGGCCGGCCATACAACCTGCCGCACGCTGCGTTCTCGCTTCGCGGGGGCTGCGCCCCCGTCGGGCGGTCATGCCCGCCCCTACAATCATACCGGCACGCCCGCCGTTTCCGGCGTCGGATCGTTCGTTTCAAACCCGAAAACACTAAAAAATATTCTAAAATAGAAAATTAAAGAGTATAAACCTATTTTTACTCAATTCTATCCTATCACATTTTGTCAAGACAGTCAACCTTTTTTCATTCGGGATATTGCACAAATTTTCCGAGAGCTTTTTTTATTTTTATTCTGTACAGGCAATATACTTTACATGACGCCCGCCGGTAAAGACGGCCTCTTTACACACAATATATACGGCGCAAAAGGCCGCGGCATACGACCTCTTGCGCCGAAAAAAAACGGCCCTCCACGGAAAGCCGTGAAAAGCCGCTGCATAAGATATGACTGCCGCGTTATCCCCATGTGAAAGGGCGCTTGAAAAAATCGACCTCGCTCTTTTCCGGGATCATCGCAAACGACGAAACGCGGTGCAGGCCGTGCGCCAGAAACGCGTCGTACAGCGCCTCGTTCGCCTTGTGCCGCAGGGGATTCAGTACGGTGTATTTGCCCATGAACAGGTTGGCCTTGTAATACTCCCAGCTCAGGTTCGCCGTTTCCACGCGGAAGCGCTGCGCTTCGGTGACGTCAGACGCCAGCGCCTTTTTCCACAGGACGTCCAACTTCGCCGCCGTGAGAAGCGGGTAAAATCCGGACTGGTAGTGCCAGTCGAAGTCGAACGCGTGCGCACTCGCGCGGATCTGCGCAGCCTGCACGTCGAGGATCTGCCGGATATACGGCTCGGCCGCTTCGCCGTAGTAGGCGCGCAGGAACTCCGTCATATGGTGCGATACGTCGCAGTCCACGTCCCACTGGAGCTTGCACAGCAGATAGTTGCGCAGCTCGTTGAACGCCGCCTCGTGCCCGTCGCCGCAGTTGTAGATGTAGCCCGTGATCCCGAGGTCGTGCATGTACTTCATCGTGGACTGCATCGTTTCAAGGTTGGAAAAGAACTGCGCGCTGTTGAGGAAATTGATCGTGTAGTCGTAGATGTACGTCGTGTCCGCGACCTTCGTCCAGTTTTTGAAATCCTCCGCGACCGTCGCCGGCTGCGGAACGTACAGATTGTCGAACGTTTCCTTCCCGTCCTGCGCGCCGCACTGCGTCAGCGGATGACAGCGGCACGCCTTATGCAGCCCGCACAGCACCGGCGCGACGTTGTCGCGGCACCGCAGCGAAGGGTCCGTCGGCGGGCGGTCCGTCTCGTTGTAGGCGTAAAACGTGAACATGAAGTCGGGGAACTCCTCGTCGAGCGCGTCGGCCAGGGCGTTGGTGAACAGGATCGTCGGCGCGCTCACGCTGCCGTAACGCGCATACGCCGCCTCGCACCGCGCGCACCGGCAGTAGAGGATGTTGTCCTTCTGCCCGACGTGCAGATATTTCGCGCCGCGCGTATCGGCGAGGATCGCCCGCCGCGCGTTTTCGACTGCGACGATAAGCACGTCCGGATTCGACAGGCAGACGTGGTCGGTCGACCGGCTGCCGTCCTCCTGCTCGGCAAAATATTCCGGGTGCGCCGCGAACAGCGCGTCCGGCACCAGCGTGTCGAGCGTCACGTCCCACAGCACATACGTCAGCGCGCCGCCGTATTCCTCGGCGGGACGCCAGAACGACACGTTCATCCGGCTGCGCGCACGATACGCGTCGTTCGTCCCCGCGCTGTCGTTGCGCCGCACGGAAAACGACGGCTTGACGGTGCGGTCCAGATGCGCGTCCACGACGAAATCGGGGCTTTCGGGCGCGACCTCCAGCGTCGGCGTGAACCAGCGCACGCCGAGCCAGTCCTCCAGCAGCGTGTATACGCCGTACAGCGTCCCGCGGCTGCCCGTACCGCGTACGCGCAGCGTTTCGCCGTCGGCAAACAGGCGGAAGCTCTCCTCGTCATGTACGGAAAAACCGACGCGCGCCGTCTGCACGCCGGTCGGTTCGACTTCAAGCGCGATCGCGTGCGGTGTGCGCGCATCCGCCGACACGATCGGCAGCGACGCGCCGCAGCACTTTTGCACATATGTCTGCAATTCCCGCGCCGCCGTCGCCAGGCATTCGTCCGCCGGATCGTCCGTCGTGATGACGTAGTCCGACCGGCCGCCCCGCACGATGTACAGCGGCGTTTCGATCTGCGGCGGCACGTAAGGCGTCCCGCCGTATTCCACGCGCATATCCGCGGGCAGCAGCCCCACAGAGAACAGGATCACCTGTATGAGCGCGAATATCCCTTTCAGTGTTTTCATCCTCTTTCCCCTCTCTCCCCGAGCGCGCGGATCACGTCCTCGATCTGCGCCCAGCTGTCCACGCGGATCATCCCGCCGCCCTCGGCGTCATACCCGCGGTTGTGCGGCGCGCTCATCAATATCCTGACGTAATCGCCGCCCTCGAGATTGTGCACGCCGTCGTCGATCAGCACGTCGCCGCGGATCATCTGCTTGCGCGAGGCGACGATCACCTGATCCCACGTCAGAAACGGGAACCGCCGGAACAGCAGATCGTCCATCTTTTCGCGCACCGATTCATACGGCGTCGCCGTCACGATGAATACCTCGTGTCCGGCGTCCGTCAGACGCTGCAGAGCCTGCGCCGCGCCGGGCATCGGCTCCACCGTCTTCCAGAAGCCCGGCTCCGTCGTGACCGCGTAGACCTGCTCCCACGTCAGCGTCGGATACGCGGCCGACACGTCCCACGACGTGATCTCGTCGACGCCCACGCTCTGCCCGTATTTCCGGTTGACGGCCGCGACCCACGCGTCCAGAAGCCGTTCGATCGTGTCGTCCATATCCACAAGTATTGTCATGGCGGTCCCCCCTTTTATCTGACCGACGTCGTGCGGCCGCGGTTGAAAGGAAAGAAAAGGTATGCTATAATAAGGAAAAACAAAACCGGAGGCACTGTATGAAGCACGGAAAAATAAGCGGATCAAAAATCAAAAAAGCGCTTGCCCTCATTTTGTGCGCGGCGCTGATCGCAGGAGGCGTTTATATGGTCATTCCCCTGATCGGAAGTCTGAAATACAAAAACGATACGCTGAAATACTGCTCGGTCTCCACCGGCGGCGGTATGCTCGGCGGCAGCTTTTATATGAAGCTGGCCCGAGCGGACGACGGCAGCGCGGTGCTGACGGTCAGCGAAAAAGAAACGCACGCCGACCGGGAGATCACGACGACGTACCGCGTCGGCGCCCAGACGCTCGAGCGCGTCGCGCAGATGGCGGATCAGTACGGCCTGTACCGGGCAAGCAAACGGCCGTACAGCCGTATGCGCGTACTCGACGCGGCGACGACCACCCTGTCCTTCCAATTCATGAAGGACGATTACAGCGTTTCCGGCGAACGCGACCTGAGCGCGAAGATGCGCCGGGGCTTTAATGCAGTGATCGACTATCTGCGTTCGCTCGCGTCCGGCGACGGTGTGACGACGAAAGCGCCGCAGACTGCGACGCTTTATCTCAAAAGCGGATATACGCTGAGGTTTACCGTCGAGGACGCGTTCGACGGAATGCTGGACAGCGTCCTGAGCGAGGAAAGAAACGTGTCCGCTTTCGGGGAAAGCGGAATCGTCCTCGCGCCGTGGGACGCGCCGGAGCTGTCCGTCGATACGCTGACCGACGCCGAAACCGGGACGATCGTCTTTGATCCGCAAAGCGGTCAGATCATCCTGCTTTATACCGATTATACCTTTGAATCGCCCGTCTGCCTGCTGGCGAAGCTCGTCGGCGACGCGGACTGCGCCGGCCCGCTGATCGCCGAGATGGAGGGCGAATACAGTCTGTCGTTCAATTAACGCTGCGCGTCACGCCTTGCGGGTGAACAGGCGGCGGACGCTGCTCGAGATCTCATCCGCGATGATCTGGAACAGCACAACGATCCGCAGCGATGCGATCCGGTGCCCAAAGCTCGCCAGCTTCGCGCGCGCGGACGTGTCGGGTTCATAGGTCTTCGGCTCGGTCCCGCGGTCGAGAATGAGCGCCTGCGAGATCGTCGCGCCGCCCTCGCCGAACAGCTCGCAGCGGATATACAGGAAGTCCTTCACGTTCTCCACGCTGTCGAGGTCAAGCACATAGGTCGTCTCGTGTTCCGACTGTTCGACCGTCTTATGCGCGATCACCTTGCCGTTCGCGATCCACTGCAGATCGGTGCAGTTGTTCGCGCGCACGGTCACCGTGTGTCCGTCGACCGACAGCTCACGGAACGCCGGATACGGCGTTTCGGAATAGCGCACGTCAAACTCCTCGGCAGGGCCGATGAGATCGTTGTTCCGCAGCTCTCTGGTCACGCAGAAGAACGCGCCGGACTGCATCGTTTCCTTGATGTTTTCGACCGTGTTCTCCGGCATCATGAAGACGGAGAAGGACGAGTCGACGTGACTGTGGAAATGCGCGTCGTTGTTGGAGTAGCCGATCACGCGCTTGCCGTACGGCAGGCATTCCATCAGCACGTTGTCCCACAGGATCCGGTCATAAGGCGTCGTATGGTTGCGCTCGTTGAACACCTCCATGCCCAGACAGGAATCGTATTTCAAAAGGATGTCGGCATAGTAATGCACGTTCTCCGGGTCCGAGACGACGGCGATGTCTCTGTTGGAATGCAGCCAGTCGCCGGGATGGTTGATGAAGGACAGCGCGCCGGCCTTGTCCGCAAGACGCACCGCGCCCTCGTGATCGTTCTCGTAACCGAGATAATTGTCGCCCACATGCTCAGGCAGGAACATGCCGTTGACGTGGCATTTGGTGATCGTCAGCGCATTCAGCTCGTTGCCGCCCGTCACGCAGACCATGCCCTTGCCTCTTGCGGCGCCGTCTACGGGATAGGAGCCGTCCGTCACGGCAGCGAATTCCTCGTCCGTCAGAGGCGTTTGTTTATAGCCGAGAAGATATTGATACCAATAGAGCGGCAGACGCGCCGGCGCTTCGTTCCACGGCGTACCCGTCACGCCGTGATCCGTCATGGCGAGAAAATCAAAGCCCTGATTATAGTGCTCAAGAACCATTTCGTTGAGGTTCATCTCCGCGTCGCTGAACGTGGAATGGGTATGCAGATTGCCCTTGTAGGCGCCCCATGCGCCGTCGCCGTCCCAGACGACCTGCGCATAGGGCGAAACGATCGTATAATCGTCCGCCGCAAAGACCGCGACAGGCAGACCTGCGCACACGAACAGGATGCATAACAAGACACTGAGCAGTTTTTTCATAATGATCCCTCCGTCGGACTGCGGCAATGCACAGTCCGTTTTTTTGTTTATTGTACCATATCTTCCGCCCAAAGGTCAACAGGGATTCGGAAAACGCGAAAGATTTTGCGCCGAAAAGGTTGACAAAGGCTGAAAGGACTATGTATGATTACAGTAGTCAGACCTGAGAAAGGAGCATCATGATATGCTGGACAGGATCATCAGCGTCCTGCTGACGCTCGCTTCCGTCTTCCCCTATGCCTGCACGCTGTACAAGCCGCCGCAGAGTCCGGTGCGTTTGCCGGACCGCGGGGCCGTCGAAACGGACGCGTCGAAATCGTGCGGCGTCCGTACCGAGGTGCGTATGCACGGCGGCGTGCCGACGCTGTTCGTCAACGGCGAACCGTACCCCTGCGCGGCATACATGACGTATCTGGAGCCGTACAATCAATACGAGGCGTTCGCCGACGCGGGCTATTCGTTTTTCTCTCTGCCCGTGCTGTTCGCCGGACGGTGGATCAGCACGACGAAGGATATGACGCCGTTCGGCAAAGGGATCTTCGACGAACAGGGAAGTCCGGATTTCTCCGTCCTGGACGCGTCCGTGCATAAGATCCTGGACGTCTGTCCCGACGCGCTGCTGTTTCCGCGCGTCAATCTGTCCATGCCGCTGTGGTGGATCGAAGCGCATCCAGACTGCCTGGACGGCACGGGCGAACGCGAATCCCTGTATTCCGACGTCTGGCGTGAGGACGCGGCGCAGATGCTGCGCGAGCTGATCCGGCATATCCGCCAAAGCGATTACGGCGCGCACATCGCGGGCTACCAGATCGCCGGCGGCAACACGGAGGAATGGTTCCACTTCGACATGAACGGCGGGATCAGCCCGTGCGCCGAGGCCGGCTTCGCCGAATTCATGCGCACGTATTATCCCGATGTGAAATACAACGGTCTGCCCGATCTCTCCCCGCTGCAAAAGAAGGGCGTCTACCACCGTTCGGAAGCCCTGGCGTGTTTCCTCGAATACGCGAACGTGCGCGTCGCGGACAGCATCGCCTATCTCGCGCACGTCGCCAAGCAGGAAAGCGGCAACAACGTCGCTGTCGGCACGTTCTACGGCTATGTACTGGAGGTGACGTCGTCGCTGCAGGGCACGCACGCGCTGGATCTGCTGCTCGACAGTCCGGACGTCGACTTCATCTGTTCGCCCAATTCCTACATCGGCGTGCGCGACCCGGACGCGGACTGGACGGAAATGTACGCGGCGGACAGCGTGCGTCTGCACGGCAAGCTCTGTATGCAGGAGTGCGACGTCCGCACGCATTTGACGCGCCCGCTGTGCGATCACGCGCCGGAATACGATCCGCAAAGCCATTATACCGCGCCGATCTGGCAGCCGCTGCCGGACAAGAACACCGCCGTCCAGCAGATCCGCAAATCCTTCTGCCGCCAGCTCGTCAAGGGCAACGGCTTCTGGTGGTTCGACATGTGGGGCGGCTGGTACGACGACGAGGACATCATGCGCGAAATGCAAACGTACCGGGAGATCTGCGCGCAGAGCCTTGAAAAGGACAGAAGCTCCTTAGCGCAGTTCGCCGTGTTCGTCGACGAGAGCGCCTATCGGTATCTGACCGACCACGGCCTGCGCTATGCCGCAAGCAACGAGCGCCGGCAGCTCGGGTACCTCGGCGCGCCGTACGATCTCTATGACGTACGCGACTTCGGCGCCGTGTGCGGCAAATACCGCGCCGTTCTGTTCCTGTCCGATGTGAAAACGCCGGCGATGCGCGACGCTGTTTCGCGCTGCCGCGCGGACAGGATTCCCTTCCTGATGCTTTCGGACCAGAAACGGTCCTTCTCTTCAAAGGAGCTGCGCGCGTTCTGCCGCGCAAACGGCGTGCATATCTACTGTGATTCGGGCGACGTCTTCTACGCGAATGCGCAGTTCTACGCGATCCACGCGACGACCGCCGGCGAAAAGACGATCCGCCTTTGCGGCGACACGCAGCTCGTCCCGCTGCTCGGGGACGCCGCCGTTTCGATCCGGGGCGACGTCGCCGTGCTGGACATGCAGGCAGGCGAAACCGTACTGCTGAAAAGGAAATAAAAGACAGAAAAAAGCACCGACGCGAACGCGCCGGTGTATTTTTTTCGCTTTAAATGCGGGGTTTAAAGGTTTTCAAAAACAGAGTCGGCGTCCGAGGCGTCGTACCATTTGTCCGATGCGCCGTCGATCACGGTGTACGGCTGCACACGCCGGACGTCCTGCTCATAGGCGTCGGCGTTTGCGCCGAGCGTATCGTGCCAATCCTTCACGACCGTTTCCGCCAGCTTGCCGTCCCGGATCCGATAGGAGAATTCCGCGGCTCTGCCGTGGTGGGACGCTATAACGCCGAATTCGGCGTCGCCGGGCGTTTTATCATAGAGGACGTCGGACGCGCGGTTCGCGGAGCCGAGATTCGCCAGACCCTTGTCCATCGTAAAGGTATAGATGGAAAGTCCGTTTTCATACGTCTGCGTCCTGTATCCGTTGTCGAGGATCAGCTCGGGGATCCCGTTGAGGTCGAAATCGTACAAATAGAAGCGTACAGAATCCGCGGCGTCAGGTCTTTCGCCCTCAAGATTGAGCGCATAGACGCGGTTGACTTCCCTGCAGTACGCTTTATAGGCCGCGGCCAGCGTTTCTTCCTGTTCCTCCGACATCGTCGTAGACGCGGTTGTCGGCACGGTCGTAGTCGTCGGTGCCGCCGTAGTCGTCGGCACGGTCGTAGTCGTCGGCGCGGCCGTAGTCGTCGGCGCGGCCGTCGTGACCTCGTTCACCGCCGACGTCGCAAGGGCGTCCGCGGTCGTTTCTTCCGGCAGCGTCTGCGACTCGCTCATGCCCTGCCCGGAGGTTTCGTCGGTGCTCGTACGCTTGAACGCCCCTCTCATCACGATCAGAATGACGATCAGCACGACGATCACCACAGCCATCACGGCGATCACGACCGACAGCGTTGATTTTTTTGAGTCCTTCTTCTTCGGCGCTGGACTTCCGGTCTGCGGTACGGACATAACGACACGTTCCTTTCTTTTCGCTGCGGGAGGGATCAGTTCACAAACAACGTTTCACGCTTTTGGGATTTAAACAGGCGTATAGAACGTATTGAGCACGGTTTCAAATACGGCCTGTTCGTCCGCGATGTATTCCGCGTACGGATCGCCGGGCTGAAGCGTGCCGGCGATCGTCTGCACGTCGGCGAAGCTGACGCCCTTGGAAAACAGCGTCGTCGCCATATAGGTGACCTTGGACAGGCTGACGTTGGTGAACGCGTATTCCATCGCCGTGCTGTACAGCTGACGGATCACGCTCATGTCCCGCAGCGCCGCAGACGAAACCTTGTCGATAAAGCCGTGCAGATACTGGACCTGTCGCGCGCGACGCGGCGTATCGGAGTCCATCTTCTCGCTGTCACGGCTGCGGACGAAGGCTTCCGCTTCATACCCGTGCAGGGTAATGCGGTCGCCTACATGGGCGCCGTTGAAATCCTCTTGCAGCGTCACGCTCACGCCGCCGACGGCGTCGTTGAGCGCCGTGATGCCGTCGAGATCCAGCACGCCGTACATATAGATCGGGATGCCGTACAGCACGCGCTGCGCGCTGGTCAGCACGTTCCGGCTGCTGGTCGCGGCGCCGTCGCCGTAGGCGAAGGAAAGACAGATCTGCATCCGGTCCACGCCCACGTACTGCCCGTCTGTGGTATACTGATCCACGTCCACCATCGTGTCACGGGGGATCATGAGCGGCGTCACAAGGCCGCTCTTCATATCCATCGCCACGATCAGGATCAGGTCGGCCTGGCCGGCCGTACCGATCTTGTCCTCCTCGAGGCCGAAGCTCTCGCGGTCGATGCCGATGGCGGCGACGGCGGCGATGTTTTCGTTCAGCGCGTACGTCTGTCCGTTGTATTCGACGGTCTTGCCCTCGTCATAGGTGACGGAGAAGGGGTTCGTCTGTACGCCGCCGGTCTGCGCTTTGAGCTGCCGCTTGCCCAGCACGTTCAGAACACCGAACACCGAAGCGGCGATCAGGATCAGCGCCAGCGGAATGCTGACCAGTGTGATCAGGATGCGCCGTATCCTGCGCCTGCGGCTGAAGCGGCGGCTGTGACGGTGCTGGCGGCGCTTATGCTCGTCCGGCTGCGGTACGTCGTCCTCGCTGACGATCTGATACTTCTGGATCAGCGTATCGCGTCTCTCCATGTCCGCCGATTCGTTACGGCTGCCGTCGTGATGGCGGCTGTCGGAAGAATGATGCGAGGAGGAGGAATGCGAAGAGGACGATGAATGTGAAGAGGAAGAGGAATGCGAAGAGGACGATGAATGTGAAGAGGAAGAGGAATGCGAAGAGGAGGACGAATGCGACGAACCGCTGTGCGAGGAATGGTGCGTCGATCCGTGCGACGAACTGCCGGACGAGGAACGGTGGGAGCTGCCGCGGTGCGAGGTGTGCTCCGCATCCTTGTTCGGTTCGGACTGCGGGGAATACTCATTTGGTTTGCTCATCGTTGACCAGAACTCCATTCACTAAATATCGTCCGCTGTATCCTCCCGTCAGGCAGGTGCTCAGGACGACCAGCTTGTCGTCCGTTTCGATCGTCGCGCCCTCGCGGACGTTGCGCAGCATCGCTTTGGGATTCAGAACGGAATCGAAATAGTCCCGGCGCACCTGCTCGTCCGAAAAATCGAAGGAGTTGAGGATATGACGGTCGTCATATTTGTATGCCGAAACGATACGGTAAGTCAGCTTGCGTGTCGGGGTATAGATATAGAAAAACTCATTCTCGTTGAAAAAGTCGGCGTCCTCGAAATAATGCAGATTTGTGAACATCCCGCCGGTGTAATAATTGTGGCCGTAGATCACGGTGACGGGGTCGGAGAATTCGAGGTTGTTCTTCGACTGCGTGAACAGCGTGCCCAGGCGGGAATACTTGCCGTCGAGATCGCGGTTGAGGTAATACAGATCGTCCGCGCGGCTCTGCGCGATCGGCAGCTCGATCTCCGTATTCGGGACGATGATCCACGCATAGACCTCGGAATTGCGCGACTGCAGCGACGCGAAGTCGACAGGATTCTCCGGACGGTTGTCCTGCGTGGTGGGGACCGTGTAGCTCTCGGAGATCTCCTCGGACTGCTGCCGCGCCTTGTAGTCCCGGTACATCTGCATACCGAAATATCCGACGGCTGCCAGAAGCAGCAATATCAAAACAGTCAGGATGATCTTGCCGCCCCTGCGGCGCGGATCAGAATGCATCGGATCGCCTCCCGAAAAGGATAAACCTGCCGCAGCATACGAGATGCCGTTGCAGGTTTATGCAAAAACACAAATCGAGGCGCCGTATGCAACCGATACTGTATGCGGCGGTTCGTCGCTTACTGTGCGTCGTCGTCCTTCTTCTTGCGCAGCACGACTGTGACTGACGCGCCGACCATGGCGACTGCGGCAAAACCAAATACCGCAGAGCTCGTGTCGCCCGTCTTGGGAGAGTCGGGGTTATCGTCCGGCTTGACCGTGCCGGTGATCGTGGAACCGCCGGGCGCGGTGATCGCGGTCGTACCGGTCGTGCCGGTCGTACCGGTCGACGGGTTCGTCACGGACGACGTGGAGGACGTCGTGGAACCGCCGGGCGCGGTGGTGCCGCTGGACGACGTCGTGGCGGTAGGTCCGGTCGGCAGCGTGGGGATCGTCGGAGACGTGGGACCGGTCACGGTCGGCTCGGTATCCGGCTCGGGCGGAATGATCGTCGGCGCGGTGGGGCTGGGATACACGGCAAAAGCCGCAACCGTGCAGCTGAGCGCCAAAAGGATCGTCAAAAGAAGCGCATAATATTTTTTCATTAAAAACACCTCAAATTCGCAACGAAATGATAATCTGAGTAATAGATATTATTATATTAACAGATGTCCGGAGGTTTGTCAATAGAAAATGTTTCCCGCAGACGCTCTTTTTTGCGCCGTTATTTTGTCAAAAGCGCAAAAGTGTCCGCATCCGCTTCAGTTCTCCCCGCCCTCGTCCGCGTGGAACGCCGCATAGACTGCCTGCGCCGTGTGCTTCGGCAGTCCCGGCACGGCGTACAGAGACTCGAGCGGCGCCTCGCGGATCGCGGCGAGCGTCCTGAAATGCCGCAGCAGCGCCTTGGCGCGGGCCGGGCCGACGCCTTCGATCTCCGTCAGCGTGGACGACAGGCCTGCCTTGCCGTGCTTTTGCCGGTGATAGGCGACCGCGAAGCGGTGCACCTCCTCCTGGATCTGCGCGACGAGCGTGAACGCGGCGCGTCTGGACGTCAGCGCGATCTCGCCGCCGTCCGCGGCGATGGCGCGCGTGCGGTGATGGCTGTCCTTGACCATACCGAACAGCGGAACCTGCACGTCCAGCGCAGCCAGAACGGGCTGCACGGCGTGGACCTGCCCCTGTCCGCCGTCGAGCAGGATCAGATCGGGCAGTCTGCCGAAGCCTTCGCCGGAATCCTGTTCCTCCCGATAGCGCAAAAACCGGCGGCGCAGCACCTCAGCCATGGACGCATAATCGTCCTGCCCGTCGAAATCCTTGATCGAAAACCGCTTGTAGGCGCTTTTGAGCGGCAGGCCGTCCCGAAAGACCACCATGCCGGCCACGTTGTCGCTGCCCGCAGTATGTGAAATATCGTAGGCTTCGATGTATTCCGGGATGCTCTGCATCCCCAGAAGCTGCGAAAGCTCCCGCAGCGCCGTCGCCTGACGGCTGACACGGCCGGAGGACTGCATGAGCTTTTCGGCCGCGTTCTTGCGGCACAGCTCCACGAGCTGCATCTGCGCGCCGCGCTGCGGCACGGCGATCGTGACCTTGCGCCCCGCCTTTTCCGAAAGCCACTGCCCCATCAGCGGCTCGTCCTCCATCTCGCCGTCCAGCGAGATGCGCGGCGGAACGCTGCGGTTCATCGAGTAGAAGCTGCGCACCAGCTCCGTGCGGCACTCCGGCAGGTCCTCCGGCGTGTCGAAGATGAAAAACTCGCTCTCCCGCAGCTTGCCCTCGCCGAAACGCAGCACGTTCAGGCAGCTTTTTTCCTTTTCGGATACGATGGCAAAGACGTCCTGTTCCTCCACGGCGGCGGCATATACCTTCTGCTTGTCCGCCGCACGCCGCAGCGCCGTGATGCGGTCGCGCAGGCGCGCCGCTTTTTCAAATTCCAGATTCTCCGCCGCCGCCTCCATACGCGCCTGCA
Source organism: Clostridia bacterium (assembly GCA_017449935.1). Classification (GTDB taxonomy): domain Bacteria; phylum Bacillota; class Clostridia; order Oscillospirales; family Acutalibacteraceae; genus UBA1425. The sequence goes on from JAFSYP010000052.1 coordinate 13,111, forward strand.
GATCGCGCAGCGCGTCGGCGGTGCCGCCCTTGAGAAAGCGCAGCGCTTCGTCGACCGTTTCGCGGTACTCCTGCTCGCCGATCTTTCCGGCGCAGGGCGCGCTGCACTGCTTGATGAAATAGTTCAGGCACGGCCGTTCCTTGCCGATGTCGCGCGGGAACGTCTTGCCGCAGCTCGGCAGACGGTAGATCTTCAGCGCCTCGGCGACGGAATTGCTGACCGTGAAATGACTCGTGTACGGGCCGATATACGTCGCGCCGTCGTCCGCCTTCTGCAGCACGGCGGAGATCATCGGCCAGCCGTCGTTGGACACACGGATGTAGCTGTACCCCTTGTCGTCCTTGAGAAGGATGTTGTATTTCGGCGCGTACTGCTTGATGAGGCTGCATTCCAGCACGAGCGCCTCGAACTCGCTGTCCGTGAGGATATAGTCGAAATCGGCGACGTGCTCCACCATGCGCACGACCTTGACGCCGTGGCCCCTGTGCGAACCGAAATACTGGCTCACACGGTTTTTCAGCGCCTTGGCCTTGCCGACGTAGATGATCGTCCCCTGCCGGTTCTTCATCAGGTATACGCCCGGCGTGCAGGGCAGACGCATCGCCTTCTGCCGCAGCTGATCGACCGTAAGCTGCCGGATCTCCGCCATGCGGGAACCTCCTCTCGGAAACAAATAGCCTCCGTGCTTGCACACGAAGGCCGTTGTTCAAAATGTGTTCTTACTCCGCGAAGCCGGAGTTGACCAGACGAACAAGCTCGTCCACTGCCTGTTCCTCGTCGGGACCGCCGGCGATGATGCGGATCTGCGTACCGCCCATGATCCCCAGCGACAAGACGCCCAGCAGGCTCTTGGCGTTGACGCGGCGCTCTTCCTTTTCCACCCAGATGGAGGACTTGAACTCGTTGGCCTTCTGAATAAAGAAGGTCGCCGGACGCGCATGCAGACCAACCTGGTTTTGAACCGTAACGTCTTTTACATACATAGCTCTCTATCTCCCACAAAACAGAATCGACTTTCTTGTAGTACATATTATAGCACAAATCTTTTGAAGGTCAATAATGTGAATGTGGATTTTCAAACTTTCGGATGGCTTCATAAAAAGGGGCGGAATCCGCCCCTTTGTTTTTGTTGAAATTGACAAGAGCAAGCCGCCGTTTTTGGCAATAATGCCGAATAGAACTGCTTATTCCAGGCTGCCGTTCAGGATGCGGGCCGCTGTCGCGAGCGCCTGTTCGTCCCAATCCGGATCGATCGCCGCGTAGGCCGTGCGCGAGAGCGTGTCGAGCGTGCGCGGGCACATGTCCGGCCTGTAATCCGTTTGCAGTCCCGCGTTGGCCGGCATCCGGAACGGGTCCATCGCCGGATGCAGCGCACCGCGTTTTTCCATGATCTGCGTCCAGTTGGCATAGACGTGCTTGCCTGTGTCGATGGGAACGGTCAGCGCCAGTCCCTTTTCCGCGCACCGCGCCGTAAACGCGCGGCACGCTTCGGCCGTACCGAAGGACAGCGCGAGCGTCGTGGGACAGCCGCCCTGCGGATCGTGCGACGGCAGAACGGTCAGCCGTCCGTCCAGCATATCGCGCAGCGCGTCGTGGTTTTTGCGCAGATCGCCGATCAGCGCCAGCAGCTTTTTGAGCTGCTCGCGCAGGATCGCGCCGGTGATGTCCGAGATGCGGAACTCCGTGCCGCCGAAGACCGGCTGCGTCACATTGTCGAGCTGGTCGCCGAAAAACGCCACCGCGCTCGCGTCGTGAAAGATCAGCGCGCGCTCGAACAGCGCGCGGTCGTCCGTGACCAGCAGACCGCCCTCGCCGCTGGTGATGACCTTGTAATAGTTGAAGCTGTACGCGCCGACGTCGCCGATCGTGCCGAGATACCGTCCCTTGTATACGCCGCCGTCCGCCTGACAGGCGTCCTCGACGACGGCCAGGCCGTATGTTTTTGCGAGCGCCGTGACCGCGTCCATGTCGCAGGGGAAGCCCTGGATATGCACGGGGATGATCGCCTTGGTGTGCTGCGAAATGTGCCGCTTCGCGTCCTCGACGCTGATCGTCAGCGTTTCGTCCGTTTCCACGATGACCGGGACCGCGCCTGCCGCCGTCACGGCCAGCGCCGTGGCGATATAGGTATACGCCGGCACCAGCACCTCGTCGCCGGGGCCGACGCCCAGCGCGACGAGCGCGGACACGAGCGCGCCGAATCCGGACGACATCAGCAGCGCGTGCGCAGAACCGGTCAGCGCCTTCCATTCCTCCTCGAAACGGAAGACCTCGCGGCCGGAGCCGTTGATCTTGAAAAAGTCTTTGCTTCGGATGGCGCGGGCGACCGCGTCGATCTCTTCCTGTCCGATCCTGTACATACCTTATTCCTTTCCTGTGATCCTGCACACTTCGTCGATGTAATACTGATCGGCGTCGTCGACAAGATTATACACACTGCCCGTAACGAAGCAGTCGACTTCATAGCCGCCGCGGCAGATCTGATCCTGCGAGGGGAAGTATCCGCGGTAGCCGTTTGTGTTGGACAAACAGAGCGTGTGCGTCCACGGCAGATATGCCCGCAGACGCAGCGTGATCTCGGAGAAGATCTCAAAGGGCGCGGGCACGAACAGCACGTCGCCGAGCGATACGGCGCAGAACGGGAACGCAAGATGCGTCGGATGCGCCGTTACGCCGGAATCGTACAGCGTCTGCACGTCGAGATAGTGCTTGTAGGTCAAGCGCTGGATGTTGATGAGCTTTTCCGGCTGCGTGATCGAGGCGAGCTTTTCGCGCACCTCTTCGGGTGCGGGCAGCGTCCGGTACGGCAAACGCATCGTGTCCGCAAAGCACCGCAGCGTCCCCGCGTGAAAACCGCCCTGACTGCGCAAAGCGCGCATGGCGTCCGCCGCCGCGACGCCGCCAAGCTCCGTGACGTGGGACATATCGCCCGTCGTTTCGCCGTTCGTCAGACGCGGACCGACGTCGCCCTCCGCACCGTTCCAGTATGCGGTCAGCACGCCCGTCTCTTTTTCGACGCGGTCGATCATGACGCCGGACCAGTCGCGCGTGACCTCTGTTGCGAGGCCTGCCGCCGTGCCGTGGCAGCCGTAATGGATCAGATTGAGGATCCCCGCGCCGTCCGTGCCGCGCAGCGTCAGCACGGTCATGCACGGATCATAGCAGCCGAAGGGATTCTGTCCCAGGCAGACCTCGCCGTTTCGGCGGATCTCGCGGCGGTTGATCCCCACGTCGCTGCGCGTCGTCCCGACGGCGATCTGCGCGTCCCGCAGACCGGCGACCGCCTCTCTGCCCGCGCGCAAAGCCGCCGGCAGCAGGATGTTCTCATAATACGGCCGGTCGATCTCTCCCCAGCCCTCCATGCCGGAGACGTTCGGCGCGCAGTGCGTGTGCGTCGCGCTCAGCAGGATGTTCGCCGCCGGAACGCCGGTTTCCTTTTCCAGCGCCGCGCGCATCCCGTCGCAAAGCTCGTTGTGGATATCGCCGACCTCGACCGTCACCAGAAGCGCGGACCGCGCGCCCTGGCGGAACGCGGCCGCCGTCAGCGACAGCCGGTCATGAATGCCCGTGCTGTGATGCTCGGGTCTGTATCCGTACAGGCACGCGCCGACCTGCGGCGTGACGTCCGCGCGCGCGGCGCCTGCCTGAAATGTATCACGCATCGTATCGTTTCCCCTCTCAGCCGAGCCGCCGCGCAAATTCGCGGTAGCGCGCCTCCAGCCACGCCGAAGCCGCGTCGATGCCGGCCTCGGACAGCTCGAAATCGTTCTGCACGACCTTGGCCTTGTCGGTCAGATCGTAGCAGCGGTTGTCTGTGAAATATAACGCGCGCAGCACGCCGTCCTCGGCAAACGCGCGGTAGCAGAACACGATCGCCAGCGGGTCCGCGACCGACTCTTCCGGCGTGACGGACCCGATCATCGCGTTGCCCTGCGTAAAGTATTCGATGGTGGAAAGCGGGATCAGTCGCTCCATCCCGTCACCTCCTGCGCACGCTGTCCAGCCAGTCGAGCAGCTCGCGCAGCACATCCTTGGCGTTCGTCTCGTTGAACAGCTCGTGCCGCGCGCCGTCATAGACGCGGATCGTCACGTCCTCGTGGCCGGTCTTGCGAAGATCGCGGCAGACCTGCCGCACGCCCTTGCCGTAGCCGCCCACCGGGTCCATGGAGCCGGAGATGAGCAGGATCGGCAGCGCGTTCGGCACGCTGCGGTACCATGCCTTGCCGGACACGTTCTGCAGCAGCGTGAACATGTCGCGATACCCCGCCGCGGTAAAGAGATAGCCGCACAGCGGATCGGCGATATAGGCGTCGACCTCGCTCTCGTCGCGGGAAAGCCAGTCGAACGGCGTGCGCGGGTTTTCATAGCGCTTGTTGTAGCTGCCGAACGCAATATGGTCGATGAACGCGCTGCGGAAGAGCGTGCCGCGGAATTTCTCCACGATCCCCGCCACCGCGACGCCCGCCGCCGCGCCGGGATTCTCGCCGCTCGTGCCGCAGAACACGGCGCCCGTCAGCTCGTCGCCGTACTGCGCGGCAAACGCGCGCGCCACAAAAGAACCCATGCTGTGTCCGAGCAAAAAGACCGGACGGCCGGGGTATTTTTCCTTCGCCTTCTCCATCAGCGTATGCACGTCCTGTATAAGACCGCGCCAGCCGTTTTTGTCGCCGAAATAGCCCAGCAGCTCGTCGCTCTCCACAGAGCGGCCGTGCCCCGCCTGGTCGTGGATGAACACGGCATAGCCGTGGTACGCCATGTAATAGGCCATCGCCTGATACCGCTCGCCGTGCTCCGCCATGCCGTGCACGACCTGCAGCACGCCCTTGACCTTCGTCCTGTCCGCGGGCGCGATCGAACGCGCAAAAATGCGGCATACGCCCGTGGCGGAATCATAGCGGTATTCTTCACGGATAACATCCATAGTTTTCGCCCTCCTTCGACGGTATAGATAGTATAGCACATCCCGCGGCTTTTGCAAACCGGCGCGTCCGAATTCGTGAGAAATGCCAAAAATCAGATCGTAAATTTGTTGGAATTGCCGACGGCGGAAGCGAAATTTGTTCAAAGTTTATTCATAATTATTTGATAAAATAAAGTATTATCTTTCAAGGAAGGAGATCGCCCACATGAAAAAAGACTATTCCCGCGTCACGCCGCAGATCGAGGCGCTGGCCGACCTGTGCACCGCGGACAGCCGCATCGATCCCGCGCTGTACGTGCAGCACCGGGTCAACCGCGGCCTGAGGGATCTCAACGGCAACGGCGTGCTGACGGGGCTGACGGAAATTTCCGAGATCACCGCCAAAAAGCTTGTGGACGGACAGAGCGTGCCCTGCGCGGGAGAGCTGTATTACCGCGGCTATGACGTGCGCCGTCTGACAGCCGGATTCATCGCGGACGACCGCTTCGGTTTTGAGGAGATCATTTATCTGCTGCTGTTCGGCCGACTGCCGGACGCGAAAGCGCTTCGCGCGTTCAACGAGCTTTTATCGGGCTGCCGCACGCTGCCGAGCTCCTTTGTGCGCGACGTCATCATGAAATCGCCCAGCCGCGACATGATGAATTCGCTCGCGCGCAGCGTGCTGATGCTGTATTCCTATGACAGCAACGCCGACGACACGTCGATCCCGAACGTGCTGCGTCAGTGCTTACAGCTGATCGCCACATTCCCTCTGCTGTCCGTCTACGGGTATCAGGCGTACAGCTACTATATCCGCGGCAACGACAGCTTCTTTATCCATGAGCCGGACCCGGCGCTGTCCACCTCCGAAAACATCCTGCATATGCTGCGCCTGAACAACAAGTTCACCGCGCTGGAGGCGAAGATCCTCGACCTGTCGCTGATCCTGCACGCCGAGCACGGCGGCGGCAACAATTCGTCCTTTACGACGCACGTCGTCACGTCCTCCGGGACGGACACGTATTCCGCCGTGGCCGCGGCGCTCGGCTCGCTGAAAGGTCCCAAGCACGGCGGCGCGAATCTCAAGGTCTGCGGAATGTTCCGCGACATGAAGGAGAATGTGCGCGACTGGGAGGACCGCGACGAGATCGAGGCGTATCTGCAAAAGCTCGTCAACCGCGAGGCGTTCGACAAGGCCGGTCTGATCTACGGCATCGGGCACGCCATCTATTCCGTTTCCGATCCCAGAGCGCAGATCTTCAAAGGGTTCGTGGAGGCGCTTTCCGTCGAAAAGGGGCTTGAAAAGGAGTTCGCGCTGTACAGCGCCGTGGAGGAGCTGGCGCCGAAGGTGATCGTCGGCAGCCGCAAGATGTACAAGGGCGTGAGCGCCAACGTGGACTTTTACAGCGGCTTCGTCTATACGATGCTCGACATCCCGGAGGAGCTGTTCACGCCGATCTTCGCCATCGCCCGCATCGCCGGCTGGAGCGCACACCGCATAGAGGAGCTCATCAACGGCAGCAAGATCATCCGTCCGGCGTATATGGCGGTAAGTCCCCGGCGCGAATACGTCCCGCTGGACGAGCGGACGAAGGCCGACTGAAAACGTCGCGCCCCGCATCGCGCCGCCGTCTGCGGAATTTTTTCGGACGCGCCGCAGTTTGGCCGTTTTTTCTGTTGACAAAAAGCCATCGGATGTGTAATAATATAATATAGTCTAAGTTTCAGAGGTTTCTTATGAGAGTGATCACCGGTTCCGCTCGCGGCAGAGTGTTGGAGACGCTGCCGGGCGACGACGTGCGCCCGACCATCGACCGCGTCAAAGAGGCCGTGTTCAGCACCATCCAGTTCGAGCTGGAGGGGCGGCGCGTGCTGGATCTTTTCGGCGGCAGCGGCCAGATGGCGATCGAGGCGCTCAGTCGGGGCGCGGCGTCCGCCACGATCCTGGACAACAGCCGCAAGGCGATCGACGTCATCCGCCGCAATCTGCAGACCACGCGTCTGGCGGACCGTGCCGTCGTGCTGGAAGCGGACGCGCTCGCGTTCGTGCGCAACAACCGCAGCACCTTCGACATCGCGTTTCTCGACCCGCCGTACGGCAAGGGCCTGCTGCAAAAGGTCCTGCCCGATCTGGCGAAACGCATGGCGCCGGGCGGCGTGATCCTGTGCGAGTCTCCCGTGGGAGAGGAACTCCCCGCCGAGATCGGCGCATACCGGCTTTTCCGCACGTATCGCTACGGAAAAACACAGATCACCGCATACAGAGACGCCGAAATCTGAAAGGCGTCGCCGCACGGATCGCGGCGCGTCCCGCATAAAGGAGAGGATACCTATGATCCATGCTGTCTATCCGGGCAGTTTCGATCCCGTGACGCGCGGGCATATGGACATCATCTGCCGCGCCGCCAAAATGTTCGATCATCTGACCGTCGCCGTGGCGCGCAATCTGAACAAGCCCGCCGGCTCCTTCGCCGCCGACGAACGCGTCGAGCTGCTGCGCCGCTGTACGGCGAACCTGCCGAACGTCACCGTCGACGTGTGCGACGGCCTTCTGGCCGATTATATCAAGCGCATCGGCGCGCTCGCCGTTGTAAAGGGCCTTCGCGCCATGTCCGATTTCGAGCAGGAATTCCAGCAGGCGCTGATCAATAAAAAGCTGAACCCCGATATGGAGACCGTCTTCATCTGCTCCTCCGTGGAGTACACCTACCTGTCCTCCAGCATGGTCAAGCAGGTGGGCAGCCTGGGCGGCGACATCTCCGATTTCGTCCCGCCGGAAGTCAAAGAGGATATTATCAACCGTATTCAAAATAGAGCGTAAGAAAGGAAGTATTACCATGTCGTTTGAAGATTTATTGGAACAGATCGAAAATGCCGTCGATTCCGGCACCAATGTCGCCTTCACCAACAAGACCATGGTCGACACGAAAGCGATCAAGACGTGCCTGGAGGATATGCGTCTGAATCTGCCCGTGGAGATCCAGCAGGCGCGCAACGTGCTTGCCGAACGCAACAGCATCATTGAAAAAGCAAAGGCCGATTCCTCCGCCATCGTTTCCGGCGCGCAGGAGAAGGTCAAGGATTTTGTGGAGAAATCCGAAGAGAAGGCGCGCGAGCTGGTGCGTCAGGCTGACGAATTCTCCAAGAAAACCGTGAGCGAGGCCGAGGAAAAAGCGGCGCAGATCGTCGCGGAAGCCGAGGAAAAAGCGCGCAAGATGGTCGAGGAAAGCGAAGTCGCCAAGCAGGCCGTCGCGTACAGCGAGGAAGTGCGCGCCAAGGCCGATCAGGAGGGCAAAGAGATGCTTGAGGCCGCCGAGAAGAAGCTGGCCGAAATGGTCGAGGCGCGGCGCAGCGAGGCCGCGGCGGTCACCGCCGAAGCCGAAGCCAAGGCGGAGGATCTGGTGACGCGCGCCAATAAGTATTCCGACGACATCCGCTCCGCCACGTCCGAATTCCTGGATCGCGTGATGCAGGACGCCGACACCGCGCTGGTCGATTCCCTCGCGGAGATCCGCCGCGCCCGCCAGAGCATCCATCCCGCCGAAGCCGCGGAATAATGCCCCATCAAACAGCAAAGCCGTTCTGTCCGAAAGCAGAGCGGCTTTTTTTCGTTTGTTTTCCTGTTTTACCCGAGCGACTCCATCAGCTTTTGGAATTCGCCGACGAGCGCCGAGGCGGTATGCTTACCCAATGACAGCGCCTCGTCCCAGTCTCCGTCGGCGAGGATGCGGGCGACGAACGCGTAGTCGGTGTCCGGCACGCAGTAGCCCAGCGAATCGTTCGTCAGATGCATGGCGAACAGCTCGATCCCCTTGCGCGGCGCAAGATCTGCAGGCACAGGGCTGTCCCATTCCTTTCCGTCCCACGCGATCGATTTGTAATCGCCGCCGTTGAGGATCTGCGTACCGTAAAACGTTTCGGGGTACAGCTCCACCGGGAACAGGCACAGGCCGACGCGTCCGCCGAATTCGACGTAGCCTTCTTCGACGACCACGCTGAGCTTCGTCCGCATACGGTCGGTATAAGCGGCGTCGTTGACCAGCCGCGCTTCGGCAGCCAGCACGAGCGCTTTGTTATCCGGCGAATGCAGGAACTGTCTGTGCCGGACGTTGAGCACGGGCGACAGCTTTTGCAGCTTTGCCCTGAGGATCGTGTCCGCAAAGACCTTGCCCATATACCGCGTTTCGGCGCCCAGCCGTTCCGATTCCGGCAGTCGGCTCTCGTCGACCGACACGTTCCGGCGGGAGATCATGCCGGACGGTCCCTGCGCGAACAGGAAGCGGTACCCGGTCTTTTCCGCCACGCGCTGCTCCATAGAATAGATATAGTCGGCGCTGAGCAGCTTGTGCCTCGCGTCGAAGGACGTGGGATGGCAGGCGACGTCCGCGAAGTATACGCCCGCGCTGCCGTCGGCGGGATCGAAACGGAACACCGCCGCATCCGGCAGGTCCTCCGCCGCGATCAGGCCGCGTTTGTCATGCGCGTATTTCGACGTGTCGACGCGCGCATAGGAGAGCTTGCCGGGGCGCATATCCAGCAGCGCCTCCCGGATCGCCTCGGTGACGGCGTTCAGATAATACGCCTTGAACGCGTCGGCGTTTTTGAGCTTCTTGTCCGCCGATCGGACGTTCAGCATGTTTCTCCAATAATTGGCGACCAGCTTGTGGCCGAGCTCCGTCGTGATCCCCTGCGTGTCGATCGCCGAATGGCTGTGCGTCGCGGACAGATTGATCGACGATATGGGGATATTCTTCTTTTTCGCCCACTCGAGGACACGTTTGCGCACGGTCAGCGTATCCGCGCGCGTCACGCCCAGCGCGTCCGCGACGGCAAAGATCACCGCTCCTTCGCCGCTGCCGTCGTCAAAGGCGGCGGCGCGCACGCGATTGTCGTCCTGCACGCCGATCGCCATGATCTGCTCGACGTCGCGGGCAAGATAGTATTTTCCCGGCTCGAAGTCGTCGGGGATAATGGAGCGCGAGCCGTAGCCGACGCGCCAGACGTTGTTTTTGCCGGCCTTCTTTGCGTACGTTTTTCTGCCGGGCAGAAAGCCCTCGCCGTCAAAGTCGCGCACGTTTTTCCACTCCCGCGGCGACGGATAGCCGAGACTCAGGCCGCACAGCAGCGCGTTCACCGTCCCGTTAATCAGGTTTAACGGCGCCTTCTTCAGACGGCCGAACGTATAACTGTCATTGATCTCCTGCGTTCCGTCTTCCGGTCGGACATATTCGTCGTATTCATACGGACCGTATGCGGTCCCGGCGGCAAAGCCGTGTATGTGCAAAGCGGAACACAGCATACACACGCACAGAACCAACGCCGTCCGTCTTCGGATCGTTGTCATAGACCGTCCTCCTTATCGTTTGTACAGATCGTGAAGCCGGCGCCAATACGCGCGGTCGATGGAATCGAGCTGCTCGCGCGTGACGCGGTACTGCCAGTTGCCGTCCGCCTTGCCGGGGATATTCAGCCGCGTGTCCGAGCCGTACCCCAGCAGGTCCTGAATCGGCAGGATCAGCAGTCCGGCGGCGCTGGCGAACATCGTGCGCACGATCGCGGGGCATCCGCCCGTCCAGTCTGCGCCCGTGTAGCCGCAGTATTCCAGCATTCGGCTGCGCTGCGCGCCGTCCATCTCCCACAGATAGCCCAGCAGCGTATTGTTGTCGTGCGTGCCGGTATACGCCACGCAGTTCGGCACATAGTTGTGCGGCAGATGGGGATTGTCGCCGTCGCCCAAAAACGCGAACTGGAACACGCGCATCCCCGGGAAGCCGCTGTCCGCAACGAGCTTGGCCGCCGCGGGTGTGATGTCGCCCAGATCCTCCGCGATGATGAGCCGGTCGCCGGCGACTTCGCGGAGCTTGCGGATCAGCGCCATGCCCGGCCCCTTTTTCCACGCGCCCTCGCGCGCGGTCTTGGCGTCGCCGGGAACGGCCCAGTAGGACTCCAGCCCGCGGAAATGGTCGATCCGCACGCCGTCGAACAGCGTGAGCGCATGGCGCAGACGGTCGCGCCACCAGGTATAGCCGTCCTTTGCCATCGCGTCCCAGTCGTACAGCGGATTGCCCCAAAGCTGCCCGTCCTCGGAAAAATAGTCCGGCGGGACGCCCGCGACGCACGACGGCTTGTTGTCGCCGTCGATGCAGAACAGATGCTTCGCGCTGTACACGTCGCAGCTGTCGAGCGCGACGTAGATCGGGACGTCGCCGATGACGCGCACGCCGCGCGCGTTGGCGTACGCCTTGATCTGCGCCCACTGGGTAAAGAACTCATACTGGATAAATTTCCACAGAAACAGCGTTTCTTCGTCGCCCTCGGTCCGCGTCCAGCGAAACCACGGCAGCTCGCCGTTGACGTGCTTGAGGCTCATGAAACGGCAGAAGGCTTCGAGATACGGATCGGCCGCGATGAACGATTCGATCTTTTCCCGCACCGCCGCGTCCGTGCGGCCGGCAGCGCGCCGCAGCAGGTCGAAGCGCGTATGGTACAGCCGCACGAATTCGCAGCTGTACGGCGTCTGCTGCCGTGCGCCGTCCAGCTCCGCGCGTGTCAGCAGTCCCTTCTCGTACAGCGTGTCCAAATCGACAAAATACGGGTTGCCGCCGAAGGTGGAATAGGACTTATAGGGCGAATTGCATTCGTCCACCATGCAGAACGGCAGCACCTGCCAATAGGAAAAACCGCAGTCTGCCAAAAAATCCACGAACGCCTTCGCTTCTTTTCCGAATGCGCCGCAGGAATATTCTCCCGGCAGGGAGGAAACGTGCATCAGCACGCCGCTTTTCCGACTCAAGATCAACACCTCTTTCGCCTCTTATGATACCGTATGCAAAGCAAAAAATCAAGACCGAACAAAGCAAGAAGGCTTTTCCGCACAGATCGTTCTGATCCGGAAAAGCCTTCGTCAATAGTCTTCGTTGGTTTTGTTATTTAGAATGCGTCGCTTTATGCGCCTGCAGGATCCCCAGCGCAAGAGAGAGCGCCATCCACAGCGCCGGATAAAGCACGGCAAAGAGCCAGTTCATGGCGTCGATCCCCTTTGCCAGCAGCAGGATGAAGGACACCAGCCAGCCGATGCCGCAGCCGATCACGGCGATAAAGGCGGCGATACGCTGGATGTTGCGGATCACGGCGGCGTCCGCGAGCGCATGCAGCAGCGATTTCGACGACCCGTCATGCATGACCGACGCGGCGGCGCTGTCGGATTCCTCCGCCAGACGCGTGCGCAGCAGCTCGCCCGCCGCGGGAGACGTCAGCCGAACGTCGCCCTTTTTCAGTGAGAAGCCGGAGGCGATGAAATCCTCGGTCGTGTTGCAGTCCGGCGCCCACACCAGAAGCCGCGTACCGTTGTCCTGCAGCGTTTTCAGCGGCTTGGCAAGGCCGGCCTTCGGCACATAGTCGATCACGAACATCGCGCAGACCTTGCTGTCGACGGCCAGATACAGCACGCGCTTGCCCTCCTGAAGATAGGGCACCTCGCCGCTCTTGGACGGCGGATCGATGCTGTGGTTGCTCAGCAGATTCCGGCTGCCGAGCAGAACGCTCTGGTTGCGGATATTCGCGCTGATGCCCAGCCGCTCTTCATAGATCAGCGAGCGCACCGGCGGAAGAATGTCGGGATTGCCGACCGTATGCAGGAATGCGCTTTCGGACGGGCTGTGCGCGCCGACGGCAAGCGCGGCGGCATACAGGAACACGTCGTCGATCCGGATCGCGCCGTAATCCTGATAACAGTAGATCTCCGTTCTCCGGCTGTCGTACAGATCCACCGCATCCATCGCCACGGCGTGCACGCCGGCGTTGGCCGCGGCGGCCGCGGGAGAAACGATCATGCCGCCGTTGCGGTTGAGGTTGTGCATCAGGATCACCGCGGGGATCGACACGGTCAGCGCCGCCGCGGAGGGCAGCGCGACGCACAGCGCCTGCGTGAACGCGGGCAGCGCGCCCAGCAAAGAACCGGACTTGAGCCATCCGGTCAGCGCCATGATCAGCGCAGCGCCGAGCGCGGCAGGCAGCAGCAACCGGCAGAGATTATCCAGAACCGACCGGAAATCGGACAGCTCACGGAATTTCGCGGGGAATTTGACGCGCTGCGAATAGCGAAGATTCGGCGCCTGTTCCTCCAAGGCTTTGCCGATCGCCGCAGCGTCGGCGTCGTGTTCAAAGCCGCGGACGGTATGCAGATGCTCCGCGGCGGAAAACGCGCAGAACTTGAAGTTATCCAGGATACCGACCGTCTCGAACATCCGCGCACATCTCCCCAGAAGCAGGGAGAACACGGCAGGGGCGCAGAACGTGCTGCGCAGCTCCTTTGCCTCGGGGACAAAGAAAACGACGATCCCGTGAATGAGCGTAATGACCACGGTCAGGAACGCGGCGCTGCTGCACGAGGGCTTCCATCGGAACAGATCGCGCGCGCCGGCAAAGAACGTGTCGATCGACGCCGCGACGGACAGCGACAGCAACACCAAATTGACCGCGCAGAGGATCTGCTGACTGTCGGACGAGCCGGCGCCCTCGATCGCGGAGATCGCGACGGACGCGATACACAGCACGATCAGCGCGCACAGCGAGAAGAACGATCTGCGGCGATCCTCCTGCAGCAGACGGCCGATGCGCATCCGGTCGCTCAGCCGGACGTATTCTTCATCCGCCGGGATCGAGCTCTCCGCCTTGGCGGCGGGTTCCGGCTCCGGCTCAAAAATATCGGTCCTGGGCGGGAGATCCGGCTCATATTTCTTGGCGTAATCAACGAGCTTGAAGTCCTTGACCTGCGCCTCACGGCGGGCGTTCAATTCCTGCTCCGCCTGTCTTTCATCCACCTGCTGCACAGGTTCCTCGTCCGTGAAGCCCTGCAGCATCATCTGTCCGTCCACCATTTCGGGATCGGGCTTCGCGGCAGCGTTCGCCCTCGGCGTCTGCTGCGGCGCGGCGCGGCCGATGATCTTGGTCTTTTCTTCCTCGGGGGCGATCTCCAGCTCGTCCAGCGGCACCGGCTCCGCCACGGGCACCCGGTTCGCGTCCGGCTTCGGACGGCGGGCGGTCTGCTTATCTTTTTCGGGATTCTCCGGCTGCAAGCGCGCCTTCAGATGGCGGATAAGCTCCGGCATCTCCTTGGTGAAATCCCGCTGTGCGAGTCTCTTCGGCCGCCGGACAGTCTTCGGCGCTTTTTCCGCAGGCTCCGACTGCTCGGGCGTTTCGAGCCAGTCGAACGGTTCCGCCTCTTTCTCCGCAGGCTCCGGCTGCGCGGGCGTTTCGGGCAGATTGAACAGATTCGGCTCCTCCGGGGCAGGCTCCGGCCGCGCGGGCGCTTCGGGCAGGTCGAACAGATTCGGCGCCTCCGGGACAGGCTCCGGCCGCGCGGGCGCTTCGGGCAGGTCGAACAGGTCCGGCTCCTCCGGGGCAGGCTCCGGCCGTTCGGGCGTTTCCCGCCGCGGGAACAGCTCCGGTTCCTCGTCCGTTTCCGGCAGCGAATAGTCCGAAATGCCGGACAGCGAATCGTCCAGCCCAAGCAGCCTGTCGACCTCGTCGAGCGTCCAGTTGTGGGACGCCTCGGCAGGCCGTTCGATCGGCTGCGCGGACTCCGCTTCGCCGCGCTCGCGCGTCATGCGCTGTACGTCTGACAAAATATCGTCCAGAGTAAGGTCATTCCATTGTGTACTCAATTTTAGACTCCTCCGTTTTTCATTCTTTGTCTCGCCACTTCAAAAAGCAGGATCCCTGCCGCAACGGACGCGTTCAGCGAATTGATCTTGCCGTGCATCGGCAGAGAAACGGTATAGTCGCACCGCTCCTTCACCAACCGGCCGACGCCGCGTCCCTCCGAACCGATCACCAGTGCGACCGGTCCGCTGAAATCCGTATCGCACCACAGCTTCCCGTCCATATCCGCCGCCCAGATCCAGACGCCGCGCTGTTTCAGATCCTCCAGCAGCGCGGGGATATTCGGCACGCGCGCCACGGGCACGTATTCGATCGCGCCGGCGCTGGTCTTGGCGACCGCATAGCTGAGCGACGCCGAACGGCGTTTCGGAATGATCACACCGTGCGCGCCGGCAGCCTCCGCGCTGCGCAGAATCGCGCCCAGATTGTGCGGGTCCTCGACCTCGTCGCAGATCAGGATGAACGGCGGCTCGCCGCGCGATTGTGCCAACGAGAAAATATCCTCGACGCGCGCATATTCGTGCGCCGCCGCAAACGCCGCAACGCCCTGATGGTTCGCGTGGCCGCAGGAAAAGTCGAGCTTCTTCGCGTCCACTTCCTTGACGACGATCCCCTTTTCCCGACACAGACGCAGTATCTTGCCGATCGAGCCGGTGCGCTCGCCGCGCGCGACCCATACGCTGTCCACGGCGCGGCCGCTTTGCAGCGCTTCCAGAACGGCGTTTCTGCCGACGATCAGATCGGCTTTCTCGCCACGTTTTTCCTCCATAGGGGCGGTTATCCTTTCCGAAATGATTATATTTAATTTATTATAGCACACTTCTCACAGAATTGACAGAAAAAAAACAAAAATCATAAAAAATTTTTTCTTTCTCTGTGTTCTGCGCCGAAAGGACAGGCGCTGTGTGACAGGTTTTTCCGTTTTGCTGCGGTATACTGGGGCCGAAGGTCGTTTCTTCGACGGAAAGAAGGGATGTTTTTTGGAGAAAACGGAAAGGCGGCGCACGCGTCTTCCGGCCGCCGCGCGGTTCGTGCTGCGTCAACTGCTGTATCTGGGCGCGGGCTTCCTGCTGGCGCGGACGCGTCTGTTCGACGGGCTGCCGTCCTTCGCGATCGCCGTCGCCGCCGGCGCGCCGCCGGGCTGTCTGTTTTCCGCGTGTGCGGGCGCTGCGGCGGGATCGGTCGTGTTTGCGCCGGATCTGCTCACCGGTCTGACCGGGACCGCGGCCGTCCTCGCGTGCGGCACCATCTGCTTTGCGCTGCGCGCCATCACAGGCACGCCGGGAACTGCGCGCACGTCGTTCCTGGTCGCGTTTCTGTGCTGCGCCGCGGCGGGCGTCACGACGCTGCTGGCCGGCGGCTTCTACACCGGCGGCGTTCTGCTGTATCTGTGCGACGGCATCCTGGCGGGCGGCGCGGCGTACTTCTTTGTGCAGTCGGAACAGCTTCGGCCGGTCCTGCGGCGCGCCGCGATCCCGAACGACACGGAAATGCTCTCGCTCGTATCGTCGGCCTGCGTCCTGCTGCTGTGCGCCGCTTCCTGGTCGGTGTATGTGTTCGTCCCGTCCCGCGCCGCGGCCGCGGCTCTCGTGCTGCTGTGCGCGTATCTGTTCGGCTACGCCGGCGGCGCCGCGGGCGGCGTCCTGTGCGGAACGGCGATGGAGATCGCCTGCGGCCCGTCCGGTCTGACCTGCTGCTTCGCGCTGGGCGGCCTTCTGGCCGGTCTGTGCAGCCGGCACGGACGGTGGCTCCAGTCGGGCGCGCTGACGCTGACCGCCGGACTGTACGCGCTGCTGATGCAGCAGAACGCCGCAGTCGCAGTCTGTGCGGAAACGGCGCTGATCTGCGCGTTGTTCTGCGCCGTGCCGGAATCGGCGCTGCGCTGGCTTCGGCGGCGTACCGGCGCAGGCGCCGCATCGGAGGACCCCGCGTCGGCCGCGCTGCGGCGGCGGCTGCAAACCGTCTCGCGCGCCGTGTCCGATATCACGCCCTATCTGTCCGCGCAGCAGCTTCGGCAGGGCGCCGTGCCGGGCACGAAACGGATGACGGAGCGCGTGCGGGAGCTCGCGTGCGACGACTGCGCCGGGCGCGCGCTGTGCTGGGGCGAAAACGAAGCGCAGGTCCGTGACGCGCTCGCGCAGAGCTTCCTGATGCTGCACCGCAAGCAGTATCTCTCCCCCGAAGCGCTGCCCGATCCGACGGGCAAAAGCTGTGTCCGGCGCAATATGCTCACGGCCGCCTGCGTACAGGCGTACGAAGAAAGCGCGCGATCGCCCTACGCGGCGCAGCTGCCCGCCGCCGATCCGTTTTTTGCGGCTTCCGATCTTCTGTCGGACGCCGCCGAACAGGCCGTGCCGCAGCGGCGCAGGCTCCCGCGGGAAAGCAGCGACGCGGGCCAGATCTTCCGCACGCACGGCGTCCCGGTCCACGCCGCGGCGTGCTGTATCCAGTCCGGCCGGTTTCTGCTGACCGCGACGTCCGACCCGTTCCCGCAGCAGGTCAACAAAGCCGCGCTGACAGAGGCGCTCGGCCGCGCGTGCGGCTGTTCGTTCGCGCTGCCGACCGTTACGGCGGACGGGACGCAGTTTCGCTGGCGGTTCGTGCAGACCGTGCAGTTCCGGCTGCGCACAGGCGCCGCGCAGACCGCCGCCGACGGACGGTTCTGCGGCGATTACTATCTGACCTTCGCGCAGGACGGAAAACAGATATTCCTGCTGTGCGACGGGATGGGCACCGGACGCGCGGCCGCCGCGGATGCGCAGACTGCCGCGGAGATCCTCGCGTCGCTTCTGAAAGCGGACGTGAGCTTCCCCTGCGCATTCCGGATGCTCAACGCCGCGCTGCTGCTGCGCGAAGATACGGAATCCGTTTGTACCGTCGACGCGGTCTGCGTCGATCTGTACACCGGCCAGACGACCTTTTACAAGGCCGGCGCGGCCGCGTCGTATCTGCTGCTGGGCGGGAAGACCGACCGCGTGGACACGCCCTGTCTGCCTGCGGGGATCCTGCCGGACGTGACGCTCGCGCAGTCGAGCCGGACACTGCGAAAGGGCGACGTCTTCGTGCTCGTTTCCGACGGGACCTGCGCGCTGCGGGACAAGCACATCCTCGACGCGCTGCGCGCGTTCCGCGGCGACAGTGCGCAAAAGCTCGCCGAAGCCATCCTGGCCGGCGCGCAAAACGCATCCCGCCCCGCGCGCACGGACGACGCGACCGTTCTGGCGGTCGTGGCGGAATAAAAAGGCAAAAAGTCAACCCCTTTCCCCGAATGAAGAAGGAACTTTTTCTCCGGTTTTTCCCGGATGAAAAGTCCCTTCTTTTTCTGTTCTTTTTGTTCTCCGCGGAACGCCGGAAGCCCCGGCACCTGATTGACACGGGCATACAAAAGTGATATAGTAAGGCGCAGGGGACGGCCTGCCCGCTCCCCGTATTTTTGCCTGCCGAACAGCTCCGGCAGCTTCTCCGTCAAAGTGCGCAGACTGCCGCTCCGCGTGAGGACAGCTGCGCAAATCTACTGCCTCGACAGAAAGGATCTGAAAAAATGGAAGACCTTTTTCAGAAAAAGAACATGTGTCCGCACTGCTTCGCGAAGCTGAACGCGGCGCACGTGTGTCCGGCGTGCGGAACGGCTGCGCCGACGTGCACGCATCCGAAAGCGCTGGCGGAGGGCACGATCCTTGCCGGCCGGTACGTCGTCGGAAAAGCGCTGGGGAAAGGCGGGTTCGGCATCACTTATCTGTGCTGCGATATGCGCAGCGAACAGCGTGTAGCCATCAAAGAGTTTTTTCCGGACATGCTTTCGCACCGCAACACGGGTGAAACGCAGATCACCGTATTCGGCGACGAGGCGCAGGCGCAGTTCGCGACCGGCGCAAGGAAATTCTATGAGGAAGCGGAGATGATCGCGCGGTTCCGCGGACATCCGAACATCGTCGAAGTGTTCGAGTTCTTTTATGAAAACAACACGGCGTATTACGTCATGGAGTATCTGGACGGAACGGATCTCAAGCAGCGCATCCGGCGTCAAAGGCTCTCCGAGGGCGAAACGGTCTTTCTGATCGGGCAGGTCTGCCGCGCGCTCGAAACGGTCCACGCCGCGTCCGTCCTGCATCGGGATATTGCGCCGGACAATATTTTCATCTGCAATAACGGCGACGTCAAGCTGATCGACTTCGGCGCGGCGCGTCAGGTCGTCGGCGAAGCGACGCAAAGTCTGTCGGTCATTCTCAAACAGGATTTCGCGCCGGTCGAACAATTCCAGAAGCACGGCGAGCAGGGCCCCTGGACGGACATCTACGCGCTGGGCGCGACGGCATTCCGCGCGGCGACCGACGCAAATCTGCCCGATTCGCTCTCGCGGCTGTCCGAGGATACAGCGGATTTCAGTATGCTGTCCGACGGACTGGGTAAAGTGACGGCCAAAATGACGGCCGTGCATCTTCGGGACCGGTATCAGAACGTGGCCGCCGTGCTGGACGATCTGCAGCGCACAGGCATCGTCCCCGTTCCGATCGTCGCGCCGTCGGCGCAGGACGGGCCCGCCGCCGCACGCGTTTCGCCGAAGGACGAGCCGATCGCAGAGACCGTTCCGAACGATCCGGCGCAGGAAACACAGTCCGGCAAACGGACAGGCTTTCTGAAAACGCGGCGCGGCAAGGTCGTCCTCTGCGTCCTCGCCGCTGCGATCCTGATCCTGGCGGTCGTAATAGCGCTGACGCCGGACAGGCACGTGGACCCGGGTCCGGATACGGACACGACAACGCGGCGCGAACAAACGACGGCCGTGGTTAAAACGACAGCGCCGACCAAAGCCGTAACGACGGAGCCGGCTCCCTCCGCCCTGCCGGAAGCAAAGAAGTATACGGCGTTCCTACAAAACGGCGGATGGGAGCAGATCCTGTCCGACTATGATGCTTCGCAGAGAGATATCGCGGTCGAAGCGTGCTTTGTCGACGTCAACGACGACGGCGTCCGCGAGCTTTTGCTGCGCCTGACGGATCAGAATTCCGGCGGCGTCAGCGGGCACTTCACCATCAGCGTCCTGCTGGGGATCCGCGGCAGCGACGTGGAGATCCAGGGCGCCGCGGAATACGGCGGCGGCTCCGGCGGCGGAGATTTTCTGAACATCAAATATGACAAGGGCTCCGAAAAGCACGTTTTGATCCTTGAGTCCTATTCGCGCGTCGGCGTGTACGCGAGCGATACGGAGCAAACCGTTTTCGATACCTCCCGCACCGACACGCCCGTGACCGTATACGGTCTGGAAGGCGAGAATACGGTCATCTACAATTCCGATTACATCCTGAGATCTACCTATTACTCCGAAACGTATTATGCCGAACAGATCGAGCAGATCAAGGGCGATACAACGCTGTACAAGTCCGAAGACAACGGGATCACCGTTTTCCGGTTTAACGGCCGGTACATCTCGGAAGAACAGTACGATCAGCTCAGCAGCAATCTTGTCGAGCCGACCGACGCGGCCTATCAGTTAAAGCAGGTCACGGTAAACGATCCGATCCCCGGCTGATCTGTCTGTCGTACGAAAACGCAAGCTCCCTTTCCCCGCGGCTGTCCCGCGAACGGAAAGGGAGTTTTGTTTTGACGTGAACATATGATTCGGAAACCGCGCGCGGCCGTTCCGGAATCAAACCGGCCCGGGGCCGTTCCCATCCTGCGGCGCGTTCGTATTCGGGATCTCTTTCTCCTGCGCCTTTTTTGCGGCGCGTTTGCGGCGGACACGCACCAGAATGACGACCGCCAGCGCAAGAACAGCTGCGATCACGACGCAAAGGATCAAATCGGCAGCGCCGGCATATCTGTATCCGATCCCCGGCGCCGCGGCGTCCAGCAGCAGCATGTATACCACTCCTTTCGACTGTACGGCCTGCGGATCAGAATCCGAGCAGGCTCCAGATGCTGTCGTTCAGTATATCCACCTCGGCGCTCGTCGTCTGCGCCGGCTGCGTTGTTTGCGTCGTCGTCTGGGACGTCTGTTCCGGCGTTGTGGACTGCGCCGGCAGGGACGTCTGCGCCTCGCTCGAAGGCGCTGCGGCCGTTTCGCTGACTTCCTGCGTCGTTTCCGGCGGCTCTGTGGTGAGCGTCGTCGTTGTAGTTGTCATGGTGGTCGGCTCGGTCGTCGGCGCTTCCGTCGTATACTCGACGGTCAGACCTTCCTCGCGCTCGATCACCTTGCGGCAGTCGATCACGGGCGAGAGCGGATCGGTATACGGGATCAGCACCTCCAGCCGCGGCTCGGCGTCGCCGACGTTGCAGTAGAAGCACAGTCCGTCGCTGCGCAGCGTATAGGGCGTATGCGCAAGGATCGTCTGCGCGCGCCAGGACTCGGCGGTCGTTTCGGCCGCCTTTTCATAATAATGATCGATCACGGCGCTGACCGTTTCGTCGTCCCCCGTCAGGAACGCACGGCAGGAGTCGACCTCCTCCGCGGGATCGAGCCGGTACGTTTCGCATACCTCGTACCGGAGCGCATCGTCGCCGCCTTCCCAATCCTCCAACACGTTCAGGATCGAGAGGTATCCGCCCTGATTGAGCGTCACCGTGGACTCCACGTTCTCGTAAAGCGGAAGCCCCTCCCCCGATCCGAACTGTTTCCAGTCGGCATACCGACTCTCCATCTCCTCCGGATCGGGATTCTTGAACAGCTCGATCTGCTCCGCGTAGTCGGCGTTGAGCGTCTGCTCCAGCGGGGAATCGCCCGTGAAATACGGATAGGAGACTTTGTGCGTCATGAACAGCGTGCCGTCCTGCACGCGCACCTCGCTCGAGGTCTCGCGCATTTCATACAGCAGCGCGCTTACGGACTGCGTCTTTTTGTCTCTCCAGTGCAGGATGCCCGAGATCGCCGGGACCCTGTCGCACGCGCAAAGCAGCATCAGGCACGCCGTCAGCAGCGCGATCCGTCTTATTGTTTTCATCCTCATTGATCTTTCCCCCTCGGCGCTGTCTGTTTCCGGCAGGATCAGCTGTTTTCGGGTTCCTCGTACGGCTCCGGATCGTTGAATCCGGGCGTCGTCGCAGACGTCGACGGCGCTGTGGTCGGTTCGGTCGTCGGCGCTGTGGTCGGCGCGGTCGTCGGCGCCGTGGTCGGCTCAGTCTCCGGCGCGGGAGGCGCCTTTGTGGTGAACTCAGGCGCTTTGGTGGTGTATTTCCAGCTGGCCTCAAAGGGCTTCTGCGTCTGCCGCGGCGTCGTCTGCGCCGCCTGCGTCTGCCGCGGCGCCGTCGTGCCCTGCGTATAATAATAGCCTCCGCCGGAACCGGAACGCGTCTGCGCCTGCGTCGCGGGCGCCGCGTAGGAAGGCGCAGCCGTGGCCGCCTCGGTCGTGAACGCTTCCGTGAAGTACTCGGTCTGCGTGCTCAACTGCGTCACCGCCTCGGTCGCGCTCTCGGCGGGATCGTTATCGGTCCTGCCGCGGATCGCTTTGGAATACACGAACGCCGCCAGCGCCAGAACGAGGATGATCACCGCCGCGATCACGATCTTCGCGACCGTCGAGCCCTTATCCGGCTTCGCGGGCGCCCCGTCGGCGCCGTCCTCCTGCGGGATATAAGAAACGGAGAAGTCCGACGCGTCCGCGGCGGATGCGCCGTCCGGCACGACCGTGACTGCGATCGCCGTATTGTTGTCCATCTCTTGCCCTTCGCCGGCCGCCTGCACGATCTTCGCCATGCCGTCCAGCCATGCCTTCGGAGAATCCGCCGTCTTGTACACGGCCAGCATCTCATCCTCCCGGATCAGCTCCCAAAAGCCGTCCGAGCACAGCAGGAACGCCGTCGGCTCCGTCAGGATCAGCTCGTCCGAAACATCGAATTTCGGCTTTTCCCATTCGTTGCCCATCGCGCGCAGCAGCTTGTTGCGGTCGGGATGGAAGCGGATCTCCTCTTCCTTGATCTCCTTTTGCAGCGCAAGCATCTGCGGCACGCTGTGATCGACCGTGCGGTGCAGCCCGTTTCCGGCCATCCAATACAGCCGGGAATCGCCGACGTGCGCCCACATGGCGCGGTTGCCGTCGATCGCCAGCAGCACGCAGGTCGTCTTCATGCTGTTTGTTTCCTCATATTCCCGATGCAGCTCCATGACGCGATTCTGCGCGTTCCACATCGCATCCGTGAGGAAATCCTTCAGCGGCGTCTGCGCGTCCCACTGATCGAAGCAGTCGGCTGCCGCCGTCACGGCCGCACGGCTGGCAAGCTCGCCGCGTCCGTGGCCGCCCAGACCGTCAGCCACCGCAAACAGGTATCTGCCGCGGCCGTCCTTTTTGATCACATATGCGTCTTCGTTGACTTCGCGCGAACCGACGCGCGAGATCGCATCTGCCTGAATGTTCGTCATTGTATTTACCTCTCTTCATTCGTGGGTTTTGCGTTTACAGTTTTATATTCAAGATCCGATAAGAACCGGACCGCATTAAAACCGGACGTCGCTGTAAGATGAAATGCCGACTGTCATGTCGCCGGTCAGGCTGAACGGGAGGTTGATCGACAGCGAATCGTTCTCGCCGCTTTTGTCTACCAACCGGATCTTTGTGTTGACGTCGGCGGCGTCGGCTTCCGCCTCGATCGTGATCTTTGCGCTCGGCGAAAAAGACCTGCTCATACTCTCGCGCCTGCCGACGTAAACTTCCTCGCCGTTCTCTTTTACCGTGTAGGTTTTTATGCCCTTATCCGGAATGATCGTGAGCGTATACGCCGCGGGCTTCGTGATCGGCTCCGGCAGCTCCGTCGTCTCCGGCGGCTCCGTTGTTTCCGGCGGCTCCGTCGGGGACGTCTCCGTTTGCGGCGTTACCGTCACATCGTTTGCGGGCATCCGTATCGTGAGCGTCCCTGTCGCGGGATCGTAGTCCCGGTCGTCGCAGCCGACAACGGCATAGTCCGTAATGCGGAAGCCGTCCTCCGGGACGGCGCGTATGAGGATGCTCGTGCCCTCGGCGAACTCTCGCGCCGCCGTATTCTGTCCGTCGACCGTCACCCGGACGTCGCCGACGCCGACGGTTTCCTTGACCGTCAGCGTATACTGCTGCTTCGGCAGCGGCGCCTGCGCGACGATCGGCTGCAGCGTCACGTTGCTGCCCGGCATGGTGAACGCGGCGGTATCCTTGGCGTCCGCCGAGCCGTACTTTTTCCAGCCGGTCACTTCATACCCGTCCTGCGCGACGGCCCGGATATAAACCGCCTCGCCCTTGGCGTACTGACGCGAGAGGGGCGGCTCCGCGTTTTTTTTGTCTTTGCCGACCACGTAATACGCAATATGCGCGTCGTTTCCGACCGTCAGCGTGTACTTTTGCGGTTCGGCGGAAACCGTCACCGTGACCTGCTCCGCGCCCATGGTGAAGCTGACGATCCCCTGTCCCTCGTCCTTGAGCTGGCCGTCCGTGCCGGGGACGCCGCTCCACGTGCCGATCACATAGCCGGTCTTCGGCTTGGCCGTCAGCGTTACGAAATCGCCTTCCCGGTACTTGCCGCCGCCGGAAACGCTTTTGACCGTTTTCGTATCATACTTGACGCTGACCTTGTATTGCTTCGCGTCCGGGTCGGGATCAGGGCTTTTTTCGGCCGCGACCGTCGCCGTGACGTCAGTTTTCGGCATCATGAAATCAAACGTATACGTGCCGCTGTTCTGCTCCGCTTTCAGCGGTCCGCCGGGAAGCCCCTGAAGCTCCGTGATCGTGTAATCGGATTCGGCGACAGCCCGGATCTTGATCGGCGTGCCGTCCGCACACCTGATCGGATCCGGCGCCTGATCGTTTTTCTGCGTGATCTCGATCGGCTCCGTGCCGGTCCCGATCCATACGTTCAGGGATTTGACGTGCTTGTTCATCGAAAAACGAAGCGCGTACGTTTCCACCTGCGGTGCGTCTGTCTTTGTTTTGACGGACAGCTTCACGCTGCCCTTCGGCATCCTGAACTGGATCGTCTGGAAGGGGGATACGGATGCAATATCCTGCCGGTCTATGCCGGCTTCGGCCGTCCATTCGACGCTGTAATTCTCAAAGCCGTTCTTCATTCTGACCGTCAGCCAGACCGATTCGCCCGCCCGATAGTCGCGGACGTTGGAAATGCTCTGGATCATTTCGTCCGCCGGTTCGACAGTCAGTTTATACGGCGGATTGATCACAAACCAATAAACCAGCCAGCAGAGCATCGCCACGAGCGCGGTCATCACAGCCGCGGCGGCGATGCGCACGATCGCTCTGCCCTTACCCACCGGTTCTTCAACGTCATCCCTTCCGCTCTCGCTCTCCGGCGACTGCGCCGCGGCGGGCTCGTCCTTCTGCACGCGCACCTGCGAATCCCGCAGCTCGCGCAGCTGCGAAGCAAACGCGCCCATATCCCGTATGCGCTTCGGCGCCAGAACGGCCATGGCGCTCAGGATCAGCGGGTTCAGATACTCGGATTCCGGCGCGTGATCGGCGATCAGCTCCATGATGTCCCGGCCGTTGCGCATGATCTCGGTCCTGCGGCTGCGCGCGTCCGGGGGCGTGACGCCCGTGAGCATTTTATAGAGCGTGGCGGCGAGCGCGTAAACGTCCGTGTACGCGCCGCATTCGCCTCTGGACATATACTGTTCCGGCGCGGCATACCCCTTCAGCGCCGTCATGGTGCGGCCGCCCTCGGCCGAATCGGCCGACGCGACACGCGCCGCGCCGAAGTCGATCAGCTTCGCCCGACCGTCCGCCGTGACGCGGATATGGTCCGGCGTGATCTCCCGATGCAGCAGCCCCGCCGCATGGATGCGCGCCATAGCGTCCGCGATCGGCAGGATCATGGCGACCGCTTCGTCGGCGGTGAATCGGCCGCGCTCGCGCACGAGCGCCGAAACGGTCTTGCCCTCTATGTATTCCGTGACACAGTACGCCGTGCCGTTTTCTTCAAAGCAGTCCAGCACACGCACGAGCGCCGGATCGTCCGCAAACGCCGATAGGATCCGCGCCTGTTCCAGAAACTTTTTCTTGCCTCTGCGGAAAAGCTCGGCCTTCCTGACCGAAAGCGCGTCGACGGTTTTTGCGTCCGCCTGACGGGCGCACAGCTCCGCGGGGTAGTACTCTTTGACGACGACCTTCGTTTCCGCCTGCCTGTCCCACGCCAGATAGGTGACGCCGCAGCTGCCGCTGCCGAGCGTCCTGCCGAGTTCAAATCGGTTCAGCAGCAGTGTGCCCAGCGCAAGGCTGCCGGGCGCGCCCATCGTTTTGCCTTCTTTGCTGGCGCAGAACGGGCATCTCCCCTGCCCGTCGAACATCTCAAAGCAATAGCGGCATCTAACCGTGTTTGTGTCCATTCCGTACCTCTCCGCGCGGTTTTCGCAAATCGCGGGGCGCGTCCGTTCCGGCTGCAATACCCGGAAAACAGGCGTCGACGCCCGCAGCCGTCCCGCGTGAACATACGGGGACATAGTAATTTATATTATATTATAACATACTCCTTTTGAAATGTACACCTTTTTATGCGTGTTTTTTTCGGAATTATCACGGTTTTTTGCGGTTCCGCACGATAAAACGGACGATACGGCAGCCGATCCTTGATCGGCACAGGAATAAAAATGTGGACCGGATCGCTGCGCTTCGCTCGTGATGACAATGCCAGGAACGGCATCGTACAGGGGGCGACGGGCGGTCATGCCCGCCCCTACACGCCGCCGGAAGAACACCGGAAGAAACGCCGCCGTCGAAATTGCATTTTAATGCAACGCGCGGGAACAAACGAATCGTCCCGCCGGGGACGCACGATAAACCTGCCCGCTGCCCGTAGGGACGGCCGTCCGTAAAAAACGCGCTGTTTCACGACACCGCTGCGGACGCGCGATGCGCGTCCCTGCAAAACGCCACAGCGCAGATTTCGTTATATATCAACAATTTGCGTTGTTTCAGACCGTAGGGGCGGCAACCATGCCGCCCGCAAATGAAATTCCAAACGATGCATCATCGGCGAGAATGTAAGGGCGGGCATGACCGCCCGACGGGGGCGCAGCCCCCGCAAAGTGAACCGCGTTCATCACATTCCCGTCGTCCGCAAAGCGTTAAAAGTTTTGTTATTCCGAACGCGACAGCGCGTGGGAATCCGCGCCCCAAACAAAGCGCAGAAGCAACCGCGCAAAGGCGAACGGATCGCCGCGCTTCACACGCGATGACAACGCCGGGAACGGCATCGTACAGGGGACGACGGGCGGTCATGCCCGCCCCTACACGCCGCCGGAAGAACACCGGAAGAAACGCCGCCGTCGAAATTGCATTTTAATGCAACGCGCGGAAACAAACGAATCGGCCCTCCGGGGACGCACGATAAACCTGCCCGCTGCCCGTAGGGACGGCCGTCCGCAGAATAACACGCCATTTTGCGGCGGCGCTGCGGACGCGCGGTGCGCATTCCTACAAGCAATCCGTTATATACCAACAATTCTCGACCGACGGCCTGAAGGTATTCCTCCTTACAAAAAGACAGAAGCACCGGCTCACCGCCGATGCTCCTGCCCACAGGGGATAGGGGGATGAATAAGGAAGAAATACAAAACAGAGAGGTGTTATTTTTTGAAAATATCCGCAAACCCGGCCGGCCCGAAGCGCGTATACGCCCGGTCGCTGAGCCAGCGCATGATTTTACTAAAGCCGGTCAGCTCCTGCGGCTGCTCCGGCGTGTCCACGCCGATCTCGTACAGGACCTGCTGCGCGTACGCCATGACCTCGCCGTCGCGGGCGGGATCGTTGTGCGTGTCGGCGATCATCTCCTCGCACCGGCGCAGCGCGTCGCGCGCAAGCTCGACGTCGTGCGCCTTCGACGCGTCGTCCGCATTCTCGCGGATAAACGTGCGCAGCTTTTCCGGCACGCCGCGTATGGGCTTCAGGTCGCGGGCCTTGTTGAACTGCGGGTAGGTCTGCGCGCTGTCACGCACATTGCGCACCTTGCCGCACGCGATATCGAACGCCAGGCGCAGCGCGGTGTTGTTGTACTCCAGACCGTGCTTCTGCTGATAGAAGCACCACGTCCGGTCGGGCGCGAACGACGTCGACAGATCGACCGAGCCGTCCGGCGAAACATATTCGCCCGTGCGGCCGAGCGACTTCCCGCACGGCGCGTATTCGGCGCCGGGGGCCGTCGAGGCGATCCCGATCACTTCGTCGGAATTGGTCGTTTCGGTCGACTTCATGAACGCGAAGTACGGGAAATCCGCCGCGCCGAAAGGCAGACCGTACCCGGCCAGGAAATAGAACTCCGTACCCTGCGCCTCCAGCGCGCTGAGCCGCTGCTTCAGCGTGCGCTGCGCCTCGTAATACCGGCGCGTTTCGGCGCGGATCGCCGCGTACTGCGGATCGGACAGGTATTCGCGCTCGATCGCTTCGTACCGCTCGTACGGGATCAGCGCCAGCAGCGACGACGACTTGAAGATCAGCTCCTCGCAGAGCGCGTCCACAAGGTCGTTGATAAAAGCGCGCAGCTCCTGCTTCGGCACCATCCGAAGCGCCAGCGACAATATGTCGCATCCCGGCGTTTTGAGCAGCTCGCGCAGAATATCGCGGTACAGAAGCTGCGGCGAATCCGCGGCGAATTTCTTCTCGATCAGATCGGCAAACACGTCGCTGCCGTTCCATGCGCCGACGATGCTCACGACACGCTTGACGTCTCCTTTATCGCCGTATGCGTCGAGATACGCGCTGACGACCGCCGCGCCCATGCTCATGGGAGTCAGCACGACCTTGTCCTTGCCGGTCTGCTTCTTGACCGTCTGGATGAAATCATCCAGCTTCTGCGCGTCCGAATACAGCGATGAGAACGCCGGATAGTTGTAGCAGTAGAAATTCTCCGCGCCGACCGCTTCGACCATATCCTCACACGGGATCGAGCGGTATACGTTGTGCATCTCCTGCGCGTTGTATTCGCTGAACGGATACGGCCGGACGACAGGCTCCACGTCGGCGGGCAGCTCGCCGTTCGCGTCCGGGATGTGGTAATGGCAGACGGCCCGGACGATGGTCTTCAGATCGCGCTTCTGCACGCAGTTATGCTGTGTCAGGACCGAACGCAGCGTCTGACCGAGAATGCGCAGCGCGGCGAGTGCGTTGCGCGGCTCGCGCAGCGTAGAGGAATCGAGATAAAAGATATTGTATTCGACCAGATCGTCTTCGTCATAGAACAGGTTGTAATGCTTGCGGTCGCTCTTCCGATTGACGCGCTGTTCGCCGTTCTCATCCAGAAGATGCGTCCACGTCTGACCGATGCCGGTCACAAAAATGTTCACGTATTCGCAGTCGGCCGTCTGCGACGCGTTCGTCTGCGCGTGCGCGGGCAGAACGAACAGGGATACCGTAAAACAAACAGCCAGCAGGATCGCCGTAATCCGTTTCATTGTACATTCTCCTTTCCTGAACAGGTCGCAAAATATTCCTCGGACGGGACGCCGCGGATATAGCAGGTCGTGTACTGCACGGGGATCCCCGAACGGATCACCCAGATATCCGCCGCCAGACACAGCAGCACGAGCGCGAGATAAACGAATGCGCCGACGCCGATCGTCAGGCTTTCGACCGCTGCCGGATACGCCGCCGGCACGATCTTCGCCGCCGCGGGGAACGCGCAGAGCGCGCCTGCGGCCAAGAGCGCCATGCAGCCGTCCGCCGCCAGCAGGAACCGCTTGCCCTTTTTCGTGCAGCCGCCGACGATGCCGACCAGATGCGCGAGCAGACACAGCGCGGAAATCGTCAGCAGCGCCAGACTGATCGCGGCGTATGCCTGCGGCAAAGCCATCGTTCTCGCGCGGAACGAGAGGATCCCGACGACGTCGGTCGCACGGAACGTGATCGTTTTGCCGGAGAATCCCTCCGTATACCGCAGCTTGGCCAGCGGCAGCATCAGCGCGCCGATCGGCAGAATGCTGCACACCAGACGCACGATCGCTTTCGGCGCGCCGATAAAGGACGCCTTGATGCGGTCGAGATGCGGCTGGAAATGCGCGTGGTCGATCTCGGCGGCGTCCGCATCCCGGCTCAGCCGCGCTTCCATGTCGTAGTAGGTCATATTCACACCGCAATGCGGACAGTCCGGGCGCCAGTTCCATAACCGCAGCGCCCCGCCGCATTTCGGACAAACCGTCTTTTTCATCGTCTGCGCCTCCTTATGCGTCGGCTTCGGCGACCATCGCCTCGCGTCTTTGGTGCAGCTCGGCATACATCGTTTCTTTCGTCTTGGGATCGATATTGTAGAACAGCATCGGGATGATGCCCGGCAGCTTCGTCACGAAGGAAAACAGCGTCCAGCCGGCAAAGAGGATAAACTGCATCTGCTGCGGCTGCTCTCTGCCCTGCACCAGCGCGTATTGATCGAAATGGAACCAGATCTTCAGCGAGTTGTTGAGCAGATCTCCGAAGATCTTGGACGTCTTTGTGGCCAGGTTCCTGGCGATTGCGATCATGGCCTCGCCGCGATAGCCGTTTTTCCACTCGCAGTAGTCCATGCATTCGTTCAGCATCTCCGCCGGCACGACGCTCCGCACGCCGTAGAAAACCATGAACGCCGATTCATAGAGCGTCAGCGCGACCGCCATGGGCACGACGCTCTGGTACATCCTGCCCTTTCTGCCGGGAAGCATCCCGAACGCGAAGACAGGCAGCGAGAGCACTTCCATGTTGTACTTGCCGAGGATATACAGCGTCTTGTCCGAGAAGCGGCGGTGGAACCACGGCACGAGCGCGTAGCTGATGGGATTGATAAAGAAGCCGGGGATGCCGCAGATGAGCTTCAGCGTGCTGTTTTTCAGCACGTACAGCAGATAGTCGTCCTTTCCCGCGCCGATCGAAAAACCGTTGAGCACCTCGGACAGCGTGAGCATCAGGATCGGCCGGTTGCGCAGCACGGTGTTGATGGACTGTCGGATGGTCGGCTTTTCGGTCGACTGCACGACGCGTTCCCTGCAGATGTAGAAGAACCAGAACGCGCCGGCGCCCGCCACGATCACGGTGAACAGTCCGAAGCCTTTGTACAGCTTCGGCAGCGCCGAGGGCTTCCACCTCATCAAAGGATCGCGGATCACCGTAAAGAGCTGACTGGGCAGCTTCTCGCCCAGATACCCGGACGCAAAATTCGCGATGCGGATCAGCCGTTCGCGGTCGAATGGGAACGGCGTGATCGTCGCCTGCAGGCCGGCCTTGGCCATGCCCTGGAACGTGCCGATCGCTTCAGAGACGATCTGAAGAAACAGGTACATGACGAATTTTCCGATCGAACTCATGCCCGCAGCGGTGCTGATGGTCGGCATCAGCCAGTAAAGGATCGAAAGGATCGTGCCGGGGATCGCCAGGAAGAGCAGAAACGGTTTGAATTTTCCCCAGCGCGTGCGCGTGCGGTCGACGATCGTCCCGATGAACAGATCGTTCACGACGTCCCAGACGCCGTTGATCGCGCTCGCGAGCCGGATGAACCCCAGATCCAGATGGAAAATATCGCGGATAAAGCTGTCCCGCTCGCCGTCTATGTTGTAGCTCTGCGACATATCGTAGACGATATAGGCCATCGTTTCCTTCGTACCGACGTAGCGGCGGTACCGCGGATCGCTGCGGTCTATCTGCGCGGGATGCTTTTGGTGTTTGTCAGACATTTCGGTCCCTCCTATTGCCTTTGTGCGCCTGCGATCCTCACGCCTTGAAATCGCTGTACCGGATCTCGGTTATGCCGCTGGCGTTGCCGCCCACGCCGTAAATATCCGACAGGTCGAACGCAACGTTGAACTGCACGTTTATCTCCCGCAGCGTTCCGTCCGGCGACACGCGCGCGGTGAGCACGGCGTTGTCGTACCGCTCGTCGACCTTCGCGGTCGGCGCATACGACTCCAGCGCATGGTACACGTTCTGCGCCGTCTTGTGGTCCCAGTACGCCTTGTCCTTGTCGCCGACGGCGATCCCTGTCCTGTTCAGCGGCGCGTCGCAGGTGTTCACATCCCGGGACATAAAGCTGCTGCCGGACCGTATGTTCAGCGCGATCTGCACGTCGCCGTCCTTGTTCGCCGCGCACGTCGCACGCTCGACGTCCGTATCGCGCAGCGAGGCGCGCTGCAGATAATGGTCGTAGTCCTCTGTCGTCGACGTGATTTCCGTCTGCGTGCCGTCGTTGACGCCCATAAATTCCAGGACCTTCTTTTTGAACGGCTCCAGGATCGGCGACGCGTGGTAATCTTTATCACTGACCGTGGATTTGCGCCACTTGGTAAAGGACGCCTTTTGCGAAACGGCGCGGTTGACGGCGTCGTTGTACAGCCGGATGATCTGCGCTTTGTCCGTCGGCAGCGCGAGCTCGCTGCGCGGTTCGGCTTCTTGCGTCTGCGGCTCGGCCGTTTCCGATTGCGGCTCAGTCGTTTCCGACTGCGGCTCGGCCGTTTCCGGCGGCAGATCGGCCGGCGCGGTCCGAGCCTCTTCCGTCACGGTCTCCTGCGCGCTCGTCTGTTCCGGCGCCGCAGGCAGGTTCCCGGCGGCGCACGAGGCAAGCGACACGATCAGCAAAACGCCCAGCAGGATCTGACCGCATTTCTTTATGTTCGGCATGGTACTCTCTCCCTTCCCCGTTTGTCGGTGCGAACGCGCGGTTCGCTGCCTGCGCCGGATGACCGCGGCGGCGCACCATGCGAGGCATACGCCGGCGGAGATCCACTGCGAGGTCGACAGGATGTAGACGCCCCGATGTGCGTCGCCTCTGAAAAACTCTAAAACGAACCGTGACGCCGCATAGCAGACGGCATATGTCGGGAACAGTCTGCCGCGGTTCTTCTCCGTCAGCGGCACGCGTGCGAGCAGCGCCGCCAGCAGCAGGTTGACGCCTGCCTCCAGAAGCTGAACGGGGATGCGCGGCGTCGCGCCGGGCGCGGAGAATATGTGCGCGGCGGCACAGTCCGATACTATTCCGTAGCAGCAGCCCGCCAGATAACAGCCGAGCCTGCCGAAGGTCATGAACAGCGGTACGCCGGGCGTGAACCAATCCGCAAAATCGGCGAAGCGGATGCAAAACAGCCTGCATCCCGCAAGCGCGCCGCACAGTCCGCCGAGCAGTCCGCCGTAAAAAACGCCTGCGCCCGGCAGCAGTGTCTTCCAATACGCCCACGTCCAGAAGTACGGTTCGCCGCCGTCCGTGAGGATATTGCCGAAAAGCTGCAGGAGCTTCGCGCCGAACACGGCGCCGGGCAGGATCATCAGTGCGGCGAAGAAGGCAAGCTCCTTCGGCGCGCGGCATTTGCCCGTTCGGCAGCGCCGGCGCGCCAGCGCGAACGCCGCCGTAATGCCCGCCGCGGCACAGAGAAAATAGGTCGAGATCCCTATGCCGAAAAGATTGACCGTCGGGTACATGCGCACACCTCCTTCGCTTTTTTTCGTCCTCCGTATATTATTTTTTCTGCGTGATGACGAACGTCTTCGTTTCGTCCTTGTTGGAAACGATCACCTTGGCGGTCCGGTTTCTGCCTTTGTCATTTTCCCCGACAGTCACTGTGAAGCCGGCGTCGCTGCGCGTGATGGAATACCACATGGCGAGCTTGTTGGATTTCTCCACGCTCCAGCCCGTCTTGGAGGATACGGTCACGGTCGTCTCTCCGCCGCTTTGGGGGAATTCCTGTTCATAACTGCTCAGATTCAGCGGACTCTTTTCCTCCGTCTGCCGAACGGTCAGCGTCGTGCCGGCGACTGTGAGACCGGCTTCGTCCGTCATCCCGTAAACCATGATCTGTTTGGTGCGCGGAACGTCGGACGGTTTCACCGTAACGAGCAGGCCGTCCCCGCTTTTCGTGACGGACACCCAGCTGTCCGACGTGCCCGCGTGGTCCTCGATCCTCCAGAAAGAGCAGTCCGACGTTACGGGGATGGCCTTTGAGCCGCCGCTGAAGCCGAAATAGCATTCGTACGTTTTCTTATCCTCAACCACGAAAACGGGGCCGCTGAGTCTGACGTAACAGCCCGTTCCGACGAGCAGCAGCACACAGACCGAGAGCACGGCAAGCGCCGCCGCAAAGCGTTTTTTTACTGTAATATTTGTGTTCATATAAATTCTCCCTTCCTATCCTGACAGCGTCCTTTCCTGGTCCGCCGGCGTTATTCCTGCGTGAAGCGGAACGTCTTGGCGTCGTCCTTGTTGGAGAAGACCAGCTCGCCGGTCCGGCTCTCCCCTGTTTCGTTCTCTTTGACGTTCACCATAAAGCTGTGGTCGGTCCGCGTCACGGTGAACCAACCGCGGTCTTCGGTCGTGTTCTCCATCCGCCAGCCTGTTGCGGAATTCACGAGAACGACCACTCTTCCGCCTGCCTGCGGGAAGGTCCCCTCATAGCTGCTCAGCGTCAGCGGACACGCGCCGTCGAGCTGCCGCACGGTCAGCGTCGCTTCGGCAAGCGTGACTCCGTCCTCCTGCTTCATCGCGCGCA
This sequence comes from Clostridia bacterium, assembly GCA_017449935.1. Classification (GTDB taxonomy): domain Bacteria; phylum Bacillota; class Clostridia; order Oscillospirales; family Acutalibacteraceae; genus UBA1425. The sequence goes on from JAFSYP010000052.1 coordinate 47,073, forward strand.
GACGGATCTTCTGCGAATGCGGTTTGTCGGACGGCTTGACCCGGACGACAAGCGCGTTTCCTCCGTCCCTGTACACGGAGATCCACTTGTCGTTAGATTGACCCGGATCGTCGAATTCCCAGTAAGTACAGTCTGAAACGACGTTAATGACTTCCCGGCCGCCTGAGGAATCGAAATAGCATTCGTACGACGCCATGTCTTCGATCACGAACACAGGTCCCTCGAGCGCGACAAAGCAGCCGGTTCCGACAAACAGCAGCACGCACGCCGACAGCACGGCAAGCGCAGCCGCAAATCGTTTTTTCAACGCAACGTTCGTTTTCATACGGATTCTCCTTTCGTTTTTTGACAATGCGCGTTTGTTTCCTTCTGGTCCCAGTATAATTCGCCCGATTCAAAACCGCGTGACCGACGTGTGACAATTCTGTCACAAGAGAAGTTTTTCGTTCCGTGTGAGAAACCACGGGCGCTTGATCCGCTTTTCCTTCCTTGTCAATGCGTCCCTTCACTTATTATAAAAAAAGCGCGGGGAGTTGCCGTATTACGGACAACTCTCCCTGTGCGTTTAATATATATCTTGTCTTATCTATATCTTTATCTATTTATGTCGGTAGGATACCCTGTCGTTTTCCCTGTCATCTTTCCCGTAATTTTTTCTCTTGTTTTTCTTATCATCTTCCCTGTCGTTTTCCGATTTTGTTCCCGGCGACGCTGCATTTGCCTTCCCTTGGGGCGCGGGCGATCCGTTCCTCCGCCGCGGCAGGTCGTTTTGTTTGCAGGGCAAGCATGCCGGTCATCCCAAAGGCAGAAAATTGTTCAAGCATATTCAGCGCGAGTTGTCTTTGGCGGTCGTTCCAATCCGTAATGACCGTTCTTTTCCCAGATCTCGGATTCACCCCGGAAATAAGTTTCCGCTTAAGTTGTGGACATTGCCCCCAGGGGAAGTCTGTTCCTTTCGCCGTAAAATGCCATGAATGATTACGGGCGGCCGTCCCTGCGGGCGGGCGGGAGGTTCTCGCACGTTTTTCCGGTCGGGCCGACGGGACAGGCAGAACGGCCGCCGCAGTTGGGAAGACCCGTCCGCGGCGGCCGACTGTTAATTTATTTACTTACACGGGATGGCTCCGGCGTTACCAATCCGGTCCGAAATCTTCGCTGTCCGGACCGGGATCGCACGGGATCGGGCCGTCGTCTTCCGCCTCGTCCTCCGGCAGCTCGATGTCCCAGCCGCCGGCGATGTATCGGGCGAGATAGATGGAATCCTTGTTGTTGATCAGGCCGTCCTTGTAGAAGTCCATGCATACCGGGAACAGATCCTCCTTATTGCCGTCGACAAGGAACCGGCGGATCAGCACGACGTCCTTGAGCGTCAGCTCGGCGTCGAGATCGACGTCGCCGTACATGCGCTGGATCATGACGTTTCCGCTTCGCACGGCGATCGGCTTATTCTGAAGCGGCACATTGAACGTGGACTCGGAGTCAATGGACAGCTCGATCGAGGTCGCGCCGAGCGCCGCTTCTCTGTTCACCGAGAAGATCAGCTTGACCAGCAGGCCGTCCTGCGTGTAGTCCTCCCTGGCCAGCTCGTCGGCCATATACAGGATATACGGGATCTGATCGCGATCGCCGCCCTCAATGACCGCTTCGTGGCGGGAGAAGATCTCGCCGTTTTCGATTCTTTCCAGCGTCAGCACGTCCGGATCGTACCGGATAAACAGACGTGTGGAAATGATCCCCGGATTGTTTCTCAGGTAAATATCCACGTCCGTGATGCTGCCGGGCGTTCCCTTGGTCGGCTTGACCTCCAGCAGCGGATCGGCGTACAGAACAGGTTCTGTCCGGACGTCGCCGCATTTCGTGCAGCGCTCCTGCCGGTAGCCGTCCTCTTCCACGGTCGGTTCCTTCTCCTCGAGGATCTCATAGTCGTGCTCGCACGTCGGGACCGGCGGTTTCGGCGGCAGCGTCTGTTCCGCGAACCTGACCTCGCCGCTCTGCGTCGTCACGCTCTGACCGTACTGCGCAACGCTGTCGAATATCTCAAAAGCGAATCCGGCTGACGAACCGTGCAGCGCCGGCGTCACGCCGTCCGTGCGCATACCGGCCGCACGCGTTACGGCAAAGATCGTGTCGAAGTCGGCCGACGTCTTGTACCAGTCCTGCGGCGCGCCGACGGCGCTGACGCTGTTGTTATACGCCGCGTCCGGCCGCGCCTCCAGCGTGAAGGTGCACAGCAGATCGTTCTGTTCCGTCAGCTTCTGCGTGACCGTGCCGAACACGTTCGGGCTGATCTGAAGATGCAGGATCTTGAACTGACGCATCAGACCGGGAATACGGTACGCTTCAGGGTACTGTCCCTCGGGGCTGTCGACGGTAAAGCATTCGATCGTATAGCTGTCGTCGATCTCTTCGGCGACGTCCTGCGTCGAGATCATCTGACCGGGGATCAGCGAAGTCGCTTTGTCCACTTCGGAAGGACGTCCCGAATCATACGAGAACCGGCGGCCGTTCTTGTCGACCAGATAGAACCGTGTCGCGTCGAAAACGATCGGGATGTCCGCCGCGGACAGGTGGAAATTGGTACGCATCCGGACCGCGAAGGTGATGCGGTCGCCTGCGTTGACCGCGACTGCGTTCGAGCCGTCTGTCGGGGCGCCGTTGACCTTGATCGGAACGACGCGCACGTCGAGCTCGGCCTTGGACTCGTCGCGCCAGACGAATCCGTCCCCCGTCGAGTACCGCAGTCCTGTTTCGTTTTTCGCGTCCAGAAGCGCTCTGAGCGCCTGCGTGGCGGCAAGAACCGTCACTTTGGTCAGTTCGCCCCGGAGCGCATAGCCGTTCGCACAGGCGTCCGCGATGAACGCGTTCGCATCCGTCAGCGGGCTGTTCAGCGCAGCGGCCACGCGCAGGATCGCTTCGTCCTTATAGAAATACAGGTTTTCCGGGTCGGGCAGTCTGCCGATCGCGTCGTACAGCGCGTCCAGCTCTTCGTCGGTCGGTGCCAGCGTCGGATCGACGATCTCGATCCTGCCGTAGACCGTCAGATCTTCTGCGCCGGCCGCCGCGCCCGTGAAGGGTTTGCCGTCGGCCGTGAACCAGCCGAGGAAGAACCAGTCGTCTCCCTGCGGCGTCAGCGGCAGCACAATCTGTGCGCCGAACAGGACGCCGAGCTGCTCATAGGTCGTATAGCCGTTCCCGTTAGGCAGCAGGAACGAAACGGTGATCTGCACGCGGTCAAGGATCACGTCCAGCGTCGTGCCGGATTCCGCCAGCGTGCCGGAGAGCATGGAGTCCGCTTCGTTGAGCGTCCAGCCTGCCGAAAGGTATTCCTTCGCGTCAACGCTGACCGTTCTGCCCACGACGCCCCTGTGCGTGTAAAACTCCGGCGCTCCGTAGACGCCCGATGTGTCCATACGGATCACGCGGACGGTATAGTCCGCGAACGAGACCGGACGCGTCTGCTCTTCGCCGCAGCGTCTGCAAGTCCTGATCTCCGTATTTTCCAGGAGCTGCCACGCGTCGTAGTCATGGCCGAGCGCAGGCTGCTCCGGATCGTATTCGGTGAAAGAATCGCCGCATCTCCGGCAGGCGTACACGATTTTGGCGCCCTCGGTACAGGTCGCCGTATAGAACGCCACGTCGTACGCGTGTCCCGTCGCCTCGATGCTCTCCGATCTTTTGTGTCTCGGATTGTTCTCACAGACGTATTCCGTCACCCCGTCCTGCGTGCAGCTTGCGGGCACGGAATTCGCGACCGTCCAGCGATGTCCTGTCTTCGGCAGGATCTCCTTCTCGCGCAGGCCGCAGTCGGAACAGTAGCGGTTGCGGACGCCGTCCTCCTCACATGTCGGATACGTCACGTCCTCGATGAAATCATGTCCCGTCGGCGGGATCGTTTCCGTTACGGTATATCCGCATGGACGGCAGCGGGAGATCTTCTGTCCGCTCTGCAGGCAGGAAGCCGGGATGATCTCGGTCTGTATCTGGTGGGGCATATCTTCCTCGTCGCCGCAGCGCGTGCAGATGCGGCAGTGGTATTCGTTGTCGTCTTCCATCGGCTGCCAGTCGCCGAAATCGTGTCCGAGACGGGGCACGGGCTTGGAATTGACGTAGCCGCAGACGTCGCACGTATAGGTCTTCTCGCCGTCGCGCGTGCAGGTCGCCGCGATCTCATGGGTGATCTTGAGATCGTGCCGTCCGCTGATCGTTTCGCCGCAGCGCGTGCAGTACATCGTATGCGTCGTCTCCGTCCATTCCGTCAGGAAGGCCGGACAGTCATGGCCGAGCGGGTCCAGCTCTTCCGTTTTGCTGTCTGCGCAGAGCCGGCATCTGTACCATGCCGTGCCGGGCTCGGTACAGGTCGGATCTGTACGCGCCGTTTCTTCCCATTCATGCTCGAACTTGGGCGTGAATTCCCGTTCGACGTACGCGCAGCGCGAACAGCGCGTCGTGACGACGCCTTGCTCGTAACAGGTCGGCTCGACGACCGTAACCGACAGAGCATGACCGAGCGCCGGGATCGTTTCGTCATAAGAGGCGCCGCATTCGCCGCAGGTGAATGTGCGCGTACCCGCTTCGGTACAGGTCGCTGCCTTTGTGACCGTCGACGTATAGTTGTGCGCATACCGGAACGTCTTTTTACAGTTGTCGCAGACGCCCCGGTGCTGATCGCCCGAAGCCGTCCAACTCGAAAAGCTGTGTCCGGTCGGCTCGATCGTGAGCTTTTTGACGTGACCGCAGACGCTGCAGATGTATTCCGTGTAGCCCGCGTTCGTGCAGTCCGCTTCTTTGACGTTCGTCTGCACATAAGCGTGCGCGCCGCACGTCGGCTCATGCTCGCAGACGGAGAACCCGATCTCATGCTCTGCCGCATAGCGGCTCGCTTCGCAGTCCGCGGAATCGGAGCAGATCACGGCGGTCGTGTTTTCAAACGCGCGGCTGCCGATGCTCGTTACGGTCGACGGGATGTGCACCGTCTCGAGCGCTTTGAGATTCGCAAACGCGGTCAGATCGACCGTCAGCACGCCGCTGCGCAGAATGACGGCATGTAAGTTTTTACAGCCGGAGAACAGATGCGACAGGTCGTCGACGCTGCCGGGGATCACGATGCTGTCCAGCGCGGTGCCGGAGAACGCGCTCCATTCGATCGTCTTGATCGAATTCGGCAGTGTGATCTTCTCAAGCGGAGCATTGATGAAGCAGTTGCTGCCGATGCTTTGAAGGCCGTTCGCGATCGTGACGTTCGTCAGCTTTTTCGCGTAAGCAAACGCGCCTTCGCCCAGTGTGCGTACAGACGACGGGATCGTGACGGAGGTCAGATACCACGCGTTGGAAAAAGCGCGCGCCTCGACCGTCTGCACGGTGTCCGGAACGGCGTACGCGGTGCGCGCATTCGCCGACGGATATGCCAGGATCGTCGTCACGTTTTTGTCGGTCAGAACGCCGTCCGGGGACGCGTAGTTCCCGTTCTGCGCGTCAACCTCAAACGCCGTCAAAGCGATGGTTGCCTCAAACGACGTATGATCGAGGCTCTGCACGGCGGCGGGGATGCGGACAGTCGATACGTGGCTGCCGCTGAACGCTTTTGCGCCGATCGTCTGTACGCCGCTGCCGAGCGTGATGCTCTGTACATTCGTGCAGAGATAGAACGCGCCTTTGCTGATCGTCTGCACGTTATCGGGAATGACGATAGACTCGAGCGTTGTGCACATGGCAAAAGCGTTTTCGTCGATGGTCCGGACCGTATCCGGGATCACATAATCCGGCTCGATCTTCTGCGGCGCACGGATCAGCGTTGTGCCGTCGATCGAAAACAGAACGCCGTACGCGTCCTTCGTCAGGTATGCGCTGCCCTCGTCGACGTGGAACGTCGGATCGTTCGCGAAGCCTATGTTGCGTCCGCTCAGATCCGTCAGCGACGCAGGCAGATAAACGTCCTGCAGATTATGATAGTGTGAAAAGCTGAACGTACCGAGCTTCGTAATGCCTTCGGTGATCTCGATGACACGGACGCTGTCCATGTCCGAATACGACGCGCCCTGTCCGACGATCACCCCGGGGGTGAAGGCCGAGAGCGTACCCGATCCCGTAAAGGAAAGAAGTCCGACGCGCTTGTTCAGCATCCAGTTGATCCCGCTGATCGTGCCGCTGTATATGTCCGCCGCCGCAACGCCCGCAAAGGGCAGCGTGCCGCACATCAACACGGCCGCCAAAAATACGGCAAGCAATTTTTGCATTGTCTTTTTCATAAATAACCCTCCTCATTCTGTCGGTTGTTCGTCTGTCCGAATCGCTGCAGCGCCATGCCGTACGGACGCTGCGTGAAATGAAACATACGGCCTCCTCCTCCTTTCCGATGCGTCGTTATCCTCGGTTTACAATTGTAATTCTACATTTGCGTTTTAAAAACACGATAACAAGTCCGTGACAGTTTTGTCACATCCGCGCGGAAAGAAGAAAAAAGAAAAGGAGCACAGCGAACTGTACTCCAAAAGCATATTGCCAAACGATATTTGGTTTTCCGACTCCGCATCGCGCGTCCGCTGCGCCGCCGCAAATGGCGGGTTATTTCGCGGACGGCCATGACCGCCCTTACATTCTCGCCGATGATGCATCGTTTGGAATTTCATTTGCGGGCGTTCTGTCCATAACGGTTTTCTTCTTTGTCTTATTCGTCGACGATCTCGATCAGGCCCTCGCTGCCGTCGGGATAGACGGCATACAGCTGCGGCAGTTCGCGGGACGCGGTGCGCTGCGTCCGGTGGTACTTCGCGGTAAGGATCAAATCGTACGTCTTCGCCTCGCCGCTTTTGATCGTGAACGTGCTCGTCACCTCGCCCCATTGGCGCACCGTCGCCTCCGGGGAGAGAATATAGCCCTTGTTGTAGTCCGTCTGCAGGACGCCGCGCAGCGCGAAGCCCCTCAGATCCTGATCTGTTTCGTTGCGCAGCGTAATGGAATACGTCAGCAGCACTGTATCTGTGCGCGTTTCGTACATCTCAAAGTGGCTGCTGCCGGCGACCATCACGGGCGCGGGCTGACTGCCGTTCTGTCCGACCTTGCCGACGATGACGATCAGCAGCGCCAGCAGCACGGCCAGCACGCCGACGATGACAACGATCGGCAGCCAGACGTTCTTTTTCTTCGGGATCGGAATGTTCGTTTCTTTTTCCATCTTTTAAAATACCAGCGCCTTTTCGATATAGCCGACCAACTCGCCGACAGGCAGGCGCACCTGCTCCATCGAATCGCGGTCGCGGACGGTCACGCAGCCGTCCTCCTCGGACTCAAAGTCGTATGTGATGCAAAACGGTGTGCCGATCTCGTCCTGGCGGCGGTAGCGCTTGCCGATGGAGCCGGTCTCGTCGAAATCGACCATGAAAAATTTGCTCACTTCGTCGCGGATCGCCATCGCCTTGTCGCTGAGTTTCTTGCTCAAAGGCAGCACGGCCGCCTTGTACGGCGCGACGGCGGGGCTTAAGTGCAGCACCACGCGCGTGTCGTTCTTTTCTGCGTCGATGACTTCCTCGTCGTACGCCTCGCACAGCAGCGCGAGCACGGTGCGGTCGAGGCCGTAGGTCGACTCGATGATATACGGGACGAAACGCTCGTTCGTCACGGGATCGAGATAGTCCATCTTCGTGCCGCTGTATTCCTGGTGGCGTGTCAGATCGAAGTCGGTGCGGTTGTGCGTGCCGTTGATCTCGCCCCAGCCGAACGGGAACAGGAACTCGATGTCGCAGGCAGCCTTGGCATAGTGCGCCAGCTTCTCGTGGTCGTGGAAGCGCAGATGCTCCGGCGCGATGCCGAGATCCTCGAAGTATTTCTTGCCGTATTCCTTGAAGTAATCGTACAGCTCGCCGTCCGTACCCTCCTTGCAGAAGGTCTGGAACTCCATCTGC